>NZ_JBHYJB010000026.1:0-143017 GCF_042740175.1 Streptomyces sp. NPDC059009 | reverse complement strand
GCTCTCGGCGCCGCGCCCCGCACCCATGCCCTTGCGAGTCCTGCCGTGGTCAGCTGACGGTGACCGTCACCGTGGGCGAGACGGCGTCGCCGTCCTTGGCCCGGAGCGTCTCCTTGCCCTTCGTGTTGAGCTTGGCGTCCAACGCGTAGGTGTTGTTCTTCTTCACCGTCGTGTTGGCGTGCAGCGTCGTCCACTTGCCCTTGGTCTTGTGCTGCAGCACCACCTTGCTGCCCTGCTTCACGCCCTTGGTGGAGCCACTGAAGTGGACGCTCTCACCGGCCTTCACCTTGTTCTTCTCCGCCTTGATGGTCAGGGACCCCTTGGTGGCGGACTTCGAGGGGCTGGGCGTCGAACTCGCCTGCACGGGCTGTGCGGGTGCGTTCGCGTCGGCGAAGGCGGTCACCGTCCCGGCTGTTGCCAGACCCGCGGTCAGAGCACCGATGACCACCGCTCGGGCGCACCGGCTGCGCAGAGTGGCTTTCACGTTGAACTCCCATTCGGGTGAATTGAGTCTTTTGTGCGTTTCGAGGCTAACCGCGGGTGGTGGGCGGGCGCGACCGGACAGCGAATGGTGACGTAAAGCGTTCATTCGTGCACGTTGAGTAAGAGACCCTTCTGGGGTGTGGGGCCTCAGGCCGCCGCGCGGAGCTCTCCCGATGCGGTCGACTCCAGGGATCCGCCGAGCCGTGTGGTGAAGTGATACACGCTGTTGGCGTGCCGATGGCTGGTGATGAGACCGGCGAGACGCAGCACGGCGCAGTGCTCGCTGACCGTCGCGGGGCTGACCCCCAACAGGGCAGAGATCTCACTGGTGTTGGCGGCGCTGCGGGTGGCGGCGAGCACGGCGGCCCTCGTCGAGCCGAGCAGTCGTACGAGGGCGGGAGGCTCGGCCGGGGTCGGTCAGAGCTGGGCCAGTACCCGCGTGATCCCGCCGTCCGCATGGCGCGCGGCGCGCTGAGCTCGATCGACGGCCGCGCGCCGCAGAATGGTCTGCCAATACGGGGAGATCGCTCGCCGTACAAGGCGCGGTACAAGAACAGCGGCTCGACCACGCTCAAGGGGTTCTACGTTCAGGTGAGGATCACCAGTGAGGTGGGCCTGGGGCAGGACGTCAATGCCACGGCGTATGTCGAGAAGCTCTGAGCGGATGCTCTGCGCGTGCCCCGACGCGTGCCCCGCCGCGAGCTACCGCCGTGCGGCGGGGGTCCCGAAGGGGTGAATGACGTCGCCGTCCGCATACGGAAGGCCGGGGCGGCGCCGACGCGGCGGGGTTTCCGCCAAGCCCTGCCCGTCGGCGAACAGTTCGTCCAGGTGGAAGGCCAGGTTGTGCAGGGGCCCGCTGATGTCGTCAACGCCGGGTTCGGGCCAGACCAGCGGCAGGCGCACCCGCCAGTCGCGTTCCCGGTAGGACATGAGCAGGTCGGCCGTGTCGTAGGCGGGGGAGGGCTCACAGCCCAGGAGCACGGGCAGGTCGCCCTGGGCCCCGGCGAGGCGGCAGACCTGCTTCAGGGCCCAGGCGAGGTGTGCGTGCGCGGGCGCGGCGGCGGGGGGCGGGCACGCGGCGTCGTACCACTCAGTTACGGAGCCGACGGGCGGGCCGGGCGGGGTGAAGTCGGCGCGGCGTTCACCGATGTCGAGGAGGCGCAGGCGCCGCCCTTCGGGGCCTGCCGCGTGCACCTCGTCGGCGCTCCGGGCGGCGAAGGCGATGGCCTGGATCTCCTCGGGCGTGGCGGTGACCGGCTCCTTGCGGCCCTCGTCCAGACGCCGATAGGGGACCAGGGCCGTGCTCAGTCGCTCCAGGGCTTCGGTGGTACGGGGGGCGGGGGCGAGTTCGCCGGGCGCGTATCCGCCGCTGCTGTCCTCGAAGTCGACCAGGACATCGTCATGAGCGGTGACCATGGCGACCTGGCCCACGAGGTCGTTCGGGTTGTCGGTGGGGACGGTGGAAACCACCCAGTCCCCTTCACGCCATGGATTCATGCCACGGATTCACCCGCGCCCCTTGCCTGGTCCCGCCTGATCCTGCCTGGTCAGCCCTTCTTGCAGCCCTTCCAGCCTACGTGCCCCTTGACCCAGTAGGCGGTCCAGATGCCCGTCAGGCCGTAGTTCTTGCCGTTGAGCTTGAGGTCACGCTCCATCACGACCACGCACATCGTGCGCTTCTTCTTCCCGCGCCCGAACTTGACCGTGTGAGTGGTGGACACCTTGTTGGCGTGGCCCTTGCTGCCCTTGGCGAAGTTGTTGATGGCCTTGTCCCAGAGGCGCATCGCGTAGCCGCTGTAGGGGTGGTTGGCCTTGTTGCCGGTGGAGCCGCCGCGCTTGATGTGCTCGAGCCCGTACTTGCGGTTGCCCACGCGTATCAGGGTGTCCTCGAAGTCTCCGAGGTACCAGCGGTGGACCTTCGCCGATCCCGGCCCGCTGCGGGTGTTCTTGGTGCACGCGTCGTCGAAGGCGCAGTGCCACGACTTGGGTTTGCCCTTGTGGATGGAGGCGTCGGCGGGGGCCGCGGTGAGCAGGACGGCCGCCGCCGCGGTGGTGGCCATGGCTGTGGTGATGAGGCGCTTTCCCATGGGGCGCACGGTACGGAAGGTGACTGGGAGTTTGAATTGACCTTTTGGGCAACGGAGTTGGGGTGCCGGGCGTGTGGCCGGGCGTCCCGGTTGCCGCGTTGCGGTGCTGCCCATGAGGTCGCCCATTGCGGTCCGGGCGGAACGATAATTCCGTGCCGTTCCTTCGGTGGCGGTGCAAACTCGCTGCATGGCGGATATGCAGGCGTTTCGGGACGCGGTCAGTGGCTGGGCGAGCGGCGGTTCCGGTGGTTCGGCGAGTGAGTCGGCCGAGCAGTCGGGGGTGCGCACCGTGGTGCTGCTGGAAGGCCCCAGCGACCTTGCGGCCGTCGAGACGCTCGCCGCCCGGCGCGGCCGGGACCTGGCCGCCGAGGGCGTGTGCGTCCTGTCGATGGGCGGGGCGATGAGCATCGGCCGCTACGCCGGGCTCCTCGGACCGCCGGGGCTCGGCCTGCGCCTGGTCGGGCTGTGCGACCAGAACGAGCAGGGCTTCTACGAGCGCGGCCTGGAGCGGGCAGGGGCGCCGCCGCGGGACTTCTTCGTGTGCGAGGCCGACCTGGAGGACGAGCTCATCCGCGCGCTGGGCACGGCGCGCGTCGAGGAGATCGTGCGGGCGGAGGGCGACGTCCGCGCCTTGGAGACCTTTCTGCGCCAGCCTGCTCAGGACGGGCGGCCGCGCGAGCAGCAGTTGCGGCGCTTCCTCGGCACGAAGAAGGGCCGCAAGATCCGCTACGGGCATCTGCTGGTCGAGGCCCTCGGACCGGATCAGGTGCCGAGCCCGCTCGACGAGCTCCTCGCGAGCTTGTGATGGGGCATGGAGGGCTGTGGGTGGCGGGGTGAGCGGGCCGGTGTTGGTCATCGAGTTGGCGCGGGCGATCCCGGCTGCGGGCCTGCGTCAACTGCGCTTGTTCTTGGCTGGTGTTGCGGAGTCCGTGGAGGAGCGGCGTGTCGGTGAGTTCGACCTTCAGGTGCGTGTGGAGAGCCTCGGGGTGGCGGGCGCGGGCCGGGGCGAAGGGACTCGTCCGATGCTGGTCTCCGTCTCGGGGCCGGGGTTCGGAGATGAAGAGGTCTTTGACGCCGAGCATGCCGACGAGGTCGACCAGGAGCGGTTCGTCGGGTTCACGCCGACGCACGCGGTGGATGTCATCGCGTTCTGCGGTGCTCGTTTCGACCATGTGGTTGTCGCTCTGCTGACCGCAGGCATCATGGATGCCGTCGGCGGCGTCGCCAACGCCGAGCTGCATGAGGACCAACTCCCGCTCGTGGCCGGTCTTCCCGGGCTCCTGGCGAGGAGAAGAGAGCCTTGGGAGGCGGCCTATGGGACGGGGGAGTTTCTCCGAGCCTGGGCTGCAACTCCTGGGTTCCGACTGGTGAAGTAGCCCCTCGTCACGTCGAGGAGCCGGCCTGCGCGCGCAGGCCGTCGATCAGCAGCCGCAGGCCGAAGGCGAACTGGGCGTCGAAGTCGCCTCCCGTGATGACGGGCACGGCCGCGATCAGGTGGGGCAGGGCGGATTCGGCGACGGCCTGGCGCAGGCGCTCGGCGTCGGCCGGGCCGTCGGCGTCGAGGGCGGCCTGTTCCTACAGGGTGTGGCCGAGCGTGAAGTTGACGAGCGTCAGCATCGCTTGCGCCGCGTCATCGGTACTGGAACCGGCCTGATGCAGGGTGCCGATCATCGCCTCGGCGAAGCCGAGCGTGTTGCCGCCCGTCGAGTGGGTGCCGGCGAAGACGCGGGCGCCGTCGCGGTGGCGGAGCAGGGCGGCGCGCAACGCATGCGCCGAGGTGGCTAGTTGAGCGTCCCAGTCCTGCTCCTCCTCTGTCCTCGCGTCTGCCGCTGCTCTTGCCCTCGGCCCCGCGCCCGCGCCCGCATCCGTGGGCGCCGTCACGTCGCCGTCCGCCGGACGCCTGCGGCAGCGACTGCGGCATCGGCGAACCCCATTGGCTGTCCCGGTTCGGCAACGCCACCCGGCTCGCCGACTCCTACCGGGCGGGGCGTGTCCTGCTGGCGGGCGACGCGGCGCACATCCACTTCCCCGCGGCCGGACAGGGGCTCAACACCGGGCTCCAGGACGCGATGAACCTGGGCTGGAAGCTCGCCGCCGAGGTCAAGGGCTGGGCGCCGCAGGGGCTGCTCGACACCTATCACGCCGAGCGCCGCCCGGTCGGGCAGGCGGTCGCCGAGAACACCGGGATCCAGACCCTGCTGGCGGAACTCACCCTCGTACCGCAGTACATGCGTCCCGTCGGCGCGCTGCGTGCGCTGGTCAACGACCTCCTGGGCATGAAGCAGGTCAACCGCCGCCTCGCCGACGCCATTTCCGCGATCGGAACGGCCTATCCGTCCGAGGGCGACCCGCTCACCGGCCGGCGCATGCCCGATGTCGCTCTCGCTGCCACGGCAGGTGCGGAAGGGGCGGGGAGGGATTATGACCTGCTGCATGAAGGGCGCTTCGTCCTGCTCGGACTCGACGGGGGCAGCGGTGTACGGGAAGCCGAGCGGTGGGCGCCCCGCGTCCGGCCGGTGCGCGCCGCCCGGCACGACGCGCACCCTGCCCTCGACGGGGTCACGGAGGTCCTGATCCGCCCCGACGGCCACGTCGCCTGGGCCACCCGGAGCCAGGACGGGCCGACGCGGCGCGATGAACGCACCCGGGCTCTGACCGCCTGGGCGGGCAGCCCGGCGAAGAGCGAGCGCTGACCACTCCAGCACTGACCACTCCAGCACTGACCACCCCAGCACTGACCACTCCAGCACTGACCACTCCAGCACTGACCGCCCAGGCTCTGCCCCCCCGAGCTCTGACCGCCCGGCTCCGACCGCTCAAGCGAAGTGGCGTACACGTGCCGCCGTCGTCGTCGGCGCATACGGCGGCCAGTCGCGCACCGACCCCGTCCTCACGAACTCGGCCACTGCACCCGCGAAGCGGCGGCCCAGGTCGCGCTGGGCTGCACGCGGTGTGCCCAGCATCGGGCTGTCCGGGTAAGCGCTGAACGTGTGGAAGAGGAAGGGGAGTTCGCCGCAGTGCGTGGCACCCAGGGCGTACTCGTCCTCGGGCGGCTGGTAGTCGAATTGGTAGAGGTACGTCGCGTTGCCGTCGGCCGCGTGGCGGTCGGCGATCTCCAGGGTGCCGTTGCGGAACAGCATGTCGGTCTGCGCCGCGGTGAAGATCTGCGCCGGAGTCGCCTGCTCACCTGTCTGCCCGAGCTCCTGCTCGAGCCGGGCGGCATGCCGCTGGTAGAGCGCCGTGGCCGCCTGTTCGCCGATCTGGGCGGCGAGGATGTCCAGAGCCGCAGCAGGTGTGAGGTTCTGGATGCGCGGGTCGAAGGCGCAGAAGGCCGTCGCCTCGTCCCGGGTGGTGCCGATCAGGAGCGGCTTGCCCGTCAACGCGCCGTCCGCGAGCGCTGCCTGCCACGCGCGGGGCACTCCAGGGCCCCCGAGCACCGGGTACATCGGCGGGGCGACCTTGCCCGGACGCGCCAGCTGGGCCGAGAGCCGACCGTACGCGGACAGCAACTGCTCAACTGGCGTGGCCCGCAACGTCGTTGCGGAGTCCGCTCCGCCCGGGACACCGAGCAGGCGTAGATACGCCGCCGCGTTCTCCGCCGCCTGCTCAGGGTCCTGCGGGGGCAGTCCGAACGGGCCGCTCTGCAGCAGCAACTTCCCGACCAGCCCAGACGTCGACATCGGCATCGACGTCGGTGTCGACGCTTCCTGATCGACCGCCAGGCACAGCGCCGAGTACGCCCCGCCCGACTGCCCGCCGACCGTCACGGCGTGTGGGGCGCCGCCGAACGAGGCGATGTTGTCGCGCACCCAGCGCAGCACGGCGCCCTGGTCCTGCGGCCCGAGGTTGGCGGCGCCGATCTCCGGCAGGTACAGGTAACCCAGCGGCCCCACCCGGTAGTTGGCGGTCACCACCACGATGTCGCCCAGTGCGGCGAGACGGGTCCCGTCGTACCAGTCCCAGCCGCCCGAACCACTGGTGAACCCGCCCCCGTGCCACCAGACCAGGACCGGGCGCGGCGTCCCGTCCGAGAGCGCGTGGCGCGGGGCGAAGACGTTGACCGTCAGACAGCCGTCCTCGTTCCAGTCCGGCTTGCGGCGGCCCATCACCGGCTCAAGCCGGGAGGCCGCCTGTGGGACGGCGGGACCGGCCTGCGCCGCCTCTCGCACCCCCGTCCATCCCGGGTGCGGCTGCGGCGGTGCGAAGCGCAGCGCGCCGATCGGCGACGCGGCGTACGGGATGCCCCGGAACGCGATCGCCTCGCCCTCCACCACGCCCCTGACCTTGCCCCGGTCCGTGTCCACGATCCGGCTCTCGATGTCCCTCACCGTGCTCACCTCTCCCGTCATGGCGTACCGGAGGAGCCCCATCCGCACGGCCTCCCCGCACGCCCTGCCCGTACGTCCCATCCGTGCGGGACCATCCGAGTCCGTAGGAGGCGGTCCGGGCCAGAAGAGGCGCTCCGCATCGAGAAAGACAGACATAGAGTCGTCCGGCATGGAGAAAGCGCGCCATCCACTCGATGAAACGGACAGCCGGATCGCCGCCGCCCTGCTCGCGGCACCGCGCGCTTCCTGGCGCACGGTCGGCCGGGTCCTGGAGATCTCGGAGCGCACCGTGGTGCGCCGAGCGGGCCCGCTGTTCCACGACGGGACACTGCGTGCCACCGCCGTGCGCAATCCCGCGTGCTTTCCCGATCTGATTCCGCTGGCCCTGCGGATCCGCTGCCGGCCGAACCGGATCCGCGCCATCGCCGCCACCCTGGCCCGGCGCCCGGACACCATCTGGGTGGACGTCCTGGGCGGCGGGGACGAGATCTGCACCGTGCTGTTCCTGGACGGACCGGACGCACGCAATACGTTGCTGCTGCGCGATCTCCCCGCCACCCCCGCGGTGCTGTCGTGGACCTCGTACGTGCTCCTGCGGGTCTTCCCGGCCGCCTTCGATTGGAGCGGCGGTCTGCTGTCGCCGGGCGAGTTGTCCAGCTTGCGGGCCGGTCAGGCCCAGCCCGCGGGTCCCGGCAGCCCGGCCCTCCTGCCCCTCGACGAGCGGCTGATCGCCGGGCTCACCGAGGACGGGCGCGCCTCCTACACCGAGCTCGCCCGGCGCGCGGGCACCACCGCCCTGACGGCCCGGCGCCGCGTGGCGGCCCTGGTGGGCGGTCAGGTGCTCCGGCTCGCGACCGAAGTCGATCTCGCTCGGCTGGGCATCCGCGTCGAGGCGCTGCTGTGGCTCACCGTCGCACCCGGGGGAGTGGAGGAGACGGGGCGGCGGCTCAGCCGTCACCCACAGGTCCGCTTCGCCGCGGCCACCACCGGACCGGCCAATCTGCTCGTGGCCGTCGCGGCCGGTGACCTCGATGCCCTCTACGACTTCATGAGCGAAACCCTCGGCTCCCTCGGCCATGTCGCCACCGCCGAGGTCACCCCGATCCTGACCGGGGTGAAGAGGACGGGACTGGTCCGCTGAACCGGGACGCCGTCGGGCTCGTCTACCTGTCCAAGGGCGCACTCGTCACCAAGGGGGAACTGATGGCCGTATCGGACGTGTCAACTGCGGTCCGCCAACCTCCCCTTCCCGGCTGTCGGTTGGCGGGAGATTCCTGGCCGCCGCCGAGGCCGCGGCGCATGGCGCGTAGGATCGACTGACCCTCACGCCGCTCCTGACCAGCGAAACCCACCCACACCCCTCCGATAGCATGATCCAACTCGCCACGGCCGCCGCCGGCGGTCGTCCTTCGCCGGAAAGCCACGATGTCCGGCATGAAGAGGGATGGATCGACTACAACCGAAAAAATCGGCCAGAGAATTGATATCTAAAGCATCGCAGGCGTCTTCGCGTGAAAACTCCACAATGAATCGTGCCGTGTGGCGTCAGCCGCGGGTGCTGCTGTGGGCTGCGGCGAGCGTGGTGACCCTCGGGTTCCTCGTTGCGCTGGAGATCGCCGCGCGTCATTACGGCATGCCGGGGCCGATCACCAATCAGGCGCGAGAGGTGATTTTCGCCCCCAAGTCGGGTCCGCTGCTCTACGCCAGCATGGGCCTGATGATGGTGGTGCTCACCTGGCGGGAACGCATCATCGCGCTCGGTGTCGCCGTCGGAATCGACGTCGTCTTCTTCCTGGTGCGGTGGGCGGTCGGCGCCCAGATGATGTTCGGCAACGGCGCGTTGTGGGTCCTGCTGGGCTGCGCGGTCATCGCCGTCACGCGCCGCACCGGGGCGGAGCGCGTCCTGCTGCTCAAGGGTGTCGGGCTCGGCCTGCTCCTCGTGGCGGGCCGCAAGACCGGGGACGCCTGGCTGCTCATCACGTCGAAGACCCGCCCGATGGTGCTCGACCAGTACGTGGCGACGGCCGATCACGCCCTGGGCAACCCGTCGTGGCTGGTGGGGCGGCTGGTCGAGGCCAGCGGCTCGGTCGGCTCCCACGTCCTGGACTGGGTCTACATCCAGCTCGCGGTGGCCGCGGTCTGTGTCACGGTCTACCAGCTGCGGAACGTGGCGGCCGAGCGCCGCTTCCCGAGCCACCACCTGGTACGCACGTTCCTGGTGATCGGCCTGATAGGGCCGGCCATCTACATGATCTTTCCGGTGGTCGGGCCGATCTTCGCGTACGGCACCGGCGAGGCGTTCGGTGACGGTGGCGGCGGGCACTACGCGGTGGGCATTCTGTGGCCGGACACGATGCCCACGCTGGCCACCCCGCACCACATGCCCTTCAACAACATCACGCCGCGCAACTGCATGCCCAGCCTGCACACGGCATGGGCCACCGCGATCTTCATCCACTCCCGGAGGGGTCCGCGCATTCTGCGGTTCGCGGGCACTTTCTGGCTGATCGCGACGCTCGGCGCCACGCTGGGATTCGGTTACCACTACGGCGCGGACATCATCGCCGGTGTGGTGTTCACGCTCACCATCGAGGCGGGGCTGCGCGCCATCACCCGCGGCTGGGACCGTTCGGGAATTCAGCTGGTCGCCTACGGCGCCGCGGTCTTCGCCGCGCTGCTGCTGTCGTATCGCTATCTGCCGATGCAGATGGCCACCCACCCGTGGGTGTTCGGGCCGCTGCTCATTCTGTCGATGGTCTCCGTCATCTACGCCTATGTGCGGACGACCCGGCAGTGGGATCCGAAGGCGGCGCCTGTGGTCCAGCCCACGCCGCAGCCCGAACTCGTCTGACCGGAGCGGGCGGGCCGTGGATCACGTGCTCGCCCGCTCCAGGACGCGGGCGAGCAGCCCGCGGTGGTCGTTGGCCAGCAGGGCGAGCTGCGTGCGGTTGTCCAGAGCGAGCTTGTGCAGGGCGCGGGAGACATACGTCTTGACCGTGCCCTCGGCCATGCCGAGGAGTCCGGCGATGTCGCGGTTGCCGAGGCCGTCGGCGACGGCGAGCACCGTCCGCAGCTCCTGGGCGGACAGCTGCCGCAACTGAAGTTCCAGCTCGGTGGTCTCCCCGGCGTGCCGATGGCTCGCGAAGCGGTCCATCACGGACGAGATGACGTCCGGGGAGAGCACGGCGCGGTGCTCGGCGGCCTGGCGTACGGCCGCGATCATCTCCGCGCCGGACGCCGTCTTGAGGAGATAGCCGTCCGCCCCGGCCCGCCACACGCGCGCCACGGAGTCCTCGTCGGTGCGCGTGGTGAGGATGAGGATGCCCAGGTCGGGGTGGCGGGCGCGGAGCTGCCGGGCGGCCTCGGCGCCGTCCAGCTCGCCGGGCATCACCAGGTCCAGGACGGCGACGTCGGGCTCCTGGCGGGCCACGGCCTCCACCACGTCGCCGCCGGAGCCCGCCTCGCCGATCACCTCGATCTCGCCGGTGGCGGTGAGGATCGTGCGCAGGCCGGTGCGGATGAGTTCCTCGTCGTCGGCGATGACGATGCGGATCACGTGGGCTCTCCTCCTCGCTTGCGGAATGTCTCCAGGCCGGGGGCGGCGTCGCCTGTGCCATCCGTGCCGTCGGCGTTGTCGGCGTCGTAGGTGTCGTCGGTGAGTGGTACGCGGGCCCGTACGACGAAGCCGCCGTCGTCCGTGGGTGTGGCCGCCAGCGTGCCGCCCAGGTGCCCGACGCGGGCGCGCAGACCCGCCAGGCCGAGACCCGTGCCAGGAGCGGTGTGCCGGGGCGCGGTGCGGGGCGGGCCGTTGCCGATCTCCAGTGTCCAGTCGGCGGGCCCCGTGCGCAGGGCGAGGCGCACGGCGGCGCCCGGGGCGTGCCGCAGCGCGTTGGTGAGCGCCTCGGTCACCACCCGCCGGACGGTGTCGCGGTGGGCGCCGGGCAGCCGGGCGAAGGCGTCGGTGAGACCGTCGTCGAGGCGCACCTCGGTGCCGGAGGCACGGACGCTCTCCAGGGACTCGGCGAGCAGGGCCAGATCGGCGGCGGCCGGATCCGGGCCGAGGGCCGGGCCCGCGGGCGTACGGGGCGCGGCGTCCAGCTCCCGCAGGCGCAGCGCCGTGGTCATGCTGCGCAGGTGGCCGGAGGCCGCCGCGCACTGCTTCTGGGCCGCCGCCAGCAGCTCCTGGGCCTCGGGCGGGAGATCGCCGCGGGTGCGCAGCGACTCGACGAGGATGTTCAGGAGCGCCACGTCGTGGCCGAGCAGGTCGTGGAACTCCCGGACCAGGCGGCCGCGTTCGGCGTTCACGGCGTCGACGGCGCGCTGCCGGGCGGCGGTCTCGGCCTGCGCACCCTCCTCGGCGCGCTGACGCAGCGCGGTCCCGGCGACGACGGTCATGGCGACGAGCGAGACGACCATGACCACGGTGGACGGCGCGCGGTACTCGACGAGCGGTGGCCCCGCACCGGTCAGGGTGATCACGAGGAGCTCCGCGCACGCGGCCGCGCCGAACAGCCACGCGTTCCGTGCCCGCTGGTAGCGGCCCGCCGCATACGCGAGGAAGAACAGCGCCGCGAACTCCGTGCTCAGCACGGTCGCGGCGATGACCACGAGGGCGGCGAGCGGAAAGCGGGTGCGACGCCACAGCAGGGCGCCCGAGGCGACGAGGATGCCCAGCCAGCGCAGCACCGGGTGCGTGGCCCAGGCGTCGTGCTCCCAGACGGCGCCGAGCTCCACGGCCGTGGCCACCGCGAGACTCGTGGCGGCCGCGGCGCGGTCCCAGCCGTCGGGGCCCGCCGGGCGCAGCGCGAGCAGAGACCCGACTCGGGCCCCGCCGCGCGGCGCCCCGGCACTCCCGCGCTGCTGCGTCATGCCCCCATCGCACCGTCCCCGTGCCGGGGCCGCCACCGGACGGGGCCGAGGGCCGGCGGGCGCGGGCGTGATGGCGGGGGCGGTTTCGGGCCGGGCGGCGGGCATGTCTGTCTCAGCCCGCCCACACCGTGGTGCGCAGCCGGATCGCACCGCACCGCGCACAGACCGGCAGCGCCAGGACCGGCTCACCGCACCCCGGCACGTCGGAGCTGCTCACCCTCAGCACGCCGTCGTCGTCCACGGCGAACTCCTCGCGCCACGTGTGCCCGCAGCACGCGCAGGTGAAGGTGTAGGTGTCGTGGGTGAGGTGAGCGCGCCGGGCCGGGACAGCGGTGTCGTACGGCATCTTCATCACGCTGCCTCGACCGAGTCCAGGGACGGTGCCTTCGGGTGCCGGTCCAGCCACCAGTAGCAGGCCAGCTTGAGACGGTCCTCGAGGAGGAAGCACAGGGCCGCGTAGGCCCACACGATGCCGACCCAGCCCCAGCCGAGCGGCGTCATCCCCACGCCGAAGCCGGTCACGGCGGTGGCCACGAGCTGCGCGAGCGTGACGGCGATCAGCAGCGGCTTCGCGGGTGCGGGGCGGGTCCAGAACGGGCCGCGGGTGCGGGTCACGAAGATCGTGGCCTGGCCGGAGACCGAGAGGCTGAGATAGACCAGCGAGTGGATCACGCCGTCGGAGAGGTGGAAGACCTCACGGCCGAGCACGAACAGCAGGAACGTCTCGCAGACCCCGACGACGCCCAACACGGTGGCCACGCTGAGGACTTGGCGCATGTCCCAGCTCACCGGGCGGTGCGAGCCGCGCACCTTGTCGTACGCGATGGTCAGGATCGCCCCGTCGTTGAGGAGGGCGAGCAGCACGATCATCATGGCCGTGACCGGGAAGAAGTTGAACGCGACGATGGCCAGGGTGATCAGGCCGAGGACGCGGATGGTCTCGGCGATGCGGTACGTGGCGTAGTTGACCATCCGCTGGATGATCTCCCGCGCCTGGGTGATGGCGTGCGAGATGACGCCCAGGCCGGGGGAGAGGAGCACGACATCGGCGGCCGCGCGGGCGGCGTCGGTCGCGTCGGCCACCGCGATGCCGGCGTCGGCCTGCTTGAGGGCGGGCGCGTCGTTGACGCCGTCGCCGGTCATGCCGACGATGTGGCCGCGCTCCTGGAGCATCTTGACGATGTCGTACTTGTGCTCGGGGAAGACCTGCGCGAACCCGTCGGCGATCTCGACCAGTTCGGCGAGCTCCGTCTCCTTCTCGGTGCCGGAACCGGGCTGCACGCCGTCGAGGGCGGTGGTGTCGAGGATGTGGTCGCCCATGCCGATCTGGCGGGCGAGCTCGCGGCTGATCGCCACCTGGTCGCCGGTGACCATCTTCACCGAGACGCCCAGGGCCCGGGCGTCCGCGACGGTCGCGGCCGTGTCCGCGCGCGGCGGGTCGGCCAGCGGCAGGATGCCGAGCAGCCGCCAGGCGCCCGTCTCGTCGGTGCGGGCGACGCCCAGGGCGCGGAAGCCGCGGGCGGCGAACTCCTCGACGACGGCGGGAACCTGTTCGGCCGCCGGGTCGCCGTCGCAGAGCTGCGCGATGACCTGCGGGGCGCCCTTGCTGACGTGGTAACTGCCGAGGTCTCCGGCGCTGCCGACGGTGGCCTGGGTCCGCTTGGTCACCGGGTCGAACGGCATGAAGTCGCTGACCATGTCCCGGCCGTCGCGGCCCAGGGCGTGCTCGTCGGTGGCCGTGGCGATCACGACGCGGTCGATGGGGTCGGCGTTCTCGGCTCGTGAGGCGAGGGCGGCGGAGCCGAGCAGGTCCGCGTGCTCGATGCCCTCGGGCAGCCACGGGTCGAGGACGGCCAGCCGGTTCTCGGTGAGGGTGCCGGTCTTGTCGGAGCACAGGATGTCGATGCTGCCGAGCTCCTCGACGGCGGGCAGGTTGGAGACGACGGCCTGGTGCCGGGCCAGGACGCGTGCGCCCACCGCGAGCGTCACCGACATCACCGCGGGCAGCGCCACCGGCACCGAGGCGATGATGACGACGAGCGCGAACTCCAGGACGGTCAGGACCGGATTGCCGCGCGCCACGGACACGATCACCGTGAGCGTGACGAGCCCGACGGCCAGCAGGATCAGGTAGTTGCCGATGCGCAGGACGGCCTGCTGCAGGTGGCTGGTGGTCCCCGCCTCGTCGACCAGCGCGGTCGTCCTGCCGAAGAAGCTGTCGGTGCCGGTGGCCTCGACGACGGCGTCGGTCTCACCGCGCACGATCACGGCACCGGAGCAGAGGGTCTCGCCCCTGCCGCGCTCGACCGGCAGCGACTCCCCGGTCAGGGCCGCCTGGTCGACGTCGAGGGTCACATCGTTCAGGACCCGTGCGTCCGCCGGGACCACGTCGCCGAGCCGGACGCGGATGCGGTCGCCGGGCACGAGCTCGCGCACCGCGACCGTGCGCCAGACGCCGTCGCGCATGACCGTCGCCTCGGTGGCCAGCCGCTCCTTGAGTGCGGCGATCGCACCGGCGGCCTCGTGCTCCTCGACGAAGGCGACGACACCGTTGACGATCAGCAGGACGCCGATGATGGCCACGTCGGGCCAGTGCCGCACCAGCACCGACAGAAGGAGCGCGGCCTCGATCATCCACGGGATCGGCGCCCAGAAGTGCCCGAGGAACTCCCGTACGGCGCTGCGGTGTTCCTCCGCGATCTCGTTGGGGCCGTACTTCGTGAGGCGTGCGGCGGCCTCGTGCTCGGTCAACCCGTCGGCGGACGGGTCGGGTTGGTGCGGTGTGGTGGTCGGAGCCGACTGCTCCGGCGCCTCGGACAGCGTGTCCGTCGCCATGGTGCTCACTCGTTCTCTCATTGCTGCTCTGCTGGTCCGCGCACCCCCTGGGGATCGTCCACGGGTCTACGACAGGCCGGTCAGCAGCCCGAGCAGGTTGTGGCCGAGGCCGGTGTGGAGCGCCTTGACGCGGTGGTGGTCCTCCGCGGCGTGCGCCGAGGCGACGGTTCCGGCGCGCAGGATGCGCACGACGGTGCCCTCGCACTTCTTGCAGACGGGCCGGGTCAGCGGGGACGCGATGGGCTCCCCGTTCGCGGTGCACTGCACGCGGTGGATGCCCGCGCCGTCGCGGTAGTGGCGGATGTCGTAGCGCTGCTCCCAGCTGTGCCCGCAGCTGAGACAGGTGAAGGCGTACGCCTCGTGCACGGTCTGCGCGGGGGTGCCGCGCAGCCGGGCCTCGTGGGTGATGGTCATGGTGGATCCCCTGTGACGTGGTGCTCGTGGCCGGCCGGGATGACCGGTCCATTTCAGGAAACACCTGAACAGGGGCGCGGAACGGCCGCGAATGTCCCCTTCTGTGGGCGGCAAGACCTACAGGTCAGGGACTTGTCGTAAACGAAAGGGGAGGGCGCGTTCGCGCTGCGGCGGCGCTCGGCGCGGCGAACGGTTTCCTGGCGGACATTCGTACAAGACCGGCCTGTGGCGGTCCGCGCACCATCACCCCATGACTGACTACGACATCAAGCGCGCGCACCCGATGCACGTGGACCAGGACGGGCCGCGGCAGGCGCCGCCGCTGCTGCTGATCCACGGTTCGGGGGCCTCGGGCGCCTTCTGGGGGCCGGTGGTCCCCGCGCTCGCCGCTCGCCACCACGTCGTCCGGGTGGACCTGCCGGGCTGCGGCCAGTCCCCGCCCGCCGCGTCGTACGACGTGCCCGCGCAGGCAGCTCACGTGGCGGCGGTGCTCGACGGGCTCGGCCTGGGGCGGGTCGGCGTGGCCGGGCACTCCAGCGGTGGCTACGTCGCCACCGCGCTCGCCGAGCTCCGCCCCGACCTGGTGGGGTCGCTGGCGCTGGTGAGTACGGGGCCGCGTCTCGACGCGCTCCTTCCCCAACCACTGCTCCTGCGAGCCCTGCTGGAACCGCCGCTCGGCCCGCTGCTGTGGCCGCGGCGCTCGGACGCGATGATCCGCAAGGGGATCGGGGCGATGGCCGCGCGCCCCGTGCGCGTGCCGGACGACGTGGTCCGCGACCTGCGGGCCATCACCTACCGCACGACCAGGGCGGTGCTGCGCGGGAACGCCGTGTACCTCGCCGAGCGGAGCGTGCCCGAGCGGCTCGCCGGTCTGGGCGTCCCCGTGTACGTGATCTTCGGCGGCGCCGACCCGCGCTGGGAGCCGTCGTCGGCACGCCAGTACGAGGCGGTACTGGGCGCGCGCGTCGAACTGCTGCCGGGCGTGGGGCACTTGCCCATGCTGGAAGCGCCCGAGGTGACCGGCGAACTGCTGCTGAGCTTTGCGGCGGCGGACCGCTGACCCCGGCCGCGCACGGTCACCGAGGTCTAGGCTGGACACGTGCCGTCGACGAGTGAGGCAAGTGAGGCAGAGGCGCCACAGGGGGCATCGCACCGGGCACCGGGGGCGCCGCCGGACTGGGGGCGTGTGGACATCGCCGTCCCCCGCGGGCCGGCCCGGCTGCTGCCGGGGGTCAGCATGGCGGGCTTCGGCCACCTGGGCCCCGCCCATGTCGACTTGGCCATGGTCGCGCACCCGTCCGTGACCCTTCTCTTCGGCCTGGGCGAGGCGGACATCGCTGTCTACGACAGCCAGGGACGCAAGGGGCGGTACGAGCACGGCAGCGTCGTCGTCGGACTCCTCCCCGGCGATCTGCGGGCGGCCGGGCACGGGGTCGGCGGGTGTCTGCAGATCCGGCTCCAGCCGATGGTGGCGGCCGCGGTGCTCGGCGGTCCGGCCGACCTCAGCGGGGAAGTGGTCTCCCTCCAGGACGTGTGGGGGCGGGAGGCCGGACGGGTCGAGGAGCGGCTGCGCGCCGCCGGATCGTGGGAGGAACGCTTCGATGTCGCGGCGGAGCTCCTCAGCCGCAGGCCGGCCGCGCACCGGCCGGTCGACGCCGAGGTCGCCCACACCTGGCGGCGGACCCTCGGCCACCGGGGGCGTGTGCGCGTCGACAGTCTGGCGGACGAGGTCGGCTGGGGCCGCAAGCACCTGTCGGCCCGCTTCAGCGCCCAGCTCGGCATCCCGCCCAAACGCGCCGCGCGCCTGGTGCGCTTCGACCACGCCGCCCACCTGCTCGCGGCCGGGCATGCCGCCGCGAGCGTGGCCGCCGCGTGCGGATACGTCGACCAGTCGCACCTCCATCGCGAGGTCAAGGAGTTCACCGGGCTCACGCCCACGGCCGTCGCCGCCGCGCCGTGGCTCGCGATCGACGACGTGGCCTGGCCGGGCACGATGCCGACCCGGAGCCGGGAGCCGGGAGCCGGGAGCCGGGAACCGGAACTCGGGACCCGGGAGTCCAGGGCCGGGAGCCGGGCAGAGGGCGGCGCGCGAGGCCCCGGCCCTCGCCGGGGAGCATGACCAAGCCACGGAGAAGATCATGACAAAGCGGATGGCTTGGCCGGGGTGCCCCTTCCTTTGACAGCATTGCGCCCCATACTGGTGAGGTCCTGCCCACCCACCAAGTGACTCGATGACCAAAAACAGCCCTTCCGTGACCGCCGCCCCCGACACCGCGTGGCTGGCGCGCGGGCGCCACCTCGGGCCCGAGCCCGAGCTGGACGTCCGGCGCAACCTGATCGCCCTCAAGGCGGCCGGGGTGCTCGACGACTTCGTGGAGCTCGATCCCGTCGAGGCGGCCCGGTCCACCGTCCTGTACCCGCGCGACGCGTCGGCCGACCCCGGCCCGTCGGCCCGCCGTCTCTTCGAGGCGCGCTGGCGCGTGGACGACGAGGTCACGGTGCGCGCACAGCTGACCACGTACGACCCGGAGAGCCGCCGCAAGGACGGTGAGGGCGTCCTGTGGGTCCTGGCCGCCGAGGCGGAGCGGGCGTGGGACGCCCACTGGCTCTCGCCCGCCACGATCTTCTGGCCGGACAGCGACCTGGTCCCCTGGGATCACGACCTGGTGTCCGACGTGCGCCTGCGCGCGGTGAACTACCTGCCCAAGGACGACGACGAGGTGCGGCACCGGCTGCGGGACGTCACGCGGCAGGGCTGGTACGTCCACGTCGTGGTGCACGAGGCGATGACTCCGGACCCCAAGGGGGAGCGGCCGGTCTCCTCGCACCTGCCGCCGAGCCTGCGCCATCGGGTGGTCGAGCACCGGGGCACGCCGGAGCAGGCCCAGATCCTCGACTTCGCGATGAAGCGGGAGCTGAAGCTGCGGGTGCCGCGCGGCGGCGCCGTCGTCCTGCCGGTCCTGCCCGCGACGCCGTCCGGACCGGCGTACGACGCGGACCGCTTCACGGTGCGCAACGTCTTTCTGGACGGCTCGGAACCCACCGAACTCCTCGACAGGATCAAGGAGTTCGCCGCCCTGTCGCGCCCGCTGCCGGAGGCCGCCGAGCAGGCCCTGACGCGGCTGCGCCAGGGCTGGCACCTGCTCACCCCCGAGGAGGAGCTGGCCCACGCCCAGGCCATGGTCACCCAGTACGCCGAGGCGCTCGACGCCATGACCGCCTCCCGCGACCAGTACCGGGAAGCCGCCGAGACGGCGCAGTCGGCGCTGGCCGACGCGACCCGCGGCGAGGGCCTCCCCGGGCTCCCTGCCCTGCCCGGCATCCCCGGAGTGTCCGGGAAGGGGCAGGCCAAGTCGGGCGGTCTGCTGCGCGGGACCTTCTCGAAGGCGTTCGGGCGCTCGCGCGACGCGGAGAAGTAGCGGGGGCGGAGACAGGGGGCGGGGACAGGGGGGGGCGGGAGCCGGGGGCGGCGCGGTAGTTCAGGCCGTCAGTTCGCTCTGGTTCCCGGTCACGCTCACCGGCGTGTGCCGGATGTACCACTCGGTCGCGAACAGCGTCCGCCGGGCCTGCGGAGGGAGCCCGGCGATGACCCCCGGCAGGGCCCCGCGCTCCACCTCGGAGCGGTGCGCGAGGACAGCGGCGATCTTCTGTTCCAGCCAGGGGGCTACGTCCACCCTCGCGGTGACGTTCTCGTCCGGGACGCTGTACACCGACTTGCGCGCACCGATCACCTCGCGGAGCGCCGGGACGGCCGAGTGCGGGTGCGTGGCCAGGTAGAGGGCGCGGGGCTGCCAGGAGGGGCCCGCATCCGGGTGGAGCTGCTCAAGTCCGGCCGCGTGCACGGCGAGCAGGGTGATCCGGTGGGTGTGGACGTGGTCGGGGTGGCCGGGCAGACCGCCGTAGCCGTCATGGGTGACCACGATGTCCGGCCGGACGTCGCGCAGGTGCGCCACGAGCCGCCCCACCGCCTCGTCGAGCGGCGCATCGCACAACCGGGCGCAGCCGGGGGCGGATTCCGGCACCCGCGCATCGGCGTAGCCGAGCAGCCGCGGCTTGCCCGCACCGAGGATCCGCAGGGCCTCGGCCAACTCCGCGGCGCGATGGGTGTCCTGGGCCCAGGTCGCCGTGACGACCGCGGTCCGGGCGCCCGCGGCGGCGTGCCGGGCGAGCACTCCGCCCGCCGACAGCGACTCGTCGTCCGGGTGGGCGAACACCGCGAGCAGGCTCGGCACGGGCATGGACGGACCGCCTTCCGGACGCGCCACGTGGACGCGCCTTCTGGACGCGCTTTCCGGACGCGCCTCACGGGACGCGCCTCACGGGACGCAGGGAGGCCGATCGTACGTCAGTCACCCCGGCGCAGCTCAGCGCAGCCGTACGGGCAGTTCCAGCAGGCCGCGGTGGCGCGGGTTGGACTGCCACACGGCGTTTTCGCCCTCCGCCGGGCGCAGGCCGGGAAAGCGCTCGAGGATCCGCGTGAAGGCCACCTCCGCCTGGAGGCGGGCCAGGGGTGCGCCCAGGCAGTGGTGGATCCCATGGCCGAACGCGACGTGCCGGGACGCCTCTTCGCGGTGGATGTCGAACCGGTCGGGGTCGGGGAAGAGGTGGGGGTCGCGGTTCGCGCCGAGGAGGGAGATCTGCACGAACTCGCCTTCCTGGATGGTCACTCCGGCGACGGTGACCGGCTCGGTGGCGTACCGGAACGACGCCAGCGCGGACGGGGACTCGTACCGCAGGATCTCCTCGACCGCCCGGGGCATGAGCGTGGGGTCGGCCGTCAGCGCCGCGCGCTGGTCCGGGTGCATGAGGAGGGTGTGGATCCCGTTGGCGATGAGGTTGACGGTGGTCTGGTGGCCCGCGACGAACAAGAGGAAGGCCATCGAGGTGATCTCGTCCTCGCTCAGGGCGTCCTCGTCCTCGTGCCGGGCGGTGAGGAGGGCGGAGAGGAGCCCGTCGTCGGGGTGCTCGCGCTTGAGGTCGAGCAGTGCCCGTAGATACGCGAGCATGCTCTCCGCCGTGAACACGGACACCTCGCCGTCCCCCTGCCCGCCGGTGAGGGTGTTGCCGCGCACCTGCAGCGCCTCGTGGTCGGCGTCGGACGCGCCGAACAGGTCGAAGGCCACCGCGACGGGCAGCGGAAGCGCGAACTCACCGATCAGCTCCGCTTCTTCGCGGCCCTCCCACGCATCGAGCAGCGACGTCACATGGCCCTCGACGAGCGGACGCAGCCCGGCCGTGCGCTTGGCGGTGAAGGCCCGCTGGACGAGCTTGCGCAGCCGTGTGTGCTCGGGCGGGTCGGAGTTGAGCATATGGGTGAAGAGTGCGCTGCCCGGACCGCTGGTGAGCCCTACGTGCCGGCCGAACCTCTCGACCGACCGGTGCTTGCTGAGCCGGGGATCGGCCAGGGCGGCCTTCGCCTCCGCGTACGAGGTGATGACCCAGCCCTCGACGGGGGTCGGCCCCGGGAAGCGCGCCCGCCGAACCCCGCCTTCCTCGCGCCAGGCCCGGTACACGTGGTGGGCGCGCCCGAAGAAGGACGGGTCGAGGACCTCGATGCCGGAGTCGCCGGAGTCGTGCGTGTGGTGGGTGTGGTCGGAGCCGAAGGTGGCGTCGGAGTCAGACATGCCGCACCTTGCTCGCGTGACCGAGATGGATCTTCTGCACGCCCAGGAGCCCGACGAGGGGCACGTCCGCGGTGCGCTGCCCCGGGGCGACGATCAGCCCGCTGCGGCGGATGTTCTCCAGGAGGAGCTCGGCGAGCGGCATGACCATGTGGCGGCCCCAGCAGCGCTCGCTGACATGGCCGAACGGCATGTACCCGGGGGTGTCGTCCGGATCGAGGGTGTCCCAGCGCTCGGACCGGAACTCGTTCGGGTCCTCCCACAGCGCGGGGTCGCGATGGGTGAGCAGCGGCAGCAGCAGAACGTCGTCGCCGGGCCCGATCCGGTCGTCGATGGCCGGGTATTCCGGTGAGCGGTTGCGCAGGAGGTTCCACGACGGGGGCAGCAGGCGCATGGCCTCGTACAGGATGTTGCGGTTCGAGGCGGTGTCGGCAAAGGGCGAGCCGAGCCAGAGCGCGTTGGCGACGAGCGTGGAGACCGTGAAGCAGACGGGGGCCGCCGCCCGGCGGTACATGCCCATCGCGTACCGCCGGTCGTCGTAGCTCCCGGCCTCCGCGAACAGCCGCGCGATGTGCGTGAGTTGCGACCCCGGCCCCGGCTTCGGCCGCCGCGGGAGCGCCGCCCCCGCGACGATCGTGGTCCACGTCAGCTTCGGGTCGATCTCCAGCTTGCGGCTCATGAGGATCCGCAGCCGGTACGGGTCGTCGCGCAGCAGCAGATCCCGCAGGAACAGATGCCCGGTGATCGGCCACGGCCCCGACAGGTCGAGCCGCTCCGGCAGGGGTTGCCGGAGTGCCTCGCGCACATCGCGTCCGATCGTGCGCATCACCGAGGACGCCTCGGTCTTGGAGATCGACCGTCCGTGCAGCGGCTTGAACGTCGGCCGCTCCGTCTCCGTCGCCTTGCGGGCGGCGAGGATCCGGTCCGAGAGTTCGGCCCCGGCGACGCCGATGGTGTCGGGTTCCAGGCGTACGAGGTCCTTGCCGAGGTGCTCGCGCATCAGGGCGTCGAGGCGCGGTGCGAGGACGGTGGTGCGGCGGTGGTGCGGGGGCCGTGCGACGGAGAGCACGGCGCCGGTGGACGACACGGATGGCATGGGGACTCCGGGACTCGGAAGATGCGGAGGGCCCGCACGCGGCGCCGTCGGACATCGATCGGCTCGCCGGGTGCGGGCCCGGTGCGGGACCGCCTGCCGGTCCCGCTGGGTTGCCGGTCCGCCGGCCTAGTACCAGAAGTACCAAGCGCTCTGCTTCAGGCTCGGCTCACTCCGCTTCAAGCCCGAGCGGCAGATCGCACCGGCGTTGCGCACCGTCGTAAGGATCTTCGCCATGGGTATTCCCTCCCCTCAGAATCAACCGGACAGGACGCACCCGCAGGCGCCCTCACGAGAGATGAGGGGTGGCGCGCCAACCACTGTATTTAGTGGCAGACCGTGCCCGCTGCGGACATTCCAGAGTCTGGGGGGCACCACTCACGTTTTGCTGATGTGTCGCTTGCGTCCCACTAACGTGCTGCCTTCTCGCTGGTCAACTTGGTTTCACCTGAGCGGAGTTCACGTTCCGCGTCGTGGCCTGCGTCGGGTGCACGCGGACGCGGAACCAGCCGTGCCGGCGGCCGTCAGACCCGACGCCGGAGGCGTGGTCGCTGCTGCCCGCCCTTGTTGAACCTACGCCGGGGAAATTACTGTTCGGGACGCAAACGCAAACGCAGAGGCCAGGGAGGGCGGGCAGGTCGCCGCCAGGGAGGCACACGCAGTGAACCGCATCGGCATCATCGGAGTGGGCGAGATCGGCCGGGCCATCGTGACGGGCCTTCGCCACGAGGGCGGCACGTCGCCGGAGATCCATCTCTCGCCCAGGGGCGCCCGCACCGCAGCCGAACTGGCCCAGCGCCACCAGGGCGTTGAGGTGTGCGCCGACAACCAAGAAGTCGTGGACCGCTCCGATGTGGTGATCGTCGCCGTGCGCCGCCAGGACCGGCACGAGGCCCTGGCCGGTCTGCGCGTGGACCCCGGCAAGGTGGTCGTCAACGTGATGGCCGGGGTCGCCAACGACGACCTCCGCCGGACACTCGCCACCGATGCCCCGCTGGTCCGCGCCATCCCCCTGCCCGCCATCCGCGAACGCCGCTCCGTGACGGTCGTGTGCCCCTCGCACCCCGAGGTGGACGCCCTCTTCGAGCCGCTGGGCGGAGCGCTTCCCGTCGCGGACGAGGCGGCCTTCGATGTCTTCTCCACGCTGACGGGGACCTTGACCACCCACTACTCCTACCTCGCCACGCTCACGTCCTGGGCCGCCGGACAAGGCATCGCCCCCGACGGCGCCGAGCGCTACATCCGCAGTCTCTTTCAGGGAGTCGGCCGCGCCCTGGGGGACGAGTCCCGGTCCCTGCACCAGCTCGCCGCCGACCACGAGACCCCGAACGGGAACAACGAGCGCATCCGCACCACCTGGTTCGACCCGGCCAACTCCGCAGCCCTCGAGGAAGCTCTCGACGGCCTCCTCGCCCACCTCAAGGAATCCCGCGACTGAAGCGGCCCCGGCTCACGCTCCGTCGGCGGCGGACACGTGGCGAGCCAGCTCGGCGGCCAGGCGTCGCATGACCGTGTGGTTGGCCCGTCGCACGGTGGCCCGGACGAGGGGCGCCAGGAGACGGTCGGCGCGTGGGGCGCGCTCCCAGGCGTACGTGAAGGAGACGTGACTCCCGCCGGTCGGGCGCGGGTCGACGGTGTAGGTGCCGTGGGCCACGCGCCGCCCGCCCGCGCTGACGTTCCGTTCGACGATGCGCCGTGGCGCGTCCGCCTCGACGACCTCGATGGTGACGTCGGTCTTCGTGCCGCCGAGTGCGGCCGTGACCGTGGCGGACGAACCGATGCCGCAAGCGGGGCCGCCGTAGCGCCAGTTGGTCAGGTAGTGATCGGTGAAGCGCTCGTGGTGCGCCATGACATCGAGGAAGTCGTAGACCTGCTCGGGCGTCTGCGGTACGTCGGTCGACACGGTGACAGACTTCATGTACCAGACGGTACATGAGGCATGTACCAATCGGTACGCTCGCGACGTGATGAAGAGCGAGAGGGACAGAGGAAGAGAAGGGCAGCGGGAAGTGGACGGGAACGGCGGACGGCGTGCCCAACTCGTCGACGCCGCCGTCGATTACGTCGCGGCACACGGCATCGTGGACCTCAGCCTGCGCGCCCTGGGTGCCGGGATCGGCGTCAGCCACCGCATGCTGATCCACCATTTCGGTTCCAAGGAGCAGCTGCTCCTCGAGATCGTCCGGGCATCGGAGCGGCGAAGGCGGGAGTCGCTGTCCCGGCTTCGCCTGGATCCCGCACTCGCGCCCGCCGACGCCGCCCGGCTCCTGTGGCGGCAGCTGACCGACCCTCAACTGGCCCCTCAGGAAAGGCTCTTCTTCGAGATCTACGGGCATGCGCTGCGGGGGCGCCCCGAGGCCGCCCCGTTCCTGGAGGGGCTCGTCAACGACTGGCTGGAGCCCCTCGTGGCCGCCGAGCTCGCCACGGGGATGGATCCCGACATGGCGCGCAACCGTGCCCGGCTGGGGCTCGCCACCGTCCGGGGGCTGCTCCTTGACCTGCTCGCCACCGGGGACCGCGCCGGGGTCGACGCGGCGATGGAGGAGTTCCTGCGGATGTACTACGGCTCGACGTGACGGAGCCCCGCTAGTCCTTCTTCTCCTTCTGGTCCTTCTCGGTCTCTGCGGGCAGCGTGTTCAACAGCACGGCGATCACCATCACCGGTTCGGTCCCGGCGTTGCGCCACGCGTGCCGGGTGCCGCGCTGAATGAGGGTGTCACCGGGGCCGAGCTTGACGCTGCCCGTATCGAACTCGCAGGTCAACTCGCCGTCCACGATGTAGAGAAGGTCGACCGTCGTGGTGGAGTGGAAGCCCTCGGCGTCGAGTTCGACCCGCGGGCTGTTGCCGGTGACCTCGCGGATGTTGCCGCCGGCGCCGTAGAGCGGCTTCATGACCGCGTCCGGCGGTATGCGGTCGACCTGGAAGATGAAGCCGGCCGGCGGGCCCGACAAGTCGAACGGCAGCGAGGTCGCGTCGACCGTGTCGACCCAGTCGTCGAGCGAGTCGAACTTCCCGTGCCACACCAGCCCTTCGGGGAGCTCGACGTCGCTCTCCACCCTCGAGTTGCCGTCACCGTCGTGGCCGGTCACCACTCGCCTCACCGGCATGTCAGGACCTCCGATTCGTTCCGCGGGGCGGTTGTGTGCGGGCGACGGGGGCTGAAGCCCTCGCATCCGTCAGCCAACACCCGGGCGCGCGGCGGGGACTACCGTGGATCGCGCAGTTGAACGGCATCCAGCCCACCCGCATGAGGAGGGTCCGGGCACGGGAGCCGCCCCCGGCATCCGCGGCTCAGGAGAGGATCTTGCCGGGGTTCAGCACCCCGTGCGGGTCGAGGGCCTGCTTGACCGCGCGGTGCATCGCCATCACCTCCGGCGTGATCTCCGCAGCCAGGCCCGGCTGTTTCAGCAGCCCCACGCCGTGCTCCCCGGTGACCGTCCCGCCGAGCGCGATGGCGTCGGCGACGATGTCGTCGAAGGCCGCCTGGGCGCGGGCCTTCGCCGCCTCGTCGCCGGGCGGCGTGATCAGCAGGGGGTGCAGGTTCCCGTCCCCGGCGTGGGCGATGTTCGCGATGACGACGTCGTGGCGGACCGCGGCCTTCTCGATCCTCCCGAGCATCTCCGGTACGTGTTCCTTGGGTACGCAGACGTCCTCGGTCAGCACCGGGCCCAGGCGTTCGAGGGCCGGATAGGCGAGGCGGCGGGCCGCGAACAGGGCGTCGGCCTCCTGTTCGTCGGTGGAGCGCTCCGCCCATGTCGCGCCCGCGCCGCGAAAGCACTCGACCATCCGCTCGGCCGCCCTGGCACCCGTGTCGCCCGGGTCGTCCAGACGGCCGAGCAGAACGACGTCCGCGTCCACGGAGAGGCCCATGTTCTTCCACGCGTCGACCGCGCGCAGACAGTGCCGGTCGACCAGTTCGAGCGCCGAGGGGGTCAGCCCCGCGGCTCCGACGGCGCGCACGGCGGCTCCGGCGTCGGTGACGGAGGAGAAGAATCCGGCGACCGTGATGGCGGGGCCGGGCAGCGGGCGCAGCCGGACGGTCACTTCGGTGACGATGCCGAGCGTGCCCTCCGAGCCGACGACAAGACCGGCCAAGTCGTAGCCCGCGACGCCCTTCGCGGTCCTGCGGCCGAGGCGCACGACCTCGCCGAGTCCGTTGACCAGCTCGAGTCCGAGGACGTAGTCGCGGGTGACGCCGTACTTGACGCAGCACACGCCACCGGCGTTGGTGGCCACGTTGCCGCCGATGGTCGACCAGGGGGAGCTCGCCGGGTCGGGCGGGTACCACAGGCCGTGTTCGGCCGCGGCCGCGCGCAAGTGGTCGTTGACGACACCGGGTTGGACGACCGCGAGCCGTTCGAGCGGGTTCACCTCCAGGATCCGGTCCATCGCGTCGAGCGCCACGACGACCTGCCCGTCGGCCGCGTTGGCGCCGCCGGAGAGCCCGGTTCCCGCGCCCCGCGCGACGACCGGGGTGCGGTGCCGGACGCAGGCGCGGACGACGTGTGCGACGTCCTGCGCGGACGCGGCCTTCACCACGGCCGCGGGCCGCCCGTACGGCGCCCAGGCGGCCTGGTCGTGACTGAACCCCTCGACGCTGTCCGGGTCGGTGATGACCTGGTGGGCGGGGAGGTTCTCCAGGATCGCGCTGACGACAGGGGCGCTCATGATCGGTCCTCTCGGGTGGGCTCGGCCTGGGCGGGGGCGGGGGCAGCAGTGGGTGGGGCAGCGGCTGCCGGGGCGGGGGTTGCCGGGGCAGTGGTCGCCGGGGCGGCGGCGGTTCCGTGGGGCGTGGTGCCCATGTGTCCTCGGCTCACCGGCCGCCGCCCTCCGGCCCCGCGCCCGCAGTGCCCGGTGCCCCACCGCCACCGACCGCCCAGGCCAGCATCGCCTCCGGCTCGGCCTGCGTGGCCCGGCGGAAGGCCAGGTCGTAGGCCGGGTCGCCGAGCAGCCGGCGCGCGGTGCGTTCGCCCTGGTCGCGCAGGGGGGCGATCTCGGGGGTGCCGCGCCGGGGATGGCCGACGTTCTGCCAGAACCGGTGTCCCGCCCCGTAGGCCAGGGCCGCGTCCTCGCCCTTTCCGTCGCCCGCCAGGGCCGCCGACAGGATGTCCAGGCCCAGGGCGACGCCGAAGCTGTCACCGATCTCGCGTTTGGAGGTGAGCATCGAGCGGGCGTGCCGCGTGGCGTCGGTGTGCTGTCCCTCCAGGAGCGCGATGACGGCGAGTTGGTAGTCCGTGTACGAGCGGGTCCAGTGCTCGCCGTCGGCCCGGCACTCCTGGCGCAGGAGCCGGGCCTCCCTGCGGGCCTCGGTCAGTGAGCCGAGCGCGGTGAGGGCGAAGACGTGGGCGAGGCGGCACAGGAGGGTGGCGCCCCGGGGTGCGTCCGGTGTGGCGAGCGCGGTGACGGCTTCCATCAGGGCCCGCTCGGGGCGGCCGTCGAGGAGGTCGGTGAGGCCGTACAAGTAGGCGGCCTTGAGGAGGTGTTCGCCGTCGTCGGCCTGGGCGGCCTCGTCGCGGCAGGCCGCGGCCAGCCGGAGGCCCGGCTCGTGCTCGCCCTGCAGGATGTGGGCGAGCCCGAGGGCCCACAGCGCCCGTGCCCGCGCCGGCCCGGTGGCGCTGCCGGCCTCCAGGGCGCGGCCCAGGAAGGCCCGCGCCTCGTGCAGATGGCCGCAGCACACCCAGAAGAAGCCCGTCAGACCGGCGAGTTCGAGCGCGTCGTCCGGCCGGTGCGCGAGCAGGTGCTCCAGCGCGGCGCACACGTCGAGGTGGAACTCCCGCAGCGTGCGGTACCAGGACGCCTGCTGGGGCCCGGCCCACTGGGCGTCGGCCAGGCGGGCCAGCTCCAGGTAGTGGTCGGCGTGCCGGTCGGCCCCCCGCGGCCCCTCGCCCAGCGCCTCCAGCCACCACTGCCCGTACTCGCGCAGGGTGTCCAGCATCCGGAAGCGGTCGCGCTCCAGGGTGAGGACGGACTTGTCGACGAGTGCGGCGACGGCCCGCCGCGCCCCGTACGGCGTCATCGGGCTGTCCGCGCAGACGGCCGTGGCGGCGTCCCCGTCGAAGCGGCCGCGCAGCACGGACAGGCGGGCCCAGGTGAGCCGCTCCTCGGGTGCGCACAGCTCATGGCTCCAGCCGACCGTCGTACGCAGCGTGCTGTGCCAGGCCGGGGCCCATTCCTGCGGCGGCCCCGTCAGGTCGAGCCGCGCGCGGGCTCGTCGCACGCTCTCGCGCAGGTCGTGGGTGCGCAGCTGGGCGGCGGCCAACTCCAGGGCGAGGGGCACTCCTTCGAGGTCGGCGCAGACCTTCCGGGCCAGCGCCAGGTCGGTGTCGCCGCGCAGCGGATGCCCGGCGGCGGCCGCGCGGTCGGCGAAGAGCTCGACGGCCTCGCGGTCCACCGGCAGCGGATCGACGCGGATGATGCGCTCGCCCGGCAGGTGCAGGGGCTCGCGGCTGGTGGTCAGGACCGTCAGCCGCGGGCAGCCGTCGACCAGTTCGGCCAGCAGCCGGCGGCAGCCGTCGACCACGTGCTCGCAGGAGTCGAGCACGAGCAGCAGGCGCCGGCCGCCGATCCAGTCGGACAGCGCCTGGGCGGGCAGGCGCGCGGTGTGGTCGGCCAGTTCGCAGGCGTCCGCCACCGCCGCCGCAAGGAGCACGTCGTCCTGGAGCGGCCACAGATCCGCCCAGCAGACCCGCTCGGCACCGGAGGGGAGCCCGGCCTCGATGCTCTGCCGTGCCAGCCGTGATTTGCCGACGCCTCCCGCCCCGGTCAGCGTCACCACTCGGTGCTCTTCAAGTGCCCGTGCCAGACAGGCCAGTTCGGTACGGCGCCCCACGAACAGGTCGGGCTCGTCATGCATCGCTCTCACCACGCGTCCAGTGTGCCGATCGCGCTGCGGCGCGTGGCAAGTCGTGTGAGAAGCGTTGACAGTCTGATACGGCGAGGCAAACCTAGGGTGCCGTGTCTGCAAGTCTTGAACTAGCCAGCTCAACTTGAGACTTGAGATCTGCAATTTCCTGAGCACACTTCGGCCTGCACCTTTCCCCAAGACCTGCAACCCACCCCCAGGAAGCAGAGGACCCCCATGAGATGGAAACCGGGCAAGCGGCTGACCGCCGCCGCGCTCACCGTGGGACTGATGGCCATCGGGCTCCTGCCCGCCTCCGCGCACGCCGCCCCGACGCACGCCCACGCCGCCCCCGCGCGACCGGCCCCGGCGGCGGCGCCCGCGCGACCGGCCCCCGTGCCGGACGCGGCCCAGGCCACCAACCTCGCGCCGGGCAAGCCGATCGAAGCCTCCTCCACCACGCAGAACTACGTCGCCGGCAACGCCAACGACAAGAGCACCAGCACCTATTGGGAGTCGAGCAGCCATCCCTCGACGCTCACGGTGAAGCTCGGAGCCGACGCCGAACTCGAATCGGTCGTGGTCAAGCTGAACCCCGACGCGGCCTGGTCCAAGCGCACCCAGAGCATCGAGGTGCTGGGGCGCGCGCAGTCCGCCGACGGCTTCACCTCCCTGAAGGCACGGGACACCTACACCTTCGACCCCTCGTCGAACCAGAACGCGGTGACCATCCCCGTCAACGGACGGTACGCCGACATTCAACTGAAAATTTTCGACAACAGCTCCGGATACGGGGCCCAGGTCGCCGAGTTCCAGGTCATGGGCGCCCCGGCGCCCAACCCGGACCTCACCCTCACGGACCTCACCTGGCAGCCCGCCGACCCCACCGAGAGCGATGACGTCAAGGTCAACGCCACGGTGCGCAACGCCGGTTCGGCGGCGGCGCGCGCCACGACGGTGAAGGTGAGCCTGGACGGCACCGTCGTCGGCAGCGCCCCGGTCGCGGGCCTGGACGCCGGAGCGAGCGCGACCGTTCCGGTCACCGTCGGCAAGCGCAAGCAGGGCAGTTACACCGTGTCCGCGGTGGTCGACCCCGACGACACCGTCCCCGAGCAGGACAACGACAACAACAGCCGCGTCGCCGACAAGAAGTTGACGGTCGGCCGGACTCCGGGGCCCGACCTGGAGGTCACCGGCATCACCTCCGACCCGGCCAGCCCGGCGGTCGGCTCGGACGTCACCTTCGCCGTCAAGGTGCACAACCGCGGCACAACCGCCGTGGGCGCCGGCTCGGTCACCCGCCTCACCGTGGGCGGCACCACCTTGAACGGCACCGCGCCCGCCATCCCCGCAGGCTCAGCCGCCACCGTCGACATCGGCGGCAGCTGGAAGGCGACCAGCGGCGGAGCCACCCTCACGGCCACCGCCGACGCCACGAACACCGTCCCCGAGACCGACGAGGACAACAATGTCTTCGCCCGCTCGATCGTCGTCGGCCGCGGCGCGGCCGTGCCCTACACCGAGTACGAGGCGGAGGACGCCAGGTACGACGGCACGCTCCTGGAGAGCGACGCCCAGCGCACCTTCGGGCACACCAACTTCGCCACCGAGTCCTCGGGCCGCAAGTCCGTGCGCCTCAACTCCACCGGCCAGTACGTGGAGTTCACCTCCACCAGCGCCGCCAACTCCCTCGTCGTGCGCAACTCCATACCCGACGCCCCGGGCGGCGGCGGCCAGGAGAAGACCCTCAGCCTCTACGCCGACGGAACCTTCGTACAGAAGGTGACCCTCTCCTCCAAGCACAGCTGGCTGTACGGGAACACCGACCAGCCCGAGGGCCTGACGAACCGGCCGGGCGGCGACGCACGGCGCCTGTTCGACGAGTCGCACGCGCTGCTCGAGCAGACCTATCCCCAGGGCACCACGTTCCGGCTGCAGCGCGACGCCGGAGACGACGCCGCCTTCTACGTCGTCGACCTGATCGACCTGGAGCAGGTGGCCCCGCCGAAGGACAAGCCCGCCGAGTGCACGTCGATCACCGAGTACGGCGCCATCCCCAACGACGGCATCGACGACACCACCGCGATCCAGAAGGCGGTCACCGCCGACCAGAACGGCGACATCTCCTGTGTGTGGATCCCGGCGGGGCAGTGGCGCCAGGAACAGAAGATCCTCACCGACGACCCGCTGAACCGCGGTGACTACAACCAGGTCGGCATCCGCGACGTCACCGTCCGTGGCGCGGGCATGTGGCACTCCCAGCTCTACACCCTGACCCCGCCCCAGGACGCGGGCGGCATCAACCACCCGCACGAGGGAAACTTCGGCTTCGACATCGACGACAACACCAAGATCTCCGACCTCGCCATCTTCGGCTCGGGCACCATCCGCGGCGGTGACGGCAACCAGGAGGGCGGCGTCGGACTCAACGGCCGCTTCGGCAAGAACACGAAGATCAGCAACGTGTGGATCGAGCACGCCAACGTGGGCGCCTGGGTTGGCCGGGACTACAGCAACATCCCCGAACTGTGGGGCCCCGGCGACGGCCTGGAGTTCAGCGGCGTCCGCATCCGCAACACCTACGCGGACGGAGTGAACTTCTCCAACGGCACCCGCAACTCCACCGTCCACAACTCCTCGTTCCGCAACACCGGAGACGACGCGCTCGCGGTGTGGGCCAACAAGTACGTCAAGGACCCCGCCACCGACATCGGCCACGACAACACCTTCCGCAACAACACCATCCAGCTGCCCTGGCGCGCCAACGGCCTGGCGGTCTACGGCGGTTACGGAAACAAGATCGAGAACAACCTGGTCCACGACACCATGAACTACCCCGGCATCATGCTCGCCACCGACCACGACCCGCTGCCTTTCTCCGGCCAGACACTGATCGCGAACAACGGTCTCTACCGCACGGGCGGCGCCTTCTGGAACGAGGACCAGGAGTTCGGCGCCATCACCCTGTTCGCCCAGGGCCAGGACATCCCGGGCGTCACGATCCGCGACACCGACATCCACGACTCGACGTACGACGGCATCCAGTTCAAGACGGGCGGCGGCGCCATGCCGGACGTGAAGATCAGTGACGTGACGATCTCCAAGTCCACCAACGGCTCCGGCATCCTCGCCATGAGCGGCGCCCGCGGCAGCGCGACGCTGACCGGCGTGAAGATCAGCGACTCGCGCGACGGCGACATCCTCACCGAACCGGGCTCACAGTTCGTGATCCACGGCGGCAGCACGAAGTCCGGCGCCACCGCACCACCGAAGCGGCGCGAGCGGTAACGCTCCCACCCCTGGCCTCCCCGCCGGGCCGCCCGGACCTCATCTCACTGGGGTCCGGGCGGCGCACTCGGCACCGCGGGCGTGGCGGCGGCCCGGGCTACATCGCCCATGGTGCAGGGCTGAACGGCCCGGCCGAATGGCCCGGGACAGGGACCCGACGGTCCCTGCCTCGCACACGGCCCGACCGGGAACGCTGCCGAGGAGAGAGATGACGCGGGGAAACGGGGGACCGCATGAGCTGCTGGCCGCCTTGCTCGGAATGGTGCGAGTGTGTCGACGGTGGGTGCAGGCCCGCGCCGCTCAAGGCCAACGCCCTGCGCATCCGTACCGGCGACGGCCGGTACCTGAGGGCCATCAACGGGCCGACCGGGTACGCCGGTTACCTCGGGCCGACCTCCGAAGTGCCGGGCCCCTGGGACACGTTCCTCATCGACGAGCCGACGACGTGGCCGGTGCGCAGCGGTGACCAGATGGTGCTGCGCGCCGTCGACGACACCTGGCGGCCGCTGCCGGACGTCCTCGTGCGCATCGACCACGGCGTGCTGTTCCTGCCCAAGAAGGGCAAGAAGGATCCGCAGCTGGTGACCTATCAGTTCGGCGGTCCCGACCGTTCCGTCCTGGTGACGTCGCCGCTCACCGCCGGATACCCGGCCTACCGGCCCGGCGACCCGATCGAGTGGACGTTCACCATCACCAAGATCGAGGGCGGCAGCCCGGCCCCGACGGGTACGCCGATCGGGAGCGGGGATCAGGCGACGTTCACCTTCCGTACGCGCAACGCCGTCCAGCCGCTGCGGAGCTGGCGGCTGCGTGACGACACCGGCCCCCGCCGCGTCGACGGCGACGCCGCACCCGGCGGGGCGGCGGCCACCGTCTTCACCGTCGAGTTCAACGAGGTCCGGCCCGACTTGGGCTGGCGGCCGCCCACCGACACCCCCTGCCGCACCTGCGCGGGCGTCACCGCCGTGGTCACGAGCAACGCCACGGGGCGGCCCGTGGCGGGCGCGCACGTCACCGCCCTGGCGCCGAGCGAGCCGTTCGCCGGTGACACACCGCCCGCGCCGTCCGACGGCCGCGCCCGGTTGACCGCTGTCGTCGAGGGAGCCGTCCGCGACTGCGTGCCCGCCGGCTCCCTCCAACTGCAGGCCAGTGCCGACCGCTTCCAGACCAGGACGGTCACCGCCCAGGTCCCCGACCGGGGTTCCGTGGATGTGCCCATCGGCCTGGACTGCACCATGGTCACCGGACGGGTCACCGACACCGCGGGCAGCCCCATGCCCGGCGAGTGGGTCTACCTGACCGACCTGCAGGGCAACGCGCTGCTCGACCTGGACGGCAATCCGTACCAGACGAGGACCGACCTGAGCGGGCGCTTCCAGTTCGCGTGCGTGCCGCACCGGCAGCTCAAGGTGTCCACCGACCAGGACCCCAGCTCCGACCGCGTCGTGACCATCGGCCCCGAAGGCAAGCACATCGAAATCGTCGTGCAGTTCAGCGCGGCCACCGTCGTCGTCCGTGTCCTGGACGCCGACAACGACCAGCCCCTCGACGCCGCGGCCGTCCGCCTCACCACCAGCGACACGGCGGTGCGCACCGCCACCACCGGCGGCACCCCGCCCCAGGCCACCTTCACCGCCGTCCGCCCGGCGGGCGGCGCCACCGTACGGGCGGGCAAGTCCGGGTATCTGCCGAGCACCGTCAGCGCGAGCATCCCGGGCTCCGGCACGCTGACCGTCACCATCCGGCTCCGCCGCGACATGGCGGTGCTGGCCCCGTCCGCGTTCATCGTGCAGCTCGACTGGGGCGCCGCCCCGCGCGACCTCGATCTGCACGCCTCCGGCCCCGACAACGCGAACGGGCGCTTCCACTGCCTGTTCACCACCATGCAGCCGGTGCCCTTCGTCCGCCTGGACGTCGACGACCGCGACGCCACCGGCCCCGAGCGCATCACCGTCAGCCGGGTCGCCGGGGCCTTCGTCGCGGGGGAGTACCACTGCTGGATCGACAACTACTCCGGCGAGAAGACGTTCACCGACTCCGGCGCCTCGGTGACGCTGCTCAGCCTCGACGCCAACTCCGTGCCCGCACAGCGCGGTCGCTGGGTCGTCACCGATGTCCCCGGCGAGCCGGACCGGCTGTGGTCGGTGATGGGGTTCACCCTCGACGCCCAGGGACAGCTGACCGTCGCCTCCGTCATGACGTACCAGCACGGGGACTGGTCCACCCGCCTCTGACGGACCCGCCGCTGACGCACCGCCACGCCTTGGAGACCGCCCATGCCCGACAACCCGCACCAGGTCACGCTCCAGCGCCTGCTCGAAGGCCACCGGCAGGATCTCGCCGACCTGCGCGAGCAGTCGGCCAGGCTGCGCCGACTGCTCCGCCGCAGGCCGCCCTGGCCCGACGAACCCAAGCCGGGCCCGTCGCGGTCGGCGCTGGAGAGCGACCTCGCGGATGTCGAGCGGTCGATCGCCAAGCACGTCCGCCTCATCGCCCTCGGCGACGACGCACACATCGGCGAACTCCTCCAATCGCTGGCCGCCGACCCCGACTTGGCCCGGGAGGCGGTCGCGGACCCGTACGCCTTCGCGACCCGGCACGGCATCGATCTGCCCACGACCACGGACATCACCCTGCTCGTCGCCGACCGCGACATGTCCGCACGGATCCGCAACCTCGACCCCGACATGCCGTTCGAGGCCACCTGGACCCAGGACGGCTTCCAGGCGCCGCCGGAACCGCCGTAGGCCGTGTCCGGCCTGGCGGCTGTCCGCCCTAGTGGCGCAGACGCAGCGCCTCCGCGCCCGCGTACCGGGCGCTGTCGCCCAACTGCTCCTCGATCCGGATGAGTTGGTTGTACTTGGCGGTGCGGTCGGAGCGGGACAGCGATCCGGTCTTGATCTGGCCGCAGCCCGTGGCCACCGCCAGGTCCGCGATCGTCGTGTCCTCCGTCTCGCCCGAGCGGTGCGACATGACGACGGTGTAGCCCGCGCGGTGGGCCGCGTTCACGGTGGCCAGGGACTCCGTCAGGGTGCCGATCTGATTGACCTTCACCAGGACCGAGTTGGCGACACCGGAGGCGATGCCCTCGCGCAGCAGGGTCTCGTTCGTGCAGAACACGTCGTCACCGGTGAGCTGGCAGCGCGCACCGACCCGCGCGGTCAGCTCCTGCCACCCCGCCAGGTCGTCCTCGGCCATCGGGTCCTCGATCGACACGATGGGGTAGGAGTCGATCAGCTTGGCCAGGTAGTCGGCGTTCTCGGCGGGCGTGCGCCGTACGCCTTCCCCGGCGTAGTCGTAGACGCCGTCGCGGAAGAACTCGGACGACGCCGGGTCCATGACCAGGCCGATGTCCGTGCCCGGCCGGTACCCGGTGCGCTCGACGGCGGCGACGACGAAGTCCAGGGCCTCTTCGGCGGTGCGCAGCGAGGGCGCGAAGCCGCCCTCGTCGCCCACACCCGTGGAGTGCCCGGCGGCGAGGAGGTCGCGGCGCAGGGTGTGGAAGATCTCGGACCCCATCCGCACGGCCTCGGCGAAGGTCTCCGCGCCGATCGGGGCGATCATGAACTCCTGGAAGTCCAGTGGATTGTCGGCGTGCGCGCCCCCGTTGACGATGTTCATCATCGGTACGGGCAGCAGCCGGGCGTCGGAGCCGCCGAGGTAGCGGTAGAGCGGCAGGCGGTGGGCGGCGGCCGCGGCCTTGGCGGTGGCCAGGGAGACCCCGAGGATCGCGTTGGCGCCGAGCCGCGACTTGGCGGGGGTGCCGTCCGTGGCGACGAGCGCGGCGTCGAGGCCCGCCTGGTCCTCGGCCTCGCGCCCGATGACGGCCGCTGCCAGCTCCGTGCCGACGTGGCGCACCGCCTGGTCGACGCCCTTGCCGTGCCAGCGGGCCGGGTCCCCGTCGCGGAGTTCGACGGCCTCGCGGGCGCCGGTCGAGGCGCCGGAGGGGACTGCGGCCCGGCCTGTGGATCCGTCCGCCAGCTCCACGTCCACTTCGACGGTGGGGTTGCCCCTGCTGTCGAGGACGCGGCGGCCGGTGACGGTGGTGATGGCGGTCATGGGAGCCCTTCCCGTTGGTCGCATGCGTGCCGGGGTCCGGCTGCGGCGACGGTGGCGCTGAACCCGGCACCGAAAACTCTACAGCAATGCTGTGCAGTCGTGCTGTTTAGCTTTGCTATTCAGTGTTGCTGTACAGTCCTGCTGTGCAGGGCGGCTGAGCAGCAGTGCTGCGTTAAAATCCGGTATGCCCCTGACGACTCCGGAATCCGCCACCGTCGCGGCCGAACTGCGCACCGCGATGGGAAAGCTCACGCGGCGCGTGAAGCTCGAGGACCAGATGCCGCACGGTCAGGTGGCCGTCCTCGGCGCGCTGGACCGCAGTGGCGCGATGACGACCAGCGAACTGGCGGCCGACCAGCGGGTGCGCCCGCAGTCCATGGCCCGAGCCGTCGGACTGCTCATGGAGCAGGGGCTCATCACACGCCGGGCACACCCGACCGACGGCCGCAAGAGCCTGGTCGAGCTCTCCGCCGCGGGGCAGGAGCTCCTGGAGGAGGAGCGGGGGCGCCGGGCGGACTGGCTCGCGCGGGCGATCGAGGCGGAACTGACGCGCGAGGAACGGGAGTTGCTGGCCCGGGGGATCGGTCTGGTGGAGCGGCTCGCGGCGCACTAGCGCCCGTCGTCCGGGTCGATCCCTCGGCCCGGCCCGGGGGGGAGGGGGAGTGGGAGAGTCGGCGGAACCCGCCGGTCCGCCTACTCGCCCTGGCGGCGCACCATCTCGTTGATCCACGTGGGCGCGTACGGGGACGTGCAGCCCGGGGGAGTCGGATAGTCCTTGAACACCTGAAGGCGCTCCCCGATGGCGAGGGCCCGGGCGCGGTACTCGGCGTGCTTGACCCCGATCTGGGCCAGGCAGAAGTTCATCGCCCACTGCAGCCGGTCGGGGGCGTCCTTCAGCTCCGCCTCGATGACGTCGAGCAGCCCCGCGAGGTCGAGACCCTTGGGCTTCTTCTGTACGCGGTCGGTGGTCAGCGCCCAGCCCGCGCTCGCGACGGCCGGATCCGGGTCGGCGGTCCAGGCCAGGCGCAGCTCCTCGGCGTGCGGGCTCTTCTTCGCCACGTTGACGACGAGCCAGTCATGGACCTTGGGCGTGCGCGCCTCGCGCAGCATGCCGTCCAGCTCGTCCCGCCCGAACTCCTTCGGGCGGCAGACCAGGGTCGCGAGGAGCCGTGCCGCGCTGTCGTCCGTCGCCCAGAGCTCCCGGGCGAGGTCCTGCCGCGTCCCCAGCCGCTTGGCGATCGCGCGCAGCTTCGTGAGGTTCACACCGTGATCGTCACCGTGCTTCTCGTTCACCGCGCGTGCCTTCGGGTCCTCGAGCCCGGCCAGCTCCGCCCTCACCTCGGCCGGAGTCGTCTCGGCCACCGCAGCCTCCTGTCCGTCACCCGGGTCCCTGACATGCGCCATCCACCCTAAGCCGGAAGCCAGGACGAGGCCGTCCGGGGCCGGTCGCCCACGCCCGGACGCTTGTACACGGTTTCCGATTCATCTAACCTTCCCGGGTCTCTTCGCCATCCAGCCGGGATAACCGAGGCCGCGTGCCCGAAACCCTCTACCGGGAATCGGGGCCACCATGGATCTTCGCCTCCTGCTGCTGACTCTCTGTACGTTCGCCGCCGGGCTCGCCGAGGCGATCCTCACCGGCGTCCTGCCCTCGCTCGCCGCCGACCTCGACGTCTCGCTCAGCCTCGCGGGCCAGCTCACCAGCCTGTACTCGCTGAGCTTCGCCGTCGCCGCGCCCCTGCTCGGCTGGCTGACCCGCGGCGCAGACTGCCGCCACCTGCTGGTGGTCACCCTGGTGGTGTCCGCCGCGTTCAACGCGGGCGCCGCGCTGAGCCCCGGCTACGTTCCGCTGCTGCTGATGCGCATCGGCATGGCCGCCTGCAGCGGGCTGCTGATCATGCAGTCCAGCCTGCTGGCGGTGGAGCTGGCACCGAAGGCACAGCGCGGACGCGCCATCGGGCTGATCTTCATGGGCATCAGTGGTGCGCTGGTGTTCGGCGTACCGGCCGGAGTGCTGGTCGACGAGTGGTTCGGCTGGCGCTGGATCTTCGCCGCCATCGCCCTGTACTCGCTGCCGCTGGCCGCCCTGCTGCGCTTCGCCCTGCCGCGCCGCGCCCTGGACAGCGCGGCCGACGGCGCCGCGTACCGCCGCCAGCTGCGCGACCCGGCCCTGAATCTGGCCCAGTTGGTGTCGATCCTGCTGCTGGGCGGCCACTTCACGCTCTTCGCCTACATCACCCCCTGGTTCGAGCAGGTCGCGGGCATCACCGACAGCCAAAGCATCGCCCTGACCCTGCTGCTGATCGGCGCGGCGGCGATCGGCGGCGGCTACCTCGGCGGCTGGCTCAGCGACCGCATCGGCCACCGCCGTGCGCTGGTGGTGGTCCCGGTGCTGTTCGCCGCATCCATGCTGGCGATCCCCCTCACCCGCGCCGTCGGGCAACGGTGGCTGCTGCTCTGCGCGTTGATGGTGTGGTCCACTGTCAGCTGGATGATCTCGCCGGCGGTGCAGAACTATCTGCTGGGCAGCGACCCGGACAGCGGCAGCGCCGGGGTGGCCCTGAACACCTCGGCGATGCACCTGGGCGTGGTCCTCGGCGCGGCGCTGGGCGGCGCGGTGATCAGCCTGGCCGGCATCGACTGGACCCCATGGGTCGGCATCGCCCTGGTCGCGCTGTCGGTGCTCTGCGCCACGGGGTCCCTGTGGCTGCGCCGCGAGCCCGCCGACTCCCCTCCCGGCCTGGAGGCCGCCCACGGCTGACAGAATCTCCGGCCATGGCGAACAGCGGACTGTGGGTCGGCGTCCTCACCGCGCTGACCGCGCTCGGAGCGAGCTACATCACCGCGCGGGCGACCTCGCGCGCGGCCCTGGCCCAGGCCCGAACCACCGCGCGAGCACAGGCCGTTCGGGAGCAGCGCGACCGGCGCCGCTCCACCTACCGGGAGTTGATGACCTGCGCGCACGCCTTCAACGAGGTCGTCTGGCAGATCGACGCCGTGGACGCGGCGAGCGACCGGGCCGACAAGGACCGCATCCTTGCGCAGATGTACGAGCGCATCGGCCCGGTCATCGGCGGCATGAGCAAGGCGCTCCACGAGGTCCGGCTCGACGGCCCCGCCGAGGTGTCCACCGCCGCCGAGCAGGTACGGCACCGGGCACGCCGCGTCCAGCCGCTGCTCAAGGCGCTGACAGGCGACGACGACCCCGGGCGCCGGCACGCATACGACGCCGCGTACCGGGACTTCCGGGACGCCCATCTCGCGTTCGTGGGCCTGGCGAGACGGGCGTTGGAGGTCAAGGACGACGAGGGCTGACGCCGTCGCGCCGTCGCAGGGTCACCACTTCCCGGAGCACTCGTAGTCGCCGCACAGCTGGAGCAGGACCTTCTTGGCCCCGTAGTAGACGTACGACTTGCCCGGCTTCAGCTTCTTGAACTGATAGCGGCCCGAGTTCCAGTAGATGTGCGCGTAGACGTCGGCGCCGTTGACCCGGCTCGCGCCGAAGTGCCCCTTGTAGCCGCCACCGCTGTAGCGGTACCAGGTCTTCCACACCCGGGCGTTGGCCCCCTGGATGTACAGGGTCGTGGACGCCTTGCTCTGGATGTGCACGTCGTCGGCCGCCGCCGGTGACGACGACGGCGCCGCCGTCGAGTGGGCGGGCGCGGCGAGCGCACCGCTCGACAGCAGGCCGAGGCTGAGCCCCGCGGCCAGCACACCGGCCGTGAGGGACCTGCGAAGGGTCCGAGTCGCCATGAGTTCCGTTCCTCCCCTTGGATCACCCGTGGTCGCCGCGCCGCCAGGGCACCGCAACCCCTACGACCACCAGGCTCACCGCCACCGCCGCACCCCCACCACAACCACCGCCGAGATGACGACAATCTGGGACGTACACCGTTATGGCCTGCGCAAACAACCCGCGTCATGACAACGCCCTGGGACGCGTCCCGCCCCGAACTCCTACGGCGTGTGGATGCGGTAACTCGTGGGCAGGTCCCGGACCTCGGCGGACGTCACGGTTCCAGGGGTGGTGATGTGTTTGCCGAGCAGCGCCAGCACATCGTCCGCGAGCCGGTCCTTCACCGCCTCGGTGCGGCCCGGCATGAGCCCGATCGTGACGTGTGCGACGCACGCGTGGGGGCCGTCGCTGTGGCTCTCGACCGCTCGGCACAGGGTCTTGCACACGCCGCGGGTCGCGGACCGCTCCCGCACCATCGGATGGAGCTCCTCGATGAACGCCCGGCAGTCGAAGTCGAGCGTCGCCGTGTAGTCGACGGTGATGTGCGGCATGGGGTCCTCGGTGGCGCGGCAGTGTTAAGTGTCAGGTGCACCTATATTGCCGTACGGCCTCGTCGGCGGAGACGGGAGCCCCGCCGCACGGGGCAGAGCCCCACCCCGGCCACCTAGGGCCTGTCCGGCGGATCTTGCCGCGGTCGCGGGCTGTTCCACGCCGGTCTGCGGCGTTGTCGTCGGTTGCCGACGCTCCGCGTTGTCGCCCTCCTCCGCCTTGCATCTCGACGCACCACAGCCCGCTCACCAGCGACGGACGGCACAGCTCGGAATCATGCGGCCTGATCCGCCGGACAGGCCCTAGGCCAGGGCGTCGAGGCGGTCGCGCTGGGCCGGGGTCAGGCGGAGGTGTTCGGCCCCCAGGTTCTCCTCGAGGTGGTCGATCCGGGTGGTGCCGGGGATGGGCAGGATCACCGGGGAGCGGCCGAGGAGCCAGGCGAGCGCCACCTGGGTGGGGGTGGCGTCGAGGTCGGCCGCCACGGCGGTGACCTCGGAGCTCGCCCCCGCCTCTCCCCAGGCGACCGGGCGCCACGGCAGGAACGCGATCCCCGCCGCCGCGCACGCCGCGAGCACCGGCTCGTGCTCGCGGTCGAGCAGGTTGTAGTGGTTCTGCACGCTCGCGATGTCGACGATCTCCCGGGCCTCGTCGAGCTGGCCGACGGTGACCTCGGACAGCCCGATCCGGCCGATCCTGCCCTCGTCCCGCAGGTCCCGCAGCGCGCCGACCTGGTCGGCGAGCGGAGTCTCCGGATCGACGCGGTGCAACTGGAGCAGCTCGATCCGCTCCACGCGCAGCCGGCGCAGCGCCTGCTCGACCTGGTCGCGCAGCACCTCCGGTCGGCCGTTGAGCTGCCACTCGCCCGCAGAGTCCCGGGCGACGCCGACCTTGGTGGTGATCAACAGGTCGTCCGGGTAAGGGTGCAGGGCCTCGGCGAGGAGTTCCTCGTTGGCGCCCCCGCCGTACAGATACGCCGTGTCGATGAGGGTGATGCCGAGCTCGACGGCCCGCCGGGCGACCGTGAGCGAGGACGCGCGGTCCGGACCGGGTTCGGTCGGCAGGCGCATGGCCCCGAACCCGAGCCGCCGGACCTTCAGGTCTCCGCCGATGCTGAACGTCGTCGATGCCACGTGCTGCCTTCTCCCCCTCGATCAGCTGGATCAGCCGGATCAGCTGGATCAGCCGGATCAGCTGGATCAGCTGGATCAGCTGGATCAGCTGGATCAGCTGGATCAGCTGGATCAGCTGGATCAGCCGGATCAACGGCCCACGCTAGCAGCGCAGTTACCCCTGCTGTGCCGGACGGTCGGCGTCCGCGATCAAGGCGTCGAGGGCGGCCGCGTCGAATCCGGCTCCCCTCAGGACGTCGGCGGCCACTCCACGGCCCACCTCGGCCAGGCCGAGCAGCAGGTGGTGGCAGTCGATGCCCTCGGAGTCGTCGTGCCCGGACCGCGCCTCAGCGAGCGCGATCGCCTTACGGGAGTAGGGCGTCCACGCGATCCGCTCGGCCGCCTGGGAGGCACCCATACTCAGCCGGTCGCCGACGCCCCGGTGGACCTCCTCCGCCGCCACGCCCGCGGCTTGCAGGAGCCGGGTGGCGCTGTTGTCCTCCGCGGTGAGGCCCCAGAGCAGGTGCTCGGTGCCGATGTAGTTGTTGCGGTGCTGCACCGCCGCCTTCTTGACGTGCACCATCGCCCGGCGCAGGTCCTCGGTCATCGTCTCGGGGCCGTAGCGCTTGTGCGGTGCGTGGAAGCGCTGCTGGACCGCCTGCCGGGTCACGCCGAGCGCGGCGCCGATGTCGGTCCACGAAGAGCCGTGCATCCGGCAGTGCTCGACATAGTCCTCGACCAAGTCGTCGGCCAGTGACTGGAGTTGGCCCGAGAGCTGCGCGGCGACCGTCAACAGGGCGAGCCAGTCGGGCTGTTCCTGTCCGTCGGGGCGGTGCGCGGTGTCGCAGCGCCGGTCGACTTCGGCAATGAGATCGTCCAGGTCTGGAAGGGCCATGAGGCAAGTACGTCTTGACAATCCGAAACTGTCAAGGAGTGGTTGCCTTTTCGAGGGCGCCGATGGTGGTCTGCCGCCCACCTTTCTATCTCTAACCTGCGTTGTTTCTAGAATGTCCGCGTGGAAGACATCGAGGCGATCGCGGCGCTGCAGGATCCGGTACGGCGCCGCCTGTACGAGTACGTGGCGGCACGGGGTCGAGAGGTCGGCCGCAACGAAGCGGCCGAGGCGGCGGGGGTCGCGCGCACGCTCGCGGCCCACCACCTGGACAAGCTGACCGAGGCCGGGCTGCTCGAGAGCGGCAGCCGCCGGCTGACCGGGCGCTCGGGGCCGGGGGCGGGCCGCCCCGCCAAGGTCTACATGCGGGCGCGCGCCGAGCGCTCGGTGTCGCTGCCCGCCCGCGACTACCGCACCGCCGCCGAACTGTTGGCGGAGGCCGCCGAACAGGCCGGTCTCGACGCCGGACTGTGGGCGGCCGCGCGCCGCCGGGGCGAGGAACTGCGCGGCGAGGCGGCGCCCTGCGGCGGCCTCGACGAGGCGATGGAGGTGCTGGCCGCCCGCGGCTATGAACCGCACATGGAAGGCGCCGCAGACGCAGTAGACGCCGCAGGCGCCGAAGAGAAGGAAGAGGCAGCAGGTGCCTCTGCGGTGCGCATGCGCAACTGCCCCTTCCATGCCGTCGCCGAACGCTTCCCGCCGCTCGTCTGCGGCATGAACCTCGCACTCCTGGAGGGGCTGCTCGGCGCGGACGGTCCGGTCCGCGCCCGCATGGACGCCCGGCCGGGGGAGTGCTGCGTCGTGGTCGAAGCTTCTAAAAACAATGGGCGTTGACATAGAAAGTCGGGACTGCTGGGATGAAGCCATGACCGCATCCGTGCCTCCCGCTTCCTCCGCGCCCTCCGCGTCCTCCAGGTCCTCCAGGTCCTCCGCTTCTTCCGCGCCCGCCCCGCCCGCCGCCCACCTCGCCCAACTCAACGTCTCCACGCTCCTCCACCCCCTCGACCACCCGAGCCTGGCCCCGTTCGTCGAGATGCTCGACCCGGTCAACGCCGCCGCCGACGGCGCACCCGGCTTCGTATGGCGGCTCGTGGAGGACGGGGCACCCGACGCCACCGGTCTGCGTCCGGCGGGCGAGGACGTCATCGTCAATCTCTCGGTGTGGGAGACCCAGGAGGCGCTGTGGGACTTCGCGTACCGCAGTGGGCACTTGGAAGTGATGCGGCGGCGTCGCGAGTTCTTCGCGCGGCACGTCGCATCGCACCTGGTGCTCTGGTGGGTGCCCGCAGGTCACATCCCGACCGTCGGCGAGGCCCTGGAGCGGCTGGCTGAGCTGCGGGCGCACGGACCGTCCCCGCGCGCGTTCACGTTCGCCTCCTCGTACACCGCGGCCGAATCCGCCGCCCACCTCCAGGACGCGCCGCCGACGGGGAACGCGGCAGCGGTGTAGCCGGCGTGCCCCGATCTTCGAAGCCGCCTGAACCTCCACGGCCCAACCGTCATCATCCTTGTGGCTGCCACGGTGGCAGCCGACCCGGGACGGCGGTGCGGCCGGGCCGGGGGCCGAGGCAGTGAGGAGCACCCGGGCCCATGGACGTCTGTACGCTCGGCGACTTGATCGACGTCGTGGGCAGCCCGGCCCTGCGGCTCCACACCGCCTCCGCCGGAACCGGCTCGCCGGTCACCGAGGTGCTCCTGTACGACGCGCACGCCCCGCTGCCCCACGCGCCCGGAGCCCTGCTGCTCGCGGTCGGCGTACGGGCCGCCGAGGCCGGTCCGCTCGTGCGGGCCGCCGCGGAGGCGGGCATGACCGGAGTCGTGGTGCGGGGCACGGACGGGCCGGCCGCCGAGGCCGAGGCGCACGGCGTGGCGCTCCTGACGGTCGGCGAGGACACCGCCTGGCACCACGTCCATCTGATGCTGGCCGCGGCCGTCGACGCCCGCTCCGCCCAGGGCGCCGGACTCGGGGACCTGTTCGCGCTGGCCGACGCGATCGCGGCGGCGACCGGCGGCGCCACCGCCGTGGAGGACCCGCGCCAGCGGATCCTGGCGTACTCCACCGTGCCGGGCCAGCCGGTCGACGAGGACCGCCGTCAGGGCATCCTCGGCCTTCAAGTCCCGGGCAGCGTGGACAACTCGGAGCAGGTCCGGCAGGTGTTCGCCGCGCCCGCACCGGTGCGCCTGCCCCCGCTCACCGCGGCCGACCTGCCCCGCCTCGCCTGCGCGGTGCGGGCCGGCGGCGAACCCCTCGGCTCGATCTGGGTGGTCGACACCGGCACCCTCGCCCCCGACGCGGAACAGACCCTGGCCCAGGGCGTGTCCACGGCCGCGCTGCTCCTGCTGCGCCGCCGCGCCGCCCAGGAACTGACCCGGCATCAGAACGCCGACCTGCTGCGCCGGTTGCTGGACGGCGCGGCCGACGCGGCGACGGCGGCGCACCGGCTGGGCTGGAACGCGGTCCGGGTGGCCGCCTTCGCGCTGGACTCCGCGGCCGGCGTGCCCGACGCCGAGCGGACCTCGCTGCGCCTCCTGGACCTCGTACGACTGCAGTGCGATGCCCGCTACGGACGGCACGCCTGCGTACTCCTGGACGGGGTGGTGTACGCGCTGCTGCCCGCCCCCGAGGCAAGCGGCGGGGCGGGCGGACCGGAAGCGCGGACGACGGCCGACCGGCGGCACCGGCAGCTGGCCGAGGACATCGTGGGCCGGGCCGGGCCTTCGCTGCGGGTGCCCGTACGGGCCGCGCTCGGCGCGGTGGTGTCCTGCCGCGACGGGGTGACGGCCTCGCGCGCGGACGCGGACGCGGTGCTGCGGCTGCTGGACGACGCCCTGCCGGTGGCCGCCGTCGACGAGATACGGCCCCGGGTGACGCTGCTGCGGCTGGCCGATGTGATGCGGGAGCGCGGGGAGTTGAGGGCGGGCGCCTGGCAGCGGGTGCTGGACGCGGACGCCGAGTACGGCACCGAGTACGCCCGCACCCTGACGGCCTGGTTCGGCACGGGCTGCGACGTGGCGAGCGCCGCCAGACAGCTCTCCGTGCACCCCAACACCTGCCGCTACCGCCTCAAGCAGATCGGCGCACAGCTCGGCATCGACCTCGACGACGCCGACGAACGGCTGGTGCTGTGGCTGCAGTTGAGGGTGCTGGCAGAGCCCGACGCCCCTGCCTGAGCCAGGCTCAGACAGGGGCGCCGGGCCGGTACCCGGTCAGCGCAGGTCGTGGATGAGCCTGCCGATGATGGCGTCCACCTTGTCGGAGTCGAAGCGCTCCGAGCCGATCAGCAGCGTCACCGCCCGCCGGCCGTCCCCGGTGACGGCGTTCCTGAGCTTGTGCCCGGACTCCATGGAGCCGCTGTGACCCCAGGTGACGAAGCCGGGGACGGTCTCGTAGCGCTCGACACCCAGGCCGTAGCGCTCGCTCGGGGCGTCCGTCGTGATGGTCTTCTCCATCTCGGCCAACTGGGCCGGGGCCAGCAGCTTCCCGCCCCGCAGCGCCGACCAGAACGCGGTCACGTCGGCCCCGTTGGAGACCAGCGCCCCCGACGCGTCGGCGCCGGAGACGTTCCACTCCGTACGGTCCGCCAGCTTGCCCTTGCGCTCCGCGTAGCCGCGCAGCTCCGGCTTGGGCAGCGTGGTCCGGTCGCCGGGCCAGGACGTGTGCCGCAGCCCGAGGGGACGGATGATGCGCTGCTTGATCTCGGTGCCGATGCCGCGCCCGGTGACCTTCGAGACGATCATCCCGGCGAGGTTGTAGTTGGTGTTGGAGTAGGCGAAGCCGGACGGTGTCCGGTCGTCGGGCGGCGGCAGCTTCAGCGTCATCCTGACCGTGTCGAGCGGTTCGAGGTGGTCCCAGCGGTAGTCGTCCTCGTTCTCGTACGCGTCCAGGTAGTCGGGCAGGCCGCTGGTGTGCTGCAGGAGCTGGCGCACCGTGATCCTGCGCCCGTCGTAGTGGTCGGTGCGGATCAGGCCGGGGAAGAAGTGGTCGACCGTGTCGTCGAGCCGGAGCCTGCCCTCGCCGACCAGCTGCAGCACGACCGTGGCCACCCAGGTCTTGGTGTTGCTGGCGATGCGGCTGTGCTCGTTGCCGACGACCTTGCGGCCCGTCTTGAGGTCGGCGAGGCCGATGCCGGTGGTGAGGAGGCCGCAGTCGGGGCTCTTCACCGTCACGCTGATGCCGGAGGCGCCGACGTGCTCCAGCGCGTCCAGCGCCTTCTGGATCGGGTGGGCGTCACAGCCGGAAGCCGGGGCGGATGCGCCCGACGAGGCCGACGCGGCGGGGGCAGCCATCAGCGAGGCCGTGACTGCCAGTGCTGCGGCAAGAGTGGTCCTTCGTCGCAAGGTGTCCTTGTGCATGCCGTACACCGTCGGGCCTGGGCAGGCCCGGTGCATGCGGTGCCCAGCCAAACATCCGGGGCGGGTTTTGGCCGTGCGGCCAAGGGGCCGTCTCGCGCGATCTGCTAGCCCGCGTCCGGGGCTGCGCGGACACGAGGCCGATCGGCGGCCTTGTGCTGCCGTCCAAGTGGAGGGCCACTGATTTGTTCTGCAGGCCAAAGAGCGGGGAGGTCCGACCTGCCTACGTTGAGGTCCTGACCCAGGCCCCTCCCCGAAACCCTGGGCTCCGCACCGTGAAAGGCCCCGTCGTGTCCTTGGACCTGCATCACCGCGCCGTCGTCGCCGACGCCCACAACGACCTTCTCATGGCCGTCGCCGCCCGCCCACCGGAACGCTGGGGCAGCTTCTTCCGGGAGCGGTGGCTGCCACAACTGCGCGCGGGCGGCATCGACATCCAGGTCCTGCCCGTGTTCATCGACGAGCAGTACCGGCCCGAGGGGGCGCTGCGGCAGACCCTCCGCATGATCGAGTGCGCCCACGTTCTCGCCGAGGAGAACGCCGAACACGTCGCGCTGTGCCTCGACGGCGCGGACATCGACAGGGCCCTGGCCGAGAACAGGATCGCCCTCGTGCTCGCCCTGGAGAGCGCACCGGGCCTCGACGCCTCCGTCGAGCTCTTCTCCACCGTCCACCGGCTCGGCGTGCGGATCGCCTCGATCGCCCACTGGGGCCGCACCCCGCTCGCCGACGGCAGCCGCGAGGACGCCACCGGCAGCCGCCTGACCGCCCCCGGAACCCTGGCGGTCCAGGAGATGGAGCGCCTGGGCATGCTCTTCGACATCTCCCATCTCGGCGCCTCCGGCGTCGCCCACGTCCTGGAGCTCGCCACCCGCCCGCTGATCGCCACCCACTCCAACGCCCGCGCCCTGCGCGACCACCACCGCAACCTCACCGACGAACAGATCCGCGGCGTGGCCGCCACCGGCGGCGTGGTGTGCGTGAACTTCATCCCCGACTTCCTCACCGACGACCAGGCGAAGGTCGGCGTCGACCGCGTCGTCGACCACATCGAACACATCGCCTCCGTGGCCGGGACCGACCACGTCGGCCTCGGCGCCGACTTCGTCCGCGAGGTCATCGCGGACGTCACCCCGCCCTGCTGCGAGAACACCGACGGCGAAGACCCCCACTTCGACTTCCCGGAACTCGAGGGCCCGGCCGGGATGCCCCTGGTCACGGAGGCGCTGCTGCGCCGTGGCCTGCCCGAGGAGGACGTCCTGAAGGTCCTGGGCGGAAACATGCGGCGGCTCATGGCCGCGCACCTGGGAGTCCGCAAGGAAGACCTGGGAGTCCGCGAGGAACACCTGGGAGTCCGCGAGGGCCGCACGGCCGTACGCGACGAGCACAAGGCAGCACGCACGGAAGGAACCGCCCATGCCGCACGATGACGCCCGCACGACCACGCCGGAGGGCCACGCGCCGGAGGGCCACGCGTCGGACGGCCATGCGCCGGACAACCCCGCCCCGGCGCTCGACGCCATGCTCGCCGACCTCGAAGAGCTCGTCACCTGCGAGTCCTTCTCCGCCGACCACGACGCCCTGGCCCGCAGCGCCCAAGTCGTCGCCGCGCAGGGCCGCCGACTGCTCGGCGCCGCACCCAAAACCCTCGTCAGCGAAGGCATCACCCACCTCCAGTGGACCTTCGGGACCCCGCGCATCCTGCTGCTCGGCCACCACGACACCGTCTGGCCCACCGGCACGCTCAGGACCCACCCCTGGTCGGTGGAGCAGGGCATCGCCCGCGGCCCCGGCGTCTTCGACATGAAGGCGGGGCTGGTCCAGATGTTCCACGCCCTGTCTCAACTCCCCTCCCTGGACGGCCTTTGCGTGCTCGTCACCGGCGACGAGGAGACCGGCTCGGCGACCTCCCGCCCGCTCATCGAGGACCTCGCGCGCCAGTGCTCGGCCACGCTCGTCCTGGAGCCCTCGGCACCCGGAGGAGCCCTGAAGACCAGCCGCAAGGGCGTATCGCTGTACGAGCTCACCGTCCACGGCCGCGCCGCCCACTCCGGGCTCGAACCGGAGAAGGGCATCAACGCGGGCACCGAACTCGCCCACCAGCTCCTGGCGTTGGAGCGCATCGCCACCGACGTCACCGCCGCCACCGGACCCGGGACGACGGTCACCCCCACACTGCTGCGCGCCGGAACGGCGAACAACACCGTGCCCGCCCTCGCCGAACTGACCGTGGACGTCCGCGTGCCCGACCCCGCCGCGCAGCAGGCCGTCGACCGCCACATCAAGGCCCTCACGCCGCGGGTCCCCGGCGCCCGCCTGGACATCGGCGGCGGACCCAACCGCCCGCCTCTGGACGCCGGTTCCTCCCGGAAGCTCTTCGCGCAGGCCGCCGAGGAGGCCGCCCGGCTGGGCCTCGAACCGCTGCGGCAGGCCGCCGTCGGCGGCGCCTCCGACGGCAACTTCACCGCCGGGGCCGGCTGCCCCACGCTCGACGGCCTCGGCCCGGTCGGCGACGGCGCGCACGCCGACCACGAACACGTCGTCACCGCCACCATGCCGGACCGCGCCCGGCTGCTGACCCGCCTCGTCGGAGCACTCCAGTGACCCCCATGACCCCCACGAGCCCGATGAGCCCGCTGAGTTCGACGACTCCGGCGGGCGGCATACGACCGACCGTACGAGAGCTCCACGGCATGGCGGACTTCGAAGCCGTCAGCCACCTCTACGCCGACATCTGGGGGAGCGAACCCGGCAGCACCCCCATCTCCGCCGAGGTCATCAAGGCCCTCTCGCACGCGGGCAATTACGTCGCCGGAGCCTACGAGGGCGACCGCCTGACCGGTGCCTCCGTCGCCTTCTTCGGCGATCCCGTCGGCAGCTGCCTGCACTCCCACATCACCGGCGCCGTCATGGGCCGCGGCGCGGGCCTCGCCCTCAAGCTGCACCAGCGGCAGTGGGCCCTGGAGCGCGGCCTCCAGCGCATCACCTGGACCTACGACCCGCTGATCCGCCGCAACGCCTACTTCAACCTGGTCAAGCTCGGTGCCCGCCCCGAGGAGTACCTGACCTCCTTCTACGGAGAGATGGACGACGCCATCAACGGCGGCGACGAGTCCGACCGGGTGCTCGCCGTCTGGGAGTTGACCGAGCCCGCCCCGCCCGCCGCCGAGCTCCCCCCGGGCACCGCGCACGCCCTGCGCGACCACGGCGGCCTCCCCGAGCCCCTCGCCACCGACGCCGAGACCGTGCTCATCGACCTCCCGGACGACATCGAGTCCCTGCGCCGCACCGACCCGGCCGCCGCCCGCGCCTGGCGCCTCGCCGTACGCGAGACCCTGGGCGACCTCCTCGCCGAGGGCGCCGAGGTCACCGGCTTCCACGAACGCCGCCGCTACGTCGTCCGCCGCCCCCGCCCCGACCGCCAGCCCTGAGGAGCCCCCACCCCATGAAGACGAAGATCTCCGGCGTCGAACTGCGCCGCATCGCGATGCCGCTGGTCGCCCCGTTCCGCACCTCCTTCGGCGTGGAGACCAGCCGCGACGTGCTGCTGGTGCGCGTCGTCACCGCCGACGGCGAGGGCTGGGGCGAGTGCGGCGCGATGTCCGAGCCCCGCTACTGCTCCGAGTACGTCGACGGCGCCCAGAACGTCCTGCGCTCCTTCCTGATCCCCGCCCTGCTGGGGGCGGGCGCCAAGGACGGCGTGGACGCGCAGGAGGTGGGCCGGATCCTGGACCCCTTCACCGGCCACCGCATGGCGAAGGCGGCCCTGGAGACAGCGGTCCTCGACGCCCAACTCCGCACCACGGGCGAGTCGTTCGGCGGATACCTGGGCGCCGCCCGCGATCGCGTCCCCTGCGGCGTCTCGGTCGGCATCATGGACACCGTCCCGCAACTCCTCGACGCCGTCGACCGCTACGTCACCGAGGGCTACGTCCGCATCAAGCTGAAGATCGAGCCCGGCTGGGACATCGAGCCGGTCCGCGCGGTCCGTGAGCGCTTCGGCGACGACCTGCTGCTCCAGGTCGACGCCAACGCCGCCTACACCCTCACCGACGCCCAGCACCTCGCCAAGCTCGACGCCTTCGACCTGCTCCTGATCGAACAGCCCCTGGCCAACGACGACATGGTCCAGCACGCCCAGCTCGGCAAGGTGATGCGCACCCCGATCTGCCTGGACGAGTCCATCGAGTCCGCCGCCCACGCGGCCGCGGCCATCTCGCTCGGCGCCTGCTCCATCATCAACGTCAAGCCCGGCCGGGTCGGCGGCTACCTGGAGGCCCGCCGCATCCACGACCTCGCCCGCGCGCACGGCATCCCGGTCTGGTGCGGCGGCATGCTGGAGACCGGCATCGGCCGCGCCGCCAACGTCGCCCTGGCCGCCCTGCCCGGCTTCACCCTGCCCGGCGACACCTCCGGCTCGCACCGCTACTTCGCCACGGACATCACGGAGCCGTTCGTCCTCGACGACGGCCACCTCGACGTCCCGACGGGCCCCGGCCTCGGCGTCGCACCGCTGCCCGACCTGCTCAAGGAGGTCACCACCTCCACCGAATGGATCGAGCTCTAAGACAGCCCGGTCACGACGAGGGCGGCACCCGCAACACGACTGCGGGCGCCGCCCTCGTCAACATGCCCCAGAACATACGGAGTTGTGGCGTGCCCGAGCAGCCGGGCACCCACCCGTGCCGCGCGACCGTCAGGCCGGTCCGGTGCCCCCGGCCGCGGCGTACTGCCGGCACTCGCCCGTGAAGACGACCGCGAGTTCGTCCGCGATGACGGCGGCGGCCACCTCGCCCGCGGACGGCCCGGTGCCCTGGGCGGCGTCCCGGTAGACCTGCATGGCGAGGCCCTCCGTGACCGCGGTCAGGCGGACGGCCGCGGGCCACGGGTCCAGCTCCGGCGCGACCTCGCCGCACTCCTTGCCGTTGTGCACGGCCCGCGCCACGTCCTCGCGCAGCCGGTGGGCGGTCTCCACGTCGACGACGGCGAGCGCGGCCGCGTCCAGGGCCCGCCCGGCGAACGCCCGCGTCACCCGGAACTCGGTGCGGCGCGTCTCGTCCAGCGGCAGGAACTCGGCCAGCGCCTCGGCCAGGACGTGTGAGATCGGCCGCCGGTGCTCGATGCCGGCCCGGATCCGTTCGTCGGCCCGGCCCTTGATGCGCGCGCTGACCTCCTTGAAGGCGTGCAGCAGCATCTCGTCCTTGGAGCGGAAGTAGTGCTGCACGAGCCCGACCGACATCCCGGCGGTCGCGGCGGTCCGCGCCACGGTCACCGCGTCCAGGCCCTGTTCGGTGATGAGCCGGCAGACGGCGTCCGCGATCTGACGGCGGCGTTCTTCGTGGTCGGCGATCCTCGGCACTTGATAACCGTAGCAGCGTACGGTAAAAACCCAATAACCATATGGCTGTACGGTTATTCGTTCCGGCCCTGCTCTTCATGTGGCCTGCTCCTTCAACTGCCCTGCCCTGCCAGGGCGTTGACGACGATGAGGAAATCCCATGTCACGGCACTTACGACGGGTGGGCGCGCACGCGGTCGCCCTGCTCCTCCTGCTCCTGCTGATCCCGGCGCCCGCGGCCTCGGCGGCTGACACCTCGTCACCGTCCGGGCGCTACGCGGCGATCGACGCCTACGTACGGGAACGCATGAAGGCGACCCGCGTGCCCGGCCTCGCCTACGCGGTGGTCGGACCCGACGGGCCCGTCCACCAACGGGCCTGGGGCAGGGACGGGCGCGGGCGGCAGGTGACGCCCGACACCCCCTTCCTGTGGGGGTCGGTGGCGAAACCGGTGGCCGCGACCGCGGTGATGACGCTGGTCCAGGACCACCGGCTGGGCCTGGACGACCGCGTGGCCGACCACGTGCCCGCCTTCCGGTTCGGCGGATCCGCGCACGCCTCCCGGGTGCGGGTCCGTCACCTTCTCGGGCAGACCGCCGGGATCCCGGCGGCGGCCACGTTCAAGGTCACCGACTGCTTCGCCGACGACTGCCCCCGACCGGCGGAGCGCGTCAGCGCCCTGGACGGGGTGAAACCGCTGGGCCCGCCCGGTGCGAAGTACGCCTACAGCAGCGCGAATTACCTCGTCCTGGCCGCGGTCGTCGAGGCCGTCACACGGCAGCCCTTCGCCGCGTATCTGCGCCGCGCGGTGCTCGCCCCGGCAGGCATGGACAGCGCCGTCGTCGACCGGGCCTCGGCCCGCGAGCGGCAGCTGGCTCCGGGGCACCAGTACGTGTGGGGGCTGCCGGCCGCGACCGCCGACGGCGTCGACGCGCACGGGGCCGCCTACGGCTACACGGGCGGGGACCTGGGCGACCTCGCCGCCTTCGCCGCGCTCCAGCTCCGCGCCGGAGTCGGTGACACATCCGTGCTCACCCCCGCATCCGTGCGGGCGATGCGTACGGAAGGCCGGCTCCAGCCTTCCGGGGACGGTACGGGCTACGGCCTCGGCTGGCGCGTCGGCGGCCTGGACGCCCCGCTCGACCGGGCGGTCTGGCACACGGGCGGCACTCCCGGCTACGCGGGGATGCTGTTCCTGCTGCCCGAGCGGAACACCGCCCTCGTACTGCACCAGAACCTGTACGAGCTCCTCGACGACGACGAGGTCATGAAGGTCGGCTTCGGTGCCGCCCGGATCCTGGCCGGCGGTGCGGCGCCGTCGAGCGGCACGGCGTGGCTGTCGCCGTACACGTCGATCCTCTGGGGCACCACCGCGCTCGCGGTGCTGCTGCTGGGGGCGGCCGTCCGCTCGGTCTTCCTTCTGCGCCGTCCCGTCACGCGGTCGTCCCGCCTGCGCCGCCTTCTCGGCACCCTTCCCTGGTGCGTGGCCGCGGCGGTGGTGCCGGTCGCGCTGCTGCTTTTCGCCGACGGGATGAGCCCGGGCAGGCTGTGGATCTGGGCGCCCGACGTCCTGATCGCCGCCGCCGGGGCGGCAGTTGCCGGGCTGGTGACCGTGGCGCTCCGTGTCGTCCATGTGATCCGCCCGGCCCGCACCGGAGACGAGTGACCGGCCGGGCGCCGTCTAGGGAGCGGGCGGGTCCGACGGGTGGGACTCGGCCCGCATCCCCATGACGAACAGCGCGTCGCTGTTGGTCAGCGTCATCCGTACGGGCACCGCCTCGGCGCCCTGCACCGCGCCGAACTCGAGAGTCGTCCCGTAGGCGTCGAACGGATAGTCCGTGATCGATCCCGACGACAGGGTCACGGGCACGTCCACGGTCGAGATGCGGCTGTGGGCGGGGAAGCTGAGGTCGCCCCGTACCGAGGGCGAGGTCTGGAGCGTCAGGGTCTCGGCGGGGGAGACGCCGCCCGCCTCCGCCAGGCTCCCGCGCGGGGTGACCAGGAGACGGAGCACCAGCTCCCGGCCCGCCGCGTCGACCCGCTGCACCGATGCGGCGATGTCCACCCGGTCGGGGGCCGAACCACCCGCCCGGTAGCGGGAGTCCAGCGCCTGGCGCTCGCCGAACTGCAGCCAGACCCCGACGGCGACGGCCGCGGCCACGGCGCACAGCACCAGGCACACGGCCAGGATGCGGCCGCGGGACCGGGGGAGACGTCGCATCGTGACCACAGCCGCTCCGTGGGGGTGGGCCGGGGTCAGTCGACCGGCTTGCCGGGCTCGTCGTGGGTGGAGCAGTGGATGCCGCCGCCACCCGAGGCGATGGTGTCGATCTGGACCTGCACGATGTCGCGCTTGGGGAAGTGCTCCTGGAGGATGCCCTTGGCCCGCTTGTCGGCCTTGCGGTCGCCGAACTCGGGCAGGAACACGGAGTCGTTGGCGACGTAGAAATTCGCGTACGTCGACACGAAGTCGTCGCCCTCGCCGGTGATCTCGTACAGGTCGGGCTGCGGCAGGTCGACGATCTCGAAGGAACGTCCCCTGGCGTCGGTCGCCTTGCTGAGCACGGCCTTGGCCTGGTCGGCCGCGCGCGACCAGGAGTCGGCGGGGGTGTCGGGGTGCGCCCGGTCCAGCAGCACCACGCCGGGCTCGGTGAACCGCACGAGGCTGTCCACGTGGGCGTCGGTGATGTCCTGGCCGCGCACACCGGCCAGCCAGATCACCTTCTTGACGCCCAGGGTCTGCTCGAGCTCGGCCTCGATCTGATCGCGGCTCTTGCCGCGGTTGCGGTTGTCGTTGACGATCGAGCTCTCGGTGACCAGGAGCGTGCCCTCGCCGTCGGTCTCGAACGAGCCGCCCTCGGCCACCAGCGGTGCCTTCGTGCGCGGGATGTCGTACTCGGCGAGCAAGGTCTTGCCCACCTTGCCGTCGTTCGTGTGCTCCTGCTTGTTGCCCCAGCCGTTGAAGTTGAAGTCGACGCCCAGGACCTTGCCGTCCTGCTCCACGAAGACCGGCACGGTGTCGCGGGCCCACAGGTCGTCGACGGCCAGCGGGATGACCTCGACGTCGCGCCCGCACGCCTTCTGGGCGGCCTTCTGCTGGTCGGGCCGCGCCATCATCACGACGTACTCGTACTCCGCGATGGCCCGGGCGACGCGGGCGATGTCCTCGCGTACATAGCGCAGGTCGTCCTCCCACACGGACTCCAGGGCGGGCCACGACATGAACGTGCGCGCGTGGCTCTCCCACTCGGCGCCCATGCGGCGCCCCTTGGTGTGCGTGTCCGTGTCCGTGTCCCGGTCGGTGTCGGCGGCGCTCGCGACGTCGGAGCCGCCGGGGCCGCAGGCCGATGCGCCGAGGATCACGGCGCCGATGCCGCCGATCGCGCGCAGGGCCGAGCGGCGGGAGGGAAGGAGGTGGGACACGGTGAACTCCGATCATCGTGATGGGGACAAGCTAGCCGCCGGTGTGGCGGGCCGCTCGACGAGCGCGTGGGGTGCGGGCGGCGGGGGAGGAGGGGTGTGGGGGTGTGAGCCGGTGCGCGCCCGAGTCATGTGCACGGTCGGCGGTGCGTGCCGCGCCGAGGGACGGCCGGATGCCGCGAGGGCGGGTGGGCTGGGTGGGGTGGCCGTGCCGGCACGGTGTTCCTTCACTGTCGCATGGACTGAAAATTCAGTCAAAGAGCGACGGCGGTGCGCCGCTCCAGCTGCGCGACTTCCACCGCGATCGCCTCCCGCATCAGCTCGCGCGCGTGCTCCAGGCGCAGGAGCCCGCTGAGCCAGCGTGTGCTGAGGCCCTCCAGCGTGGCGGTGAGCCGCTCGGCGCCGAGGGTGCGGGCGGATGCGGGAGATGCCGGATGGATGCGGCCGAGGGCGTCGGTCAGCCTGCGGAGCCAGATCAGTCGGGCCCCGGCGAGCGCCTCGCGCAGCTCGGGGTCGAAGACCGCGGTCGCCTGCAGCTCGCCCCAGGCCGTGCTGTTCTCGCGCACCTCGGGGCGGTCCTGGAACTCGAGGAGCAGCGAACGCTCAAGCGCCTGGCGGGGGTTGTCCTCGCGGCTCCCTTGCCCGGGGTGTCCGCCGGTGTAGCGCTCCGCGCGGTCGCTGATGAACTCCAGGGTCCGGTGCAGGATGCCCGCGCGGTCCTTGAAGTGGTAGTAGACGAGCGCAGTGGAGATGCCCGCTTCGGCGGCGACCTCCGACACGCGAAGGCCGCGGACCCCGCGCCGGGCGATGACTCTGGCCGCCGCTCTCAGGATGTCCGTCCTGCGGTCCGCCCCCACGCCATGCCCTCCTGGTGCGCCAGCTGATCATCGATTCCGCGATCCGCATCGTCTCACATTGACTGAAACTTTAGTTAGCGGCACGATCATGCCTCGTGGCGGCCCACGGCCGTCGCGCCCCCGTGAGCCGGACCCCTCCCGCCCCGCCTTCTGCCCTGCCCCGCGTCCCAACCCCTGCCCCGCGTCCTGTCCCGCATCCCGGCCCCTGCCCTCTCGCCGAAAGAGCCACCGCATGTCCCCTCAGCCTCCCGGCGTGCCGTCGGCCCCCGCGCCTCTGTCGGCCGACGACCCCCGAGAGATCGGCGGCTACCGCCTCCACGCCCGGCTCGGAGCCGGCGGCATGGGGGTCGTCTACCTCGCCCATACGCCGGGCGGGCGGCCCATCGCCCTCAAGGCAGTACGGGCCGAATTCGCCGCGGACCCCGAGTTCCGCAGGCGCTTCACCCACGAAGTGGCCAGCGCCCGGAGCATCCACGGCCTGTTCACGGCGCAGGTGGTGGACTCGGGCGTGGACGCCCCCACGCCGTGGCTCGCCACCGCCTACGTCCCCGGACTCTCCCTCCAGGAGGTCATCAGGCGGCACGGACCGCTGCCCGTGCGCACGGTGCTGCTGCTCGTGGCGGGCATCGCCGAGGCGCTCCAGGCCATCCACCGGGCGGGCGTCGTCCACCGCGACCTCAAGCCCGCCAACGTGCTCATCGCCGGGGACGGCCCCCGCGTCATCGACTTCGGCATCGCCCGCGCCGCCGACGCCACGGGCCTGACCGGCACCGGACTGCGAATCGGCACCGCCGCGTACATGGCGCCGGAACAGGCGCAGGGCCTCGCGGTGACCCCGGCGACCGACGTCTTCGCGCTCGGCGCGGTCGCCGCGTACGTGGCCGGGGGAGTGCTGCCCTTCGGAGAGGGGCCCGAATCCGCGGCGCTGTACCGGGTCGTCCACGAGGAGCCCAACCTGTCCCGGGTCCCCCCTGACCTGCACGCCCTGATCGGCCACTGCCTCGCCAAGCACCCCGCGCACCGGCCCGGCCCGGGCGACCTGATCGCCGCCGCGCACGCCCACCCCGCCATGGGCGCACGGCCGGAGTTCACCGAGGGGTGGCTGCCGCGCGGGGTCAGCAGCGAGATCGCGACGCGCGACGAGACGAGGGACCCGCAGGATGCACACGACCCGCAGGGCGCACGGAACCCGCAGGACGCACAGGATCCGCAGGACGCACAGGATTCGCAGGGTTCACAGGTGACGCACCAGGGCCCGGTACGTGGGGCCGGTGGCACCGAGCGGGTCCACGCCCAGCCCACGGTCATGGCCATCCCCGCCGCTCGGCGGGCTCCCGACGGCGAGGGGCGGACCGGTCGCACGCGGCGCCGCGGCCGACGGCGCAGGACCGTGGTGGCCCTGGCGGTCGTGGCCGCGGTCCTGGTGCCGCTCGGCGCCGCCGCCCACTACCTGCTGGACCGCCGCCACGAGCCGTCGCGGAACCCGTCCGACGCCTCCCGCCGCTCGCACGCACCGACCGGCCGCCCTTCGTCGCAGCAGCCCTCGCCCCCGCCCCTGTCCACACCCTCGTCCTCGCCAGGGAGCGCGTACGTCCCCGCCTACACGGACGCCGAACTCACCGCCCCCGACCCGGACTACGAGTTCGACCTGGCGGCCGGGAAGGTCGTCCCCGCCGAGACCGCCGAGTGGTACCTGGCGCGGACCGGCACCGAGTTCGTCCTGCCGGACGACAGCGACGCCTTCGTGGCCGCCGGATACGTGCTCAGCCCCGCCGACTGCGTACGGGGGATCGAGACGGAACCGGTGACCGAGCTCCCGTTCGACGAGCTCGCCGACGAACGCCCCTTCTGCGTCCGCAGCCCGGACGGGAAGAGCATCGCCATCGCGCGCCTGGTCGAGGCCGCATCCGACGAAGGCCCCGTGGCGGCGGTCATCAGCCGCCTCCGCAGGAGCGGTTGACGCCCGCCCGGTGCCCCGGCGTGCGATGTCCGGCGCTCGGCCGAGATCACCGGGCCGGGAACGGGCGGGTAGGGTTCGGATCCATGGCGCCCCGCACTACTCAGATCCTCGAAGCTGCCGCACGGCTGATCGCCCGTCGCGGTGTACGCGGCCTGCGTGTCGAAGAGCTGGCCGCCGAGGCGGGTGTCTCCACCGGGCTGATCTACTACCACTTCAAGGACCGCACCGGGATCCTGCGCCACACCCTGGAGTTCATCAACGACCGGGCCGAGCGCTACACCACCAGCCGCGACAGCGACGCCGAACCGCTCCCTCCCCGTGAGGAGCTGGAAGAGACCCTCCTCCTGGAACTCCAGGACACCCCGGAGGTCCGGGAGAACAGCTCCGCCTGGGGCGAGTTGCGCGCGAGCGCCGTCTTCGACGAAGTGCTGCGCGAGGACCTGGCCAGGGCGACGCTGGTGTGGGTGCAGGAGGTCGCGGCCCTCATCGGACAGGTGCAGCCGATGACCCCGGCGCCCGCCCTGGCAGCGGCCGGCGAGCGGCTCACCGCTCTCGTGGAGGGGCTGAGCATGCGCTGGCTCAGTGGTGGCCTCCAGATCGAGCATGCGCGAGACCTGGTGCGCGGCGCCATCGACGCCGAACTGGCGCTGCTGCGGGAGAAGTAGCCGCTCCCGATCCCGCTCCCGATCCCTCTCTGGCTCCGGCTCACTCTCTGCCGGGTCACCTGCCGGGTTCTGTCGGGTTCTGTCGGGCCTTGTGTCGGGTCTTCTGCCGGGCGGGGTTTCATCCCGTAGCCCGGCGGGTCTAGCCGTTCCCGAAGTATTGACTGAAAATTCAGTCAGTGTCATGGTGATGCCGCTGGCCCGCCGATGAGCGGTCGATGGCCATGCCGAACCTCGCGCCGCCGACGCCCTGCCCCGCCGGCTCTCCGGCGGCCAGCGCCAGCGCGTCGCCATCGCGCGAGCCCTGGCCGTCGAGCCCGCGGTCCTCGTCCTGGACGAAGCGGTCGCCGCGCTCGACGTGTCGGTGCAGGCCCAGATCCTCAACCTGCTCGCCGACATCCGCGACCGCACCCCCATCGGCTACCTGTTCATCACCCACGACCTCGGGGTGGTCCGCCACATCACGGACGACGTGATCGTGATGCGCCACGGCCGCGTCGTCGAGGCAGGCACCACCGCGGACGTCCTGTCGGCGCCCAGGCACCCGTACACCCGGCTGCTCCTGGAATCGGTCTCGCGCCCGGGCTGGGACCCGGAACGGATCGCGGCGGCCCGCCGGGCCCTGACCGCCTGACCGCACATCCCACTCACAGCACGAGGAGGCACCAGTGAACGACCACCCCACAGCGCGCAGCCACACGAGACCGTCACCGAGCAGGCGTACGTTCCTGACGGCGGCCGCGGTCGCCACGGCGGGCGGGGCTCTCGCGGGCGCCGAAGCGTGGGCCGGATCGTCGTCCGCGTCGCGCACGGCGGCCAAGGCAGGCTCCTTCGCCGTCCCCGCCGAGGACGTCCGGCACACCAGGACATGGATGGCGTGGCCGGACAGCAGCTCCATCTGGGGCCGCCGACTCGGCGGCGTCCAGGCCGACATCGCCCTCATCGCGCGGACCGTCGCCCGGCACGAGCCCGTCACCCTGTGCGCCAATCCGGCGAGCGCCGCCACAGCCCGCTCGATGTGCGGGAGTTCGGTCGAGGTGATCACGACCGTCCCGGTCGACGACTGCTGGATGCGCGACTCCGGGCCGGTGTTCCGCACCGACGGCGCGGGCGGCCTCGACGCGGTGGGGCTGCGCTTCAACGGCTGGGGCGGCAAGCAGCAGCACGCCAAGGACGCGCGCGTCGCCGAGGGGATCGCCGCCCTGGCCGGGGCGCCGTTCACCGGCGCCGACCTGGTGGGCGAGGGCGGCGCGATCGAGCAGGACGGCGCGGGCACCCTGATGGCCACGCGCAGCAGCCTCCTCAACTCCAACCGCAACCCCGGGATGTCCGAGGCGGAGCTGTCGGACGCGATGTGCGCGGCCTACGGCGCCGACAAGGTCATCTGGTTCGACGGCGTGCGCGGCCAGGACATCACCGATGACCACGTCGACGCCACGTCGCGCTTGCTCACCCCCGGCAAGGCGCTCGTGCAGTGGCCCCTGGACTCGGACGACGACGCGTACGCCAAGGACGCCCGCGCCCAGTACCGGGTCCTGTCCGAGGCCACGAACGCCGCCGGACAGCCCATCGAGGCGACCAAGCTCCAAGGCCCCGACTACGACAAGATCCGCTCCCGCGACGCGGAGTTCCTCGCCTCCTACGCCAATTACTACCTCTGCAACGGCGCCGTGATCAGCGCCCACTTCGGCGACGCCACCGCCGACGCGGCGGCGAAGTCGGCCCTTGCCCGGCTGTACCCGGGACGCGTCGTCGAGCAGCTCGACATCGACCGGCTCGGCGCGGGCGGCGGCGGAATCCACTGCGTCACGCAGCAACAGCCGGCCGCCTAGGGCCTGTCCGGAGGCTCAGGCCCTGGACGCGCCGCACTCGGCTCAGTCGCCGTCCTCGCGCGTGGCGAACCGGCGTGCCTCGCGCCGCCCCGCGTAGCGCTCCTTGCGATTCGCGGTCTTGTTCATCCCCTGCCGCTCCTTGTTGCAGGAGCGCACGGTGCATCCCGCACAGCAGCTGTGGCCGAACAGCAGGGCGCCGGGGTGTTCCCAGCGGCAGCGGGTGTCGTCAGTGTCCTCCTGAGTCGGGGTCGGCGGCAGGTCGCAGGCGCCGAAGCGGTGGTCGTGCACCGACCGGGGGTGGTGTTCGAGGTGGCGCACCCACAGCGGTTTCGTCTTGTCCGTACGGGACATCGCGTTCCTTCTGGAACCAGCCGCCCGGGCTCCCGGACCTTCCGGGCGGGCGGCTGGGTTCGCCACTTCACGGCGGAATGCATGACGCCCTCCCTGTCTTCAGCCATGGCCCCGATGGAACGGAACCTGACAGCCTATGGACCGGCCCGGGGGAGAGGAAAGGCATTTTCGGTGGCGGTGTCGCCGCTGTCGCCGGGGTATTCGATTGCGCGGGCCGCCACGGCTTGGCAGGGTTCGGGGAACCCGTCAGCCCGTGAGGAGGCGTTCCTGTGTCGGTCGTCGCGGAGCCCCGGCTGGCCCTTCTCGGGGGAGGCTTCTCCACCGACGACGACGGCCTGCTGGACGACTGGCTGCTCGGACACGTGCGCGCTCCGCGGCCCAAGGTGTGCTTTTTGCCCACTGCCAGCGGCGACGCTCCCGCCTACGCCGAGCAGTTCCACGCCGCGTACGACGCACGCGCCTGCGAGCCGAGTGTCCTGCCGCTGTTCCGGCGGGACAGGGACGACGCCGCCCTGCGGGCGTTCCTGCTGGCCCAGGACGTCATCTACGTGGGCGGGGGCAACACCGCCAACCTGCTGGCGGTCTGGCGCGTGCACGGCGTCGACCGGATCCTGCGTGCGGCGTACGAGCGCGGCACGCTGCTGTGCGGTATCAGCGCCGGTGCCAACTGCTGGGCCGAAGGCTCGCACACGGACTCCTTCGGGCCGCTGACACACCTGTCCGACGGGCTGGGGCTGCTGCCCGGCTCGGTCTGCCCCCACTACGACAGCGAACCGGGGCGGCGGCCGTCCTATCGGGAGGCCGTGGCGAGCGGCGCGCTTCCGCCCGGCTGGGCGGTGGAGGACGGCGCCGCCGCCGTCTTCACCGACGGCCGGCTGACGGAGGCGGTGACCCGCACCCCGCAGGCCGGTCTCCACCGGGTGGAGCCCGACGGCGACGGGGGAGCGGTGGAGCAGGCCCACCCGTGCCGCCTTCTCGACGGAGCACGGCGCCCCGCCCCGCCCGTATGACCTGTGAGGAGGGCGGCCCACACCCCAGGCCGGGCCGCCCTCCTCACCACGCCCCTCACGACGGGGATGCCCCGGCCCCGGCCCGCTGCCCTTCCCGCCGCACCGTGGCCCGGGCGGCCATCCCGCGCACGCACAGCGCCCGCACCGCCATGGCCCCCGCGACCGTGAGCAGCAGGGGCACCCCCAAGTCCCAGGGGGCATCGGTGAATTCGAGGGTCAGGACGACGGCGGTGACGGGCATGCGCTGCGCGACGGCGAGGAACGCTCCGGCGCCCACGACCGCGTACGCGCCGATCGAGGAACCCGGCCACAGCAGCACCCAGGCACCGCCGGTCACCACTCCGAGCAGCGCCCCGTTCGCGAACGACGGGGTGAGCAGGCCACCGGAGGCGCCCGCGCCCAGGCACAGCACGACGACCACCGTGCGCAGGACCAGCAGGACGGCGGCCAGGGCGATGCCGGACTGTGCGGAGAAGGCGACCTCGGCGGGTGCCTTGCCGTTGCCGAGGATCTGCGGGTAGGGGATGGCGAGCAGCCCGGTGGCCAGGAACGCCGCGGGCAGGGTCAGAAGCAGCGTCCGGCCGCGCGGGGCCCGGGCGCGCGCGGCCCGCGCGGTGGCGCCGAACAGGTAGGCGCAGCCGCCGATGACCGGCCCGGTGAGCACCGACCAGACGATCAGTGACCCGTCGACGTCCAACTCCGGCAGGTGGTAGATCGGTTCGTCGGGCAGCGCCAGCCAGGACACCCCGGTGGCGAGGGCCGCGACGGTGGCCGCCGGGATCACCGCGCCCGCCGCCCAGGTGCCGAGCAGCACCTCCAGGGTGAAGACCAGGGCTCCCAGCGGCACGTCGTACACGGCGGCGAGACCGCCCCCGGCCGCGCACGCCACAAGCACCTGGCACTGACGCTTCGTCAGCCCCGCCCGTCGGCACGCCTCCCCGGCGAAGGCGGCCGCCAGCTCGCGCGGCGCCACCTCCCTGCCCAGCGGAGAGCCGAGCGCCACGGTCAGGATCTGCAGCAGCGCGTGGACGGTGGTGGTGAGCAACGGCATCCCCGGCCGCTCGGCCCGCACCGCGTCCCCGACGCCGACCAGCGGCCGCCCGAAGCGGTACAGGGCCCACCAGCCCACGCCGCCGACGACGCCCGCAAGGACCATCACGGCCACGCGCCGCAGCGGCGACGCCGCCTCCACACCCGCCAGGAACGGACCGCTGGAGTAGCCGTACGCGAGGTGCTGCACCGCGTGCAGCAGCAGGGCCAGCACGGTGCCGGCCGCCCCGGCGATCACACCGACCACCACGGTCATCAGGGCGAACCGGTACGGGCGCACACCCGGGGAGTCACGGTCGGTCACGGGTGAACACTAACCGTGAAGGAGAGGGTGAGACCGCCTCCACGCCGGTGCCCGCGACTTCGGGCGTGGGACCGGACTGCCGGGCTACTTCACGTACTGAGCCGGCCGCGTCGCCATGCCGAGCAGCCACTCCAGCGGACCCCGCCCGAAGAACCGGGACCACAGCGTCGCGAACACCATGGCCGCCACGATGAAGCCGAGCAGCACGTGCAGCGAAGGGCCGGGCAGTTCCTCGACGCCGAGGAGGCGGATGCCGACGATGTGGAAGACGTACGCGGTCAGGGACATGGTGCCGACCGCGATGACGGGGGTGGCCAGGCGGCGGAAGCGGGGGAGCGCGTCGGCCGCGATGAGGCACAGAGCCAGGACCGCGACGGCCACGCCGGTGTTGGCGACGATGGACAGGGTCGTCTCGCTGTGCGGCGAGGCCGCCAGGAGCCAGGCCGCGGTGTCCCCGGTGGGATAGCCCGCGATGTCCGACCACCACGCCGACAGGGCCGAACTGCCCTCCCCATAGCCGGAGTCGGCGAGCGCGGCGGCGGCGCCGGGCACGAGGTGCAGCGCCAGCCAGGAGCCGCCGTAGCCGACGACGGCCAGGCAGACGCCGGTGACGGCCAGGCGTATGCGCACCGCCGTGGCCGCCAGGTCGAGCCGGGCCACGGCCATGCCCGCGATGACGAACGGGACCCACGACAGGGCCGGGTAGCTGCCCGTGAACAGCAGCGAGACCAGGCCGTCGGCGTTGTCCGGCCACGTCCAGAGGGAGCCGGAGCCGGTCTCGTACGGGAGGTGCTGCTGGATGACGTACAGGACTTGGGGCAGGACGAGCGCGCTCGCCGCGGCGATCACGGCCAGGGGCTTGGCGGAGAGCCGGTACAGGGGCAGGACCAGCAGGAAGTACAGGCCGTAGAAGGCGAGGATGACCTCGACCGGGGTGCCGTAGAGGGTCAGCGCCGTGCCCAGGAGCAGCAGGATCAGGGCCCGGATGACGACCTTGGCGACGGCCTGGCGGCCGGCCCGGCCCGTCTTCGGCGTCCGGCGGCCGGTCATCAGGACGATCGAGAACCCGGCCAGGAAGGCGAAGAGCGCCGACGCCCGGCCGTGCGCGAGCTCCATCAGGAACCCGGTCGCGCCACCCCGGGACGGGTCCGGGCCGACATGTGCCGCGTACATCCCGAACACCGCCAGGCCGCGGGCGAGGTCCACGCCGATGAGACGTCCGGTCGAGGCAGGACCGGGCGGGGTGGCGGGTGCGGAGGGTGTCGGGCGGCCGGGCGCAGGGAGGGTTCGAGCTGCGTTCTGCGTCATGCATCCGAGGCTGACCGCCGGGTCCGGGGGCGGGTATCCGGCAGCGGTCCGGACCGCCCCCGCCGACCGGCTGCGGAGCGACCCCCACCCGGCGGGTGGCGCACCGGGGCCCGGTGGGCAGGGCCGGGGCGCGGGAGCGCCGCCCCGCCGGGCGGCGGGGGCGGACCTGCCGGGCGGCGGGGCAGCGCCGGACACCTGCCGGATATCGGCCGCACGCCCCTGTCGCGAGGCTGATGTCACCGGCTCAGGCCCCCGCAGAAGCAGAAGCAGAAGCCGACGCCGAAGCCGAAGGGCCGTAGCCGTAGCCACGGCCCTTCGACCGTGCCGCTCCGCCCGCACTCACGCTCAGGAACCCATATGCCCGTGCTCATGGCCAAGGGCCAGCAGATCGAACTGACCAAGGACAACGGCCGCCCCCTGGGCCTGATGCGGATGGGTATCGGCTGGCACACCACCCCGCACCACGGGCTGCTCGGGGCCCTGGGGCGCCGCCACCGCGTACACCTGGGCACCTTCGCCGTCCTGTACGGGCGCGGGCGGTTCATCGACGTGATTTTCACCGAGAATCCGGCGAGCCCGGACGGGTCGATCGAGCACACCGGCAGGCCACTGCCCAGGGGCATCGGAGCGGAGGGCGACAAGAGGGCCAAGGGAGACAGGGACGACAAGGAATACGTCTGCGTCAATCTGTCGCGGCTGCCGGCCTCCGCGGACCGGATCGTCTTCGTCGTGAGCTCCTTCTCGGGCCAGACCTTCGAGCAAGTGGGCAACGCCTACTGCCGCCTGGTCGACGAGAGCTCCGGACGGGAGTTCGCGCGCTACACGTTCACCGAGGCCGGCCCGCACACGTCGCTGATCATGGCGGACGTGCGGCGCAACGGCGGCGGTTGGGGCATGTCGGCGATCGGCAGGACCGCCGCGGGCCAGACCTTCCCCGATCTGCTGCGGGTGATAGACGACCATGCCTGAGCCCACGGTGTGCTTCCCGCGGCACGAGGAGTTCGCGGAGTACGTACGGCTGCGCAGACCGGCCCTGCTGCGCAGCGCGCGCCGCCTCATGGCCGACCCGGCCGACGCCGAGGACCTGTTGCAGACGGCCCTGATGCGCACGCGCGCGCACTGGGCGGGCATCGCCGACAAGTCCCTCGCCGACGCCTATCTGCTGCGCGCCATGATCAACCTGCGGACGGAGTGGTGGCGGGCGCGGCGGCTGGAGGAGGTGCCGATCGAGCACCTTCCGGAGACGGCCGGGGAAGAGATCGCCGTACAGCAGCTGCTCGACCGGCACCAACTGCTGGATGCGCTCACGGCGTTGAGCGTCCGGCAGCGCAGCGTGGTCGTGCTCCGGTACTGGGAGGAGCTGAGCACCCAGGAGACCGCGCACGCGCTGGCGATGTCGACCGGGACGGTCAAGAGCACCCTGCACCGGTCGCTGACGATCCTGCGGCAGGAACTGACCGCGCAGGAGACAGCTGTCGGAGCCGGGTGAGCCGCGGGCGCGCGGTCAGTCGGCGCGGGCGGGGATGCCGAAGCTGATGCGGTAGCCGCCGTCGGGCAGCGGGCCCGACACGAACGTGCCGTCCAGCAGCTCGGCCCGCTCCCGCAGCCCGACCAGACCCTGGTGCGCGCTGGGCAGGGTCAGCGAGGGACGGGTGGGGGCGGTGTTCGTGACGGTCACGCCGAACTCGTCGCCGCGGTCCCACAAGTCCACCGTCGCGCGCGCTCCCGGGGCGTGCTTGCGGACATTGGTGAGGGCCTCCTGGACCGCGCGGTACAGGGCGCGCTGCGCGGGGGTGGCGATGTCCGCGGGGAGGTCACCGGTGACGGTCGTCTCGATGCCGCTCCCCGCGATCAGCTGACGCAGGTCGGCGAGGGTGGGCTGCGGGGTGAGTTCCGTACCGCTGCTCCCCGAGGCGCGCAGCAGCGAGACCATGTGCCGCAGTTCGTCCAGGGTGTCGACGCTGAGCGAGCGGATGGTGCGGGCCGCGTCCTGGGTGCCGGAGTCCTTGGCGGAGACCTGGAGCGCGCCCGCCTGCACGGCGATCAGGCTCACCTGGTGCGAGACCACGTCGTGCATCTCGCGGGCGAGCTGGGTGCGTTCGCGGGCGACGGCGGCCTGGGCGTGCAGGGCGCGTTCGTGCTCGCGGGCCTCCTCGATCTCGTCGAGCTGATGCGACAAGTCCCTTCTGGCCTGGACGAGTTGGCCGACGAGGACCGGTGCGAGCACCATGCAGAGCACATAGCCGAAGTAGACCAGGGTCCAGGTGCGGTCACTGGCGTCGAGGTCGGTCGGCGGCCAGGTGATCGACGAGGCGAGCGCGGACAGCAGTGCGAGGACGGCGAGCAGCCGGCGGTTGCGGGTGCGCTCGGCCAGGGTGAACAGGGCGATGACGGGGGCCGCCACGACGTCCAGGAACAGCGAGCCCGGCAGGGTCAGCACGGTGACGGTGATCGGGAAGCGGCGCCGGAAGAAGAGGCAGCCGCAGGTGAGCGCCGCGACTGCCTGCTCCAGCGTCGAGGGCTCTTCCAGGTTCCACCACACGTCGAAGACAGAGACGGCGACGAGCGCGCAGTCGATGAGCCAGGCGGGCAGCCTCCCCAGGATTCCCGTGAGCCCCGCGGACCTTGCGGCCTTCGCAGCCTTGGCGCTCTTCGCGGCTTGCGCAGTCGTCGGGGTCACTGTGGTGCCTGCCGGTCGTCCAGGAGCCCGGCGCGCTGGGCGAGCAGCGCGGCCTGGACGCGGCTGCTCACGCGCAGCTTGCCGAGGATCGCGCTGACGTAGTCCTTCACCGTGCCCGGGCTCAGATGGATCCGGGCCCCGATCTCCCCGTTGGAGAGCCCTTCGGCGATCAGGACGAGGACTTCGCGTTCGCGGTCCGTGAGATGGCCGATCCGCGCGACCTCGGCGTCGTCGCGCGCGGGCCCGGCCGGGTGGCCGCGCAGGACGGCGTGGGACGCCTTGGGTGACATCACGACGCCGCCTGCGGCCAGCGTGCGCACGAGCTGCGCCAGCTGGGCGGGGTCGGTGTCCTTGAGCAGGAACCCGGCGGCACCGGAGCGCAGCGCGGTCAGCACGTACTCGTCGGTGTCGAAGGTCGTCAGCATGGCCACGACGGGCGGATCGGGCAGCGCGCGGATGTCGCGCAGCACGGTGAGCCCGTCGACATCGGGCATCCGGATGTCGAGCAGGACGACGTCCGGCTCGGCCGCGCGCACGGTCGCGAGGGCGTCGCCGCCCGTCGCCGTGGCGACCACCCGCACGTCGTCGGCCGCGCCGAGGATCAGCTCGAAACCGGACCGGACGAGCGCCTCGTCGTCCACGACCACTACCCGGATCACGCGTTTCCCTCCGTACGCCGCCCGACCCTGACCTGTCGAGGCTATGTCCACCAGCGGGCGCCGGCGTCCCAGCGCGGGAGAGAGCAGCCGGTCAGCGGGGTGTCTCCAGCCGGTTGGCGGGACGTCCGGGGCCGCTCATGCTGTGTCGTCCTGCGCCTGCGCCGCCCGGGCCACGAGGTCTGCGGCCGTGCAGTCGGGTCCTGTTTTGGCGAGGACCTTGGAGGTCAGCTCCTCGAGACAGTTGCGCAGGCGTGACCAGTACAGGGGAGTCATGCCGGTCGCTCGCACCGAGACCACCCAGATTTCCCGTACGTCCTCCAAGCCGCGGTACTCGGCTGAACTCCTGATGGGGGCGAACAGCTCGGCCGACGAGCTGTCTCGCAAGACGTCGAGGAACCGTTCCAGACGGAGACCGACGACATCGCCGCGTGGGGCGTCGACGGCCAGCGCGTAGCAGACGATCAGGGCGAGGGTGGACAGGCGGCTTCTGAAGTGGTCGCCGTCCACCTCCCACGCGTCGCACCGTACGTCCAGCCACACCTTCACGTCACGCGTGCTGTCCACGAACGCCATGAGCGCACCGCTGACTTCTCGGCAGCGGACCACCAGAGACTGGGACACGTCGGCACCCCCCGAGGCAGAGCGAAGGTGATCATTCGGCGTCCTCCGGCAGGAGAATTCGATCAGTTGCGGCCTTCCGACCTGCCGTGTTCCCCGAGGGCACCACGATGGCGCCATGACCGAAGACTGGCAACGGCGTCTGGCCCGGCTGCATGCGGATCTCGTGGACCGGGACGATCCCGTCGAGCTCGCAGCGGAGTCCGACGCAGTGGACGCCTCGGTCCGGTATCCGCATCTGGCCCTGCGCGGGCCGGTGTTCGGGCTCGCGGTGCAGGATCCCGCGGACGGGCCCGAGTGGCGGGTGCTCTCGCCGGTGGTGGACGGCACGCCCCAGCAGGCCCGCGACGCGCTCAACTCGCACCTGTGGTTCAAGGCCAAGGACGAGGCGGACGGGCCCGCGATGCGACGGGACCTGCTCGCGGCGGTCAAGGTGCTCGAGAGCGAGCCGGTCGACGAGATGGAGGTGCTGGGGCTCCGCTACCGGGTGGTGCGCGGGGACGAGATCGCGCGGATCGGCGAGGACGGCCTGGAGCCGCCCCGGCCCACCGACCGGGACGCGACCGACCGGACCTGGCGGGAGCACCGCAGGACGGCCGCGTCGGCAGGGGCGGACGGGATGATCGACATCGGGTTCGAGGTGAGCAGCGGCACGCGGACGGGCAGCCCGATGACCGGCGCCCTGCTCGCGGCGCTGCGGGACTTCGCCTACCGGGGCGCCCGCTTTCCCGACGAGGTGACCGCCGACTCCGAGCGGGCCGTGGTCACCCACCCCGACATCGCCCTGCTGCCCGTCGGCTACGGCGTGGCCGAGCACAGCGCCGAGGAGGGCTGGCAGCCGCGCACGGGGCCCAAGTCCACTCCGCACGAGGCCCGGCGGACCCTGTACGGAGCGATGACGGAGAGCTGGCCGATGGTCCACGAGTTCGACGCCGAGGAAAGGGCCCGGTACGCGCGGGCCGCCGAGGAGTTCCGGGCGGCGGGCGACGCCAACGAGGTGCGCGTGGGGGAGCTGCTGTTCCGGATCTGCCGCATCCAGCGCCTGGTCCGCATCGGACCGGACGGGCCGGAGACTCCCCGCCCCAGCGACGAGGACACCTACGGGCCGATGAAGATGCACCCGACCATGGACGACGACGGCACTGTTCATTTCGGCACCTGACGTCACAGGCGCAGGCAGGGCCAGGGGTACATCTGTCCTGCGTATTGTCCGTTGGCCTGGAACGTGTTTCACTGCGCCGCGTGACTGACACACCATCAGATCTTGAGGCGGACTACATCGTCGTGGGCGCGGGCAGCGCCGGCTGCATCGTGGCGCGCAGGCTCGCGGACACCGGGGCGAGCGTGATCCTGGTGGAGGCGGGGGCCGGGCGCCTTGAGCGATCGCGCGTCATCCGGGTCCCCGGCATGATCTCGGTCATGCACTCCGTGCCCCAGGTCAAGAAGCGCTTCGACTGGGGCTACTACACCGTGCCGCAGAAGCACGCCGCCGACCGCCGCATCCCCGTCACCCGCGGCAAGCTGCTCGGCGGCTCCAGCGCCATCAACGGCATGCTGTTCGTGCGCGGCCACCGCCGCAACTACGACGACTGGGCCGCGGCGGGCTGCACCGGCTGGTCGTACGACGACATCCTGCCCTCGTACCAGCGGATGGAGGACTGGGAGGGCGGTGCGAGCGAGGTGCGCGGCGCAGGCGGCCCGGTCGCGGTCACCCGGCAGAGCGGACTCACCCCGGCCTCCCACGCCCTGATGGAGGCGCTCGCCGAGGGCCTGGACACGCCCCGCAACGACGACTACAACGGCGCGGAGCAGAGCGGTGTCGGCATCGTGCAGATGAGCGCGCGCGACGGCGTCCGCTACAGCGCTTCGCACGCCTACCTCGGCGACGACCGCCCGCCGAATCTGCGCATACGCTCCGCCGCCATGGTCACGCGCGTCGTGCTCGACGGCGACCGGGCCGTCGGCGTGGAGACAGCCGACGGCAACCGGCGCCAGGTGCTGCGCGCCGGACGCGAAGTCGTCCTGTCCGCCGGGGTGGTGGGCTCGGCTCAGCTGCTGCTCCTCTCCGGCATCGGCCCGGCCGAGCAGCTGCGCGGCCTGGGCCTCGACGTCGCCGCCGACCTGCCGGTCGGGCGCAACCTGCACGACCACCTCTTCGTGCCGATGACCTTCCTCGCCCCCAGCGCCCAACACCGGGGCACCGCCTCGCACTTCTTCGGCGGCATGCTCGCGGAGACGCTGCGCGGCGGCAGTTGGCTCGGCCGGACCGTCTTCGAGGCGATGGGCTTCGTCCGGACGGCCGCCGCCGAGACCCCCGCCGACCAGCCCGACCTGCAGCTGCACGCCCTGCCCTGGTCGTATCCGAGCCCGAACCAGGACGCTCCGGTCCGGCACAGCGTCGACAAGCGGCCCGCGCTGACCGTGATGCCGACCCTCATCTACCCCAAGAGCCGCGGCGAGTTGCGCCTGGCCTCCACCGACCCGGCCACCGCCCCGCTGATCGACCCCGGCTTCCTCTCCGACCCCGCCGACGCCCGCTTCCTCATCGAGGGCATGAAACTCGTACGGGACGTCATGGCGCACAAGCGGCTCGACGAGGTCGTCACCGGCGAGCTGCACCCGGGTGCGGCGCTCGCCACCGACGCGGACCTCGCCCGCGAACTGCCCCAGCGCATCCACTCTGTGTACCACCCGGTCGGCACCTGCAGGATGGGCGCAGCCGACGACGCGGACGCGGTCGTCGACCCGGAGCTGAAGGTGCGCGGAATCCAGGGCCTGCGCGTTGCCGACGCCGCCGTGATGCCGTCCATCACCGGGGGCAACACCAACGCGCCGGCGATGCTCATCGGGGAGCGGTGTGCGGAGCTGATGACGAAGAAGAGCTGACATCGGCCGGAGCGGGTGCGCCGCGTCAGCGCCGCGGCAGCTGCCGGGCGATGTTCTTCACGACGGTGGCCGCGAACGACCGTGCGCCGTCGCAGAGTTGCTTGTCCGGCTGCGGCGCGTACACGGTCAGCTGGAACAGCTCGACCGTGTGGTCGCCGACGGAGTTCGTGTAGGTGCGGTGCGGTGTCCGGACCGTACAGCTGTCGTCCTCGGCCTCGTCGACGACGGCGTAGCTCCGCGTCCCGGCGACGTCCACCGGCTTGCCGTCCTCGGAGTCGAGCGCGTTGTCGCGGCTGAACTGCAGCTCCACTTCGCGCTCGCCGTCGTCGCTGGACCAGTCGCAGTCCCAGGCGCCGAACCCGCGGTCCTTGTTCTCCGTCCGCACGCCCGGGAGGCGCTTGAGGGCGGTGGCGTCGAGGAGGGTGCAGGCGTCGAGCCGGGCCAGCGACCGCGTGGCGGGCGCCGAGGTGCGGCGGGGCACGGAGCCGTCGGCCAGCACGCCGACCACGTGATCGGTGGCGGCGTCGGCCATGGCGCAGGGGTCGGGGGAACCGCGGCCGAGGTCCTTGCCGATGACGCGGATCTGCTGGTCGTCGCCGGTGCGGACGGCCCGCATGCAGACGTTGTCGTCGCGCTTCAGGCTCACGACCGTGAGGTCGCCGACCGTCCGGGTGGTCAGGGCGCCCTCGAACTCGTCCTGGTCGTCGTCCAGGTTGACCTGGAGGTCGGCGTTGTCGTCGCCGCTGCGGTTCTTCAGCAGCACGTCGCACCGGTCGAACTCGCCGTAGTCCGGGTCGAGTTCGGTGTCGCCGAAGCGGCTCAGCGAGGCGGCCCTCAGCAGGGCGCACGGGTCCGCCGTGCGGGCGTTGCCGACGGTGCCGGGCCGGCCCGCGGCCGAGGACCTGCCGCCGCTGCGATCGCGCGTGCCGCTCCCGTCGTCGGACGCCCACGGACCGAACAGGAACATCCCGGCCGCGGCCGCACCGGCCACCACCGTCGCCGCGGCCGTGATCGCCCACGCGCGGCGGTGCCGGCGTACCGGGCGCGGGAGTTGGAGCATGAACGGGGTCAAGTCCGTCGTACGGCGGCCGCGCCGCGGCAGCCGGAGCGTGAACGTGCGGCTGTCGTCCAGCTGCTGCTGGACGTGCGGGGGCGGCGGGGTGGCCCGTGCAAGGAGCTTCCACGCCCGGGCCGCGTCGGGGCGGTGGCCGGGATCGGCCGCCAGCAGCGCGGTGAGCGGCTCGGTGAGCCGGCCGGACCGGCGCGGGGCCTCGATGTTCCCCTCGACGGCCCGGGCGAGATACGCCATGAGGTGCTCGGCCTCGCCGTACGGGGACCGCCCCTCGACCGCCGTGAACAGCGAGGCGCCCAGCGAGAACACGTCGGCCTTCTCGCCCACGGGCCGTCCCCTGGCCACCTCGGGCGCCAGATACCGGGGCTTGCCGCGCACACTGGCCGTCGTGCTCCGGGAGGCGTCGGCCCGCAGCGCCCGGGAGATCCCGAAGTCGGTGAGCCGGGCCACGCCTTCGCCGGTGACGAGGATGTTCTCCGGCGTCACATCGCCGTGCACCACGCCCTCGCCGTGGGACTTCGCCAGCGCGTCCGCGATCTGGCAGCCGACCGACCCGGCCTCCTCGGGCGTCAGCGGGCCGCGCTCTTCCATGATCTGCGCGAGGCTGCGCGCCGGGACGTACTCCATGATGATCCAGCAGGCGGCGTCCTCGTCGACGAAGTCGAAGACCCCCACGATGTTGGGATGGTGCAGCCTGCCCGCGTGGCGCGCCTCGTACATCAGCCGCCGCGCGGCCCGCTCGTCGTCCAGGCGCGCGCACTTGGCCGCGATCCGCCGCTCGAGCCGCTCGTCCCAGGCCCGCCAGACGACGCCCATGCCGCCGCTGCCGATGGGCTCCTGCAGGAGATACCGGCCGGCGATCCTGTCCCCGGCCTCCGGCGTCACCGGCACCCTGTCACCCTCCCGCATGCGTCCCCACACTCCTGCGACCGGTCACGGACCGTACCCGTCGGATGCCGGGCGGTGATCCGCTTCACAGGACTTCGCCGAGACCTGACGACGAGCTTCACGACAGCGCGGCGGCGAACGCGCCCTCAGACGATGCGCGGTCGACCATGGGAAGCGCCGAGCCCGCCGTCGACCGGAATGTGGGCGCCATTGACGAAGCGGGCGTCGTGGCCGTCGGAGACATCCGCGACGCGCGTGACGACGCGCGACCCCTGCGACGCGTCCGCGGCGGACTGCTTCAGCTTCTCCTCGGTCCGCCCCACGGAGATCACCGTCGCGCCCTCGCGCCCGGACCGGGCCACGGTGGCGGCTCCGATGCCGGACCCGCCGCCGGTGACGATGACGACCTGATCGGTGAATCGGCTCTGGTCCATGTCAACTCCCCATCGGACAGCGGTAGATGAAGGTGCCTCACGAGGCTATGGGCTGTCGCCGGTTCACGGTGGTCGCGTTCCGGACCATTGACGAAGGGTGCGCTCTCCTCAACCCTCAACTCCCGCTGCCGCAGGGCGGATTCCCTTCCTCGCCCCGGCCCACTACGTCTCAGGTTTACGCAGAAATCAACCCACCGCGGGACGTCCCTGCCGTGGCCGAGCCGTAGCTTGCCAAGGAGACAGGGGGGCGCCGTCCTTGATGGCCGGACTCATCGGGGGCGGGTTCCGGGAGGGGAGGGCAGGTGGAGCGGCGCATCATTCCCCGGCACACCGTCGAGGGCGTGCGGGACGCGCGGATCAGCACGCATCCGTTCGGCACCGAGGACGGTCTGACGCTGCACCTGACGCGGTTCCACAGGGGCGCCTGTGACGACGTCGTGCTGCTCGTGCACGGGCTGACCGCGTCCAGCGACCTGTTCATCATGCCCGAGCACGAGAACCTCACGAACTTCCTGCTGGACCACGGCTTCACCGATGTGTGGGCCGTGGACCTGCGGATGAGCAACCGGTACCCCTTCAACACGGAGGCGGGCGACAGCACGCTCGACGACGTCGCCCACTACGACCACCCGGCCGCCCTGGCGGAGTTGCGCCGGCACGTCGGGGACCGGCGCGTCCACGTCATCGCGCACTGCATGGGCTCGACGACCTTCTCGATGAGCCTGTTCGGCGGTGTGGTCGACGGCATCGCGAGCTTCGTCGCCCAGAGCGTCTCGCTGATCGTGCGGGTGCCGACGTGGTCGCGGTGGAAGACGGCGACGGTTCCCCTGCTGGCGCGCGTCGTCCCCGAGGTCGGGCCGCGGATGGCGCATGCGCCACGGTTCAGCCCGGCGTGGACGATCTCCCGGCTGGTGTCCCTCGCGCACCCCGAGTGCGACAACTCGGCCTGCCACATGGTGAGTTTCATGTGGGGCGCCGGCTGGCCCGCGCTCTACAGCCACGACCGGCTGTCACCCGTCACGCACGACCGCATCGGCGACCTCCTCGGGCCGTCGGGGCTGCACTACTACCACCACATCAGCGACATGATCCGGGCCGGCCGCGCGGTCAAGCGCGACCCCGCCGATCCCCGCCACGCCGCGCTGCCCGACGACTATCTGGCCGACGCGGCGCAGCAGCGGACACCGATCCTCTTCCTGACCGGCGACCGCAACCGCGTCTTCGGCGACGCCAACGTCGTGTGCCACCGCGAACTGTCGCGGCACGCCCCCGCGTCGTACGAGCTCGCCGTCCTGCCCGGCTACGGATACGTCGACCCGATCATCGGCAAGGACGCGCACCTGGACGTCTTCCCCGTGATCGTCGACTTCCTGAAGCGGCGGGCGGTCTGACGTGGGGCGGGCGGTCTGACATGGGGCAGAAGAGGAACGGTGGTGCGGAGCACGTGGACGCCGTCGTCGTCGGCTCCGGTTTCGGCGGCTCGGTCGCCGCGTACCGGCTCGCCGAGGCGGGGCGGCGCGTGGTGGTCCTGGAGCGGGGCCGGGCCTACCCGCCGGGCAGCTTCGCGCGCACGCCCGCGCAGGCCGCGCGGGCCTTCTGGGCGCCGGACGACGGCCTGTACGGACTCTTCGACGTGCGCGGATTCCGCGGCTTCGACGCGGTGGTCGCCAGCGGACTCGGCGGCGGCTCCCTCATCTACGCGAATGTGCTGCTGCGCAAGGACGAGCGCTGGTTCGTGGCGGAGCAGCCCCTCGCGGGCGGCGGATACGAATGCTGGCCGGTGACGCGCGCGCAGCTCGACCCGCACTACGACGAGGTGGAGCGGATGCTCGCTCCGGTGCCTTACCCGCTGGACCGCCCCGGATACGCGGACACGGCCAAGACGCATGCGCTGCGCGCGGCCGCGGACCGCCTCGGGCTCGACTTCTCGCTGCCGCCCCTGGCCGTGCGCTTCGCACCGGAGGACGGGGCCGAGCCCCGCACGGGAGCGCCCGTCGCCGCCCCGGAGTACGGCGATCTGCACGGCGTCGGCCGGCGCACCTGCAAACTGTGCGGGGAGTGCAACATCGGCTGCAACGAAGGCGCCAAGAACAGCCTCGACTTCACCTATCTCGCCGCCGCCCGCCGGCACGGCGCCGACCTGCGCACCGGCCACGACGTCCGCCGCATCGGCCCCCGCACGGGCGGCGGGTACGAGGTGCGGTACGTCACCTACGGACCCCAGGACGACGGGCGGCCGGCCGCCGCCGACGACCGGCCGCCGCGCACGCTCACCTGTGACCGTCTCGTCCTGGCCGCGGGCGCGCTCGGCACCACGCACCTGCTGCTGCGCAGCGCCCGGCGGTTCCCGGGGATCAGCACGGCGCTCGGCACCCGCTTCTCCGGCAACGGCGACCTCCTCTCCTTCGCCGTGCGGGCCAAAGGGGCGGACGGCCGCGGCAGGAGCATGGGACCCAGCCGCGGCCCCGTCATCACCGGCACCATCCGGCTGCCCGACGAACTCGACGGCGACGACGCCCTCGGACGCGGGGCGTACATCCAGGACGGGGGCTACCCGGCCTTCGTCACCTGGCTCGTGGAGGCCGCCGACGTCCGGCACGACGCCACCCGAGCCTCCCGGTTCCTGCTGCGCCACCTGGCGGCCCGGGCCACGCGGCGCCCCGAAGTCCGCCTCGCCAAGCCGGTCTCCGACCTCCTGGGAGACGGCGCCCTCTCCGACACGAGCCTCCCGCTGCTCGGGATGGGCCGGGACGTCCCGGACGGCGAACTGCGGCTGCGCGACGGGACCTTGGACGCGACGTGGTCGCCCGCCTCCAGCGCCGCCTACTTCGCCCGCCTCCGCGCGGCGCTGCGGTCCGTCGCCGAGGAGATGGGCGCCCGCTACGCGGACAGCCCCAGCTGGCTGCTCAACCGGACGGTCACCGTGCACCCGTGCGGCGGGAGCCCGATGGGCCGGGACCCGGTCGAGGGAGTCTGTGACACCTTCGGAGAGGTCTACGGGTATCCGGGTCTGTACGTCATGGACGCCGCGGCACTTCCCGGACCGGTCGGCACCAATCCGGCGCTGACCATCGCGGCGCTCGCGGACCGCGCGTGCACGCACCTGCTGGAGCAGGCTTCCGGCGCGACGGCAGCACACCCCGGCTCGCCGGAACGCCCCGCCCACCTCGGCACCTACGTGCCGCACACCTCAGTCCAGTTCACGGAAACCCTGCGCGGACACTGCGCTGTGACGCCGCCCGCGGACGGTTCCGTCGCACACCGTGCCACCGAGGAGCCCTTGTCGGCGCGCCTCACCGTGACCGTCGACGACATCGACGACTTCCTGGACGACCCCGAGCATCCGGCCCGCGCCGACGGCTGGATCGACGCCGACGCACTGGGCGGCCGCCGTCCCGTGGAGAGCGGCGTGGTGAACATCTTCGCGACGGGCACGGCACCGGGGCGCCGCGAACTGCGCTACCGGCTGTATCTTGCGGACGCCGCGCAGCGCCCCTGCACCCTGGTCGGGACGAAGCACCTCGCGCCCGCCCCGGTCACCCGCCTGTGGCCGGACACCACCACGCTCCGCTTCCGGCTGCTGAGCGGACACGTGCCGCAGGGGGCCGAACGCACCGCGCCCCGCATCGGCACGGGCGTGCTCCACATCAGGCCCACCGACTTCCTGCGTCAGCTCACCACGCTGCGCACCACGGGACCGCGCGGCCCCGCGGCACTCGCCCGGTTCCACCGGTTCTTCCTCGACCACCTCTGGAAGCTGTACGGCATCACCTCCCCGCGCTGACACGCGAACGCTCCCGCGCTGACACGCGAACGCTCCTGGGCTGACGCGCGATCGCTCCTGCGCTGACGCGCGAACGCCCCGGGACGTCAACGGTCTTCGACCACGGCCAGGACTCCCACCATGCGATGGAGCCGTCGGCGGGTCCGGGCGGCGTCGGCCCGGTCCACCACGATCTCGGCGGTGGCCCAGGCCGAACGCACGGAATCCGAGGCCGCGTAGGACAGCTCCTGGACCGGCACCGAGCGCAGCGTCGAGACGATCTTGGCAAGGACCTCACGGCTGTCGTGGAGGGTCACGGTGAACCGGCAGGTCGGGCTCTGCGCGGGCGCCGTCTGCGGCAGGGGCCGTGCGCAGGGGGCGGATTCGACGGTGCTGTTCGTCATGGCAGGTGCTTCCTTGTCTCGGTGTTCTGTGGCTCGGCGGGCGGCGTCGTGGCGGGCGAAAACAAAAAGACCCCTCGCTGATCGCGAGAGGTCTGCGTGCGGGCGGTGAGCTGCCGGGAGGGCTTGCCTCCGGGTCACCTCGGGGCCGGCACGCCGAGGCTGGTAATGAGCTGACGCAGCATGGCGCGGATGCTGGCACGGACCGGCGCCCCCGGCAACGCCATCTCACGCTGCGGACACCCCGAGCCACGGCCTGACACAACGTCATGGACCCTCGTATGTCGGCCCCGATGAACGAGCCGCTCCGCCTTGTCGTGGACGACGAAGCCCTCGCCGACCCCGTGCCCTACCTTCCCGACATCACCGGTTCGCAGCCTCGGAAGTGGGGATCCGCATGTCCACGTGGGAGAAGCCAGGCCGACCGCTCGCAACAGCCGTGGGGGCACTGGTCGCGGTCGCCGCGCTGGTGGTCGCCGGGTGCGGGGGGACGGCCGGTTCGGGCACCGCAGCGGGCGGCGCCCTGGCGGACGGCAAGACGTTCACCACGTCCTTCGCCTCCGACCCGGGCACCCTCGACCCGGCGAAGACCGTCATGTCGATCGCCATCGGCATCAACCGCTATCTGTACGACCCGCTGATCCACCTCGACGACCAGGGGGAGCCGGTCGCCGGGCTCGCGCAGAAGTGGCAGGCGACGACCGCGAAGGCCACCTTCACGCTGCGCCCCGGCCTCACCTGCTCCGACGGCAAGCCGCTGACCGCGAGCGAGGTGGCCGCGAACATCAACTACATCGGTGCCCCCAAGAACAAGTCGCCCCTGGCCGGTGTGCAGATCCAGCCGGGCACCACCGCGAAGGCCGACGACAAGCAGCGCACCGTCACCCTCAAGAGCGGCGCCCCCGACGCGTTCCTGCTGCGCAACGCCGGTTCCGTGCCGATCGCCTGCGGCCAGGGGCTGAAGGACCGCACGGCGCTGGCCAAGGGCGGCAAGGAGAGCGGCACCGGCATGTTCACCCTGACCGAGTCGGTGGCGGGCGACCACTACACCCTCACCCGGCGCAAGGACTACGCGTGGGGGCCGGGGGACTTCAAGCGCGACACCAAAGGGCTGCCGGACAAGGTGACGGTCCGGATCATCCCGAACGAGACGACGGCCGCCAACCTGCTCCAGTCGGGCCGGCTCAACGCCGCGGCGATGACCGGCCCCGAGCAGAAGCGCCTCGCCGCCCAGAAGCTGTTCCACGCCGATGTGCAGGCGCCGCTGGGCGAGTTGTGGTTCAACCAGGCCACGGCCCGCCCCGGCGCGGACGAGAAGGTGCGCCGGGCGCTGGTCCAGGCGCTGAACCTGTCCGACGTCGGCAAGGTCATCACCAACGGCACCGGAAAGCCCTCCCAGGGCATGCTCACCGACGAACCACGGGCCTGCACCGGCGACGCCGTCACCGGAAACCTCCCCGAACACGACCTGGCGGCGGCCAAGTCCGCGCTGGACAAGGCCGGTTGGCGGCCGGGCGCCGGAGGGACCCGTACCAGGAACGGCAAGAAGCTCACCATCGGCCTGATGTACGGCTCCCAGCACGGAGCCACCATGGCCGCGGGCGCCGAGCTGATCCAGAAGGCGTGGCAGAGCGTCGGGGCCGAGGTCAAGCTGAAGCCGCTGGACAGCCCAGGAATCAACAGCGCGCTCTTCGGCTCCGGCGACTGGGACGTCTCCATGGGCCCCGTCGCCCTCTCCGTACCCACCCAGCTCGTCCCCTTCATGAGCGGGCCGACCCCGCCGAAGGGCGTGAACTTCGCCGGAGTCGACAACGCCTCGTACCAGAGCCTCGTGCAGAAGGCGTCCGCCGAGGTCGGGGCCGCCGGGTGCGCGCAGTGGCAGCAGGCCGAGGAGTCACTGGTCGAGCACGTCGACGTGGTGCCGTACTACAACTCGCTCACGCCCGTCTTCGGCAAGGCGGCCCGCTTCAAGGTCAGCCAGGGCGCGATCGTCCCGTCCTCGATCCGCATGTACGCCAACTAGGAGGCCGGTTCGATGACGACTGCGACGGTCGGCGGGGCCCCGCCGCTCCCCGCGTGGCGCGGCAACCGGTGGCTGCTGTTCGCCCTGCGGCGCTCGGCCCGCCTCATGGTGTCGCTGTGGGCGCTCGTGACCGCGGCGTTCCTGATGATCCACCTCATCCCCGGCGACCCGGTGCGCGCCGCCCTGGGCATGACCGCCTCGCCGGAGACGGTCGCGGCACGGCGCACCGAGCTCGGTCTCGACGATCCGCTGTGGCAGCAGTATCTGCACTTCCTGAGCGGGCTGTTCAGCGGCGATCTGGGTAGCTCCACCATCAGCGGGCAGCCCGTGGCGCAGACGATCGGCGAGCGACTGCCCGCCACCCTCCAACTGGCCGGTCTCGCCTTCTTGTCGGCGCTGGCCGTCGCGGTGCCGCTGGGCACGGTGATGGCGGCCCTGACGCGGGGCGGGCGCCGCCGCGGTGCCGAACTCACCTTCACCTCGGTCAGTGTGTTCCTGGCCGTCGTACCGGAGTTCCTGCTCGCGGTCGTGCTGGCCTATGTGTTCGCGGTGCGGCTCGGCTGGTTCCCCGTGGCGGGCCGGGAGGGGCCGGGCTCGTACGTGCTGCCGGTCCTGGCCCTGGCCATCGGTCCCGCCTCGGTCCTCGCCCGGATCGGGCGGGTGGAGATGCTGTCGGTCCTGGGCCAGGACTACGTGCGCACCGCGCGCGCCAAGCGGCTGCCCCCGCGCCGCGTGTACCTGCGGCACGCCCTGCCGGGCGCCCTCACCGCCACGCTCACGCTCGGCGGACTGCTGCTCTCCGCCATGGTCGCGGGCACCGTGCTGGTGGAGAACGTGTTCGCCTGGCCCGGCCTCGGCTCGACGATCGTGCAGTCCATCCTGCAGAAGGACTATCCGCTGGTGCAGGGCATCGTGCTCGTCTACGGGGCCGGGGTGCTGGCCGTGAACCTGCTGGTCGATGTGGCGCTCGCGGTGCTCGACCCGCGCTCGGCGATCAGGGAGGTCTGATGTCCGTGTCGAGTACCCGGCCTCGTTCCCGGCGCCGCTCCCGGCCCCGCTCCCGATGGACGGCCGTCGCCCGCACACCCGTGGGCGCCTGCGCCGGGCTGTTGCTCCTCGCGGTGGTCCTCCTGGCCGTCCTCGCCCCGGTCCTGTGGGGCGACCGGGCCTCCGTGGTGGACACGGCCGCCATCCAGCAAGGGCCTTCCTCCGCCCACCCGTTGGGCACGGACAACCTGGGCCGCGACATCCTCTACCGCGTGCTGGTCGCCACCCGCCTCTCGCTGCTCCTTGCGGTGGCGGCGACGCTGCTGGGCGTGGTCGTGGGGCTGGTGCTGGGGACGGTGCCCTCGGTGCTGCCGCGCCGGGCGGGGAGGTGGGTGACCTCGGTGGTGAACATCGCCGTCGCCTTCCCCGGCCTGCTGCTCGCCCTCTTCTTCGCGGTCATCTTCGGCGTGGGCGCGACGGGCGCGGTGCTGGCGATCGGCCTGGCGATGGCGCCCGCGTTCGCGCGGCTCACCCAGACGCTGAGCGCGTCGGTCGTGGGCCGGGACTTCGTGGCGGCGGCCCGGACCGTCGGGGTCGGCCGGATCCGGCTCCTCGTCCGGCACATCGTGCCCCACATCTCCGAGCCGCTGGCCGTCAACGCCACCATCGGCGCGGGCAGTTCACTCCTAGCCTTCGCCGGACTCTCGTTCCTCGGGCTCGGCGTGCAGGCGCCGGAGTACGACTGGGGGCGGCTGCTCGGGGAGGGCCTGGGCCGCATCAGCCTCACCCCCGCGCCCGCGCTCGCGCCTTGTGTGGCGGTCGTCGTCACCGGCCTCGCCTTCAACCTCTTCGGCGAAGCCGCGGCGGCCGCACTCGGCGTACGCACCCTGTCGCACCGCACCGTCGGCCCCCGCCCCGTTCCGCGGCCCGCCCCCGACGCCGCCGCCGCGCACCGGCCGGACAGTGACCGACAGCCCGTCCTCGCGGTGGAGCACCTGCGGGTCGCCTTCCCCGGGCCCACCGGATGGACCACCCCCGTACGCGGCGTCAGCTTCACCGTCCACCCGGGCGAGGCCGTCGGCGTGGTGGGGGAGTCGGGCTCGGGCAAGAGCGTGACCGCGATGGCCGTCTCCCGGCTCATCGAGCCACCCGCCCAGGTCGCGGCCGCACGGCTGGAGTTCGGCGGCACACCGCTGCTCGACACCGAACAGCACGTGCTACGGCCGCTGTTGGGGACCTCGCTCGCCATGGTCTTCCAGGACCCGATGTCCTCGTTCCACCCGGGCATGACCATCGGACGGCAGCTCGCCGAGGTCGCCGAACAGCACCAACACCTGTCCCGGCGTGGCGCGTTCGCGCGTGCCGTGGACCGGCTGCGCGCCGTGCGCGTGCCCGCGCCGGAGCGGCGGGCGCGGCAGTACCCGTACGAGTTCTCCGGCGGCATGCGCCAGCGCGCGATGATCGGCATGGGACTGATGGGCGACCCCCGGCTGATCATCGCCGACGAGCCCACCACCGCCCTCGACGTCACCGTGCAACGGCAAGTGCTGCGCCTGCTCACCGAGGTGCGCTCCGAGCGCGGCACCGCCGTCCTGCTCATCAGCCACGACATCACGGTCGTCGCCCAGAACTGCGACCGGGTGCTCGTCATGTACGCGGGCCGGATCGTCGAAGACCTGCCCGCCGCGGACCTGTTCACCGCCGCACGCCACCCCTATACGCGGGCCCTGCTGGCCGCCGTGCCCGACCTCGACACCGACCGCACCCGCCCGCTGGCCGTGATCCCCGGCCGCCCGCCGGAACCGGACCAGGTACCCCAAGGGTGCGCGTTCGCGCCCCGCTGCCCCTACGTCGACGAGCACTGCCGCCGCGAGGACCCCGAGCCGGTCACACACACCATCGGACACCGCATCGCCTGCCGGCACCCCGTCGCGGACGACGAGACCGCACGGGTCGAGAAGAGCACGACGAAGAGCACGACCGGAGGGACGGCATGAGCGAGCTCGTCTTCGATCAGGTGAGCGTGCGCTACGGCGCCCGCCACCACGCCCTGACCGCCGTGGACGGCGCGAGCCTGACGGTGCCGTCCGGTCAAGTGGTGGGCCTGGTGGGGGAGTCGGGCTCGGGCAAGTCGACGCTGGCCCGCGCCGCCGTCGGACTCGCGCCGGTCAGCACGGGCCGCATCCTGCTCGACGGCAGCGACGTGCGCCGGCTCCGCGGGCGGCGCCGCCCCGTGCAGATGGTCTTCCAGGACCCCTACTCCTCCCTCGACCCGCGCATGAGCATCGGGGACTCCATCGCCGAGGCGCTGCCCCGCGCACGCCCACGCGGCCTGCGTGGCAAGGCGGTTCGCCGGGCCGAGGTCGCCCGGCTCCTTGCACAGGTCAACCTCGATCCGGAGCGGGCCGTGCTGCTGCCCGGACAGCTCTCCGGCGGTCAGCGCCAGCGCGTCGCCGTCGCCCGGGCCCTCGCCGGGCAGCCGCAGGTCGTCATCGCCGACGAGATCACCTCCGCGCTCGACGTCTCCGTCCAGGGCACCGTCCTCAACATGCTCAGCGACGTGCAGCGGCAGCTGAACCTGACCATGCTGTTCATCTCGCACAACCTGGCCGTGGTCCGCTACCTCAGCGACCACATCGCCGTGATGTATCTGGGCAGGATCGTCGAAGCCGGTCCCACCGAGGAGGTCCTCGCCGATCCACGCCATCCCTACACCCGCGACCTGCTGGCCGCCGTGCCGAGCCGCACCTCACCGGCACCGGCCGACCGACCGCCCGCCCCGGAACCCGCCGCCCTCGCGGCGGCCGAACCCGCCGATCCGCACCACCCGCCACCCGGCTGCCGCTACCACCCGCGCTGCCCCGCGGGCCCCCTCGTCCACGCCGGCCGCGACCTGTGCCGCACCTCGGACCCCGCCGAGGGCGCCGGGCGCCGACCCCACCACGCGGCCTGCCACTTCACGACCCCCGTACCGCCCTCGCCATCACTCCGTCCATGAGGAGACCGCACACCGTGACGCGACGCCTGGGCCTCGACGACCTCTCTGCCATCGCGCTGCCGGAGCAGCCCGCACTGTCCCCGGACGGCACGCGCATCGTGTACGTGCTGCGCACCACCGACCCCCAACGTGACCGCGACATACGGGAGTTGTGGACGGTCCCGACCGGCGGAGGGACGGCGCGCCGGCTCACCCGCGGACCCGCCGACACCGCACCGGCATGGTCGCCCGACGGCCGCCGGCTCGCGTTCCTGCGCGGCGGCGACGGCCCGCCGCAGCTGTGGCTGCTGCCCGCGGAGGGCGGCGAACCCGAGCCGCTCACCGACCTCCCGGCGGGCGCCGGAGCACCGGTGTGGAGCCCGGACGGCATCGCGATCGCCTTCACGGCCCCGGTCGACAGCCGTCACGCGGAGGCGGTCCCCGCACGGACCCCGCCTCCCGTCGTGACGGACCGGATCGACCACAAGGCCGACGGACCGGGCCTGTGGGGCACGGTCCGCCAGCACCTGCACCTCGTGGACCTCGACAGCCGTGCGGTACGCCGGCTCACCCACGGCGACTGGCACGCGGGCGGCCCGGCCTGGTCGCCCGACGGGCACAGCCTCGCCTTCTGCGCGGCACGCGACGCCGACGCGGACCTGACGCTGCGCTCCGCCGCGTACGTCATCAACTGCGCGACCCCCGGCGCCGAACCGCGCCTCGTCGGCAGTAGCAAGGGCATCGCGCAGACCGCCACCTGGACCGCCGACGGCGACGCCCTGCTGGTCGTCGGCCGCGCGGACACCGCCCTCGGCCACGCGAGCGTGCTGCGCGTCCCGCTGCACGGCGGCGCGCCCGTCGACCTCACCGCCGGACTCGACCGCAATGTGATGCCCGGCGGCCCCGGCTACCCGGGAGCCCCGCCCCGGACGGTGAGCGAAGGACGGGTGCTGTTCTGCGTACGGGAGCGGGGCTGCACCCACCTGTACGCGATGAACACCGACTGCGGCGCGCCCCGGGTGCTGCTCGGCGGCGCGGGCCGCGTCGTCTCCGGCCTGGCCACCGCCGAGGACACCGCCGCCGTCGTCCTCGCGACCCCCACGTCGTACGGGGAGATCGCCACCGTCGAGCTCTCCACCGGCCGCGAGCAGGTGCTCACCCGGCACGGCGCGGGGCTGGGGGAGGTGGAGCTCTTCGCGCCGCAGGAACGGGAGTTCACGATCTCCGACGGCACCACGGTGCACGGCTGGCTGCTGCGCGACCCGGCCGTCACCGGCCCCACTCCCCTGCTGCTCGACATCCACGGCGGCCCGCACAACGCCTGGAACGGCGCGGCCGACCCCTTCCACCCCTACCACCAGGTCCTGGCGGCCCGCGGCTGGTCGGTGCTGCTGCTCAACCCTCGGGGCAGCGACGGCTACGGCGAGGCGTTCTACACCGCCGCGCGCGGCAAGTGGGGCCGGGCCGACGCACCCGACCTCCTCCAACCGCTGGACGCGCTGGTGGCCGAACAGGTCGCCGATCCACGCCGGTTGGCCGTCGCGGGCTACAGCTACGGCGGCTATCTGACCTGCTACCTCACCAGCCGCGACCACCGCTTCGCCGCGGCCGTCGCCGGAGGCGTGGTGAGCGACCTGACCAGCATGTGCGGCACCAGCGACATGGGCCACGCGCTGGCCACCGCCGAGCTGGGCGGCCCGCCCTGGCAGCACCGCGACCGCTACGCGGAACTCTCCCCGTACACGCGCGTGGAGGACGTCCGCACCCCGACGCTGGTGGTGCACGGCGCCGACGACGAACGCTGCCCGGCCGGCCAGGCCGAGCAGTGGTTCACCGCACTGCGCGAACGCGGCGTGCCCGCACGCCTGGTGCTCTACCCGGGCGGCTCACACCTGTTCCTGCTCGACGGGCCGCCCTCCCACCGCCGCGACCTCGCCCACCGCATCGTCGACTGGGTCGAACACCACACCGCCGAGCCCGGACACCCCGCCCGCGCCCCGCTCGACCTCGCCCACTGGCAGCGGCGGCTGACCGAACTGGCCGCCCGGCACCGGGTACCGGGCGCCGTCCTGGGCATCGCCCGCGGCGACGACACGGCGACAGCCGCCTGCGGAGTGCTCAACAGGGACACCGGCGCGCACGTCACCGAGGACTCCCTCTTCCAGATCGGCTCCATCACCAAGGTGTGGACCACCACCCTGGTCATGCAGCTCGTCGACGAGGGGAAGCTCGACCTCGACGCCCCCGTCGCCGACGTCTTGCCGGAGCTGCGCCTGTCCGACCCGGCCGTGGCCAAGCAGGTGACCATGCGGCATCTGCTCACCCACACCAGCGGCATAGACGGCGACGTCTTCACCGACACCGGCCGCGGCGACGACTGCCTCGAGCGCTACGTCGACCACCTGGACACGGCGGCGGCACAGATCCACCCGATGGGCGCGACCTTCTCCTACTGCAACTCGGGCTTCGTCCTCGCCGGCCGGGTCGTCGAGAAGCTCACCGGCACGAGTTGGGACAGCGCCCTGCGCGAGCGGCTGTGCGCACCCCTGGGGCTGACGCACACCGTCACGCTGCCGGAGGAGGCGCTGCGGTTCGCCGCCGCGATGGGGCATGCCGCGCAGGGCGACCAGGACCCGCGGCCCGTCGCGGCCTGGGGCCTGCCCCGCTCGGCCGGACCCGCCGGGCTGATCACCGCCAGGGCCGCCGACGTCCTGGCCTTCGCCCGCCTGCACCTCGCCGGTGGCACCGCCGCGGACGGCACCCGCGTCCTGTCGCAGCGGGCCGCGCGCGCGATGACCGAGAAGCAGGTCGACCTGCCGGACGTGCACTCGCTCGGGGACTCGTGGGGGCTGGGCTGGATCCGCTTCGACGGCGGCGGCCGCCGGGCCGATGACGGTGACCATCGGGGCGACGGTGGCGGTCACCGGGCCGATGGCGGCGGTCACCGGCTCATCGGACATGACGGCAACACCCTCGGCCAGTCCGCCTTCCTGCGGCTGCTGCCCGAACAGGACCTCGCCGTCACCCTCCTCACCAACGGCGGGGGAGCGCGCGACCTGTATCTGGAGCTGTTCGGGGAGATCTTCGAGGAGCTGGCCGGGGTCACGCTGCCGCGGCCGTTGCAGCCATCGGCCGAGCCCCCGGCGCTGGATGGCGGCAGCCGCCTCGGTCGCCACCTCGGCCGGTACGAGCGGGCCGGTGCACGCTTCGAGGTCCTGGAGGGCGCCGACGGGCTGCGGCTGCGGCACACGGTGACGGGGCCGCTCGCCGCGCTGGTGCCCGAGACGGTGCAGGAGGTGGACCTGGTGCCCGTGACCGGTGACCTCTTCGTCGTACGGCTGCCCGGCAGCACGGCGTGGACCCCGGTGACCTTCTACGCGCTCCTGACCGGCGAGCCGTATCTGCACTTCGGCGTGCGCGCGACCCCGAAGGTGTCCTGACGTGAGACGGCAGCACACCATGACGGGCGCGGCGGCGGGCACGTCGGCGGGCGCGTCAGCGGGCACCTGGTGGGCCACGGAAGCCGCGCACCGTATCGCGGCGGACGCGCTGGCCGCCGCCGAGGCCGCGGCGGACGCGGCCGGGTGCCTCGTGCGACCGATCAGCGCCCTGCCGGAGCTGGAGGCGACCTGCCGTCTGTTCCACGGCATTTGGCAGCCGGGCGCCGAGAACGGCCTGGCCACCACCGAACTGCTGCGCGCCATGGACAAGGCGGGCAGCTATGTGGCGGCGGCCTTCGACAGGGAGGCGGCCACGGGAGCTCGGGGCGGGGGAGGAGCCCTCGCGGGCCAAGCAGCTCTTGTCGGCGAGGGAGCTCTCGCGGGCGAGGGAGTCCTCGCAGAAGGAGGGGCTCGTGGCGCAGGAGGGGCCCGTGGAACAGGAGGGGCTCTCGCCGACGGCAGCGGTGAACTGGTCGGCGCCTGCATCGGATTCTTCGGCCCGCCGCCCGACGGCTCTCTCCACAGCCACATCGCGGGCGTCTCGGCCCGGATGCGCGGCCGCAGCGTCGGCTTCGCCCTCAAGACGCACCAGCGCGCCTGGGCCCTGGAGCGCGGCGCCACCCAGGTCTCCTGGACCTTCGACCCGCTGGTGCGGCGCAACGCCTACTTCAACATCGGCAAGCTGGCCGCCCGGCCCGCCCAGTACCTGCCCAACTTCTACGGCCGCATGGACGACGGCATCAACGGCGCCGACGACACCGACCGCCTGCTGGTGGAATGGCCGTTGGCCGCGCCCGAGGTGGCCGCGGCATGCCACGGCCGTCCCCGGCCCGCCGACGCCACGGGAGAACGGGCACGCGGCACCGCGATCGCCCTCGGCACCACCCCCGGCGGCCGCCCGCACGCGCACCCCGTCACCGGGTCGGGGTCGCGGTGCCTGGTCGCCGTGCCCGACGACATCGAGCAACTGCGCCGCACGGACCCGCCGTCCGCGGCCGACTGGCGCGCCGCCGTGCGCGAGACCCTCGGCGGGCTCCTCGCCGACGGCTGGCAGGTCGCGGGCTTCGACCGCGCCGGCTGGTACCTGCTCGCCCGTCCGTCTGTGACCGTTGCGGCTCCAGCGGCTCCTGCGGTTGCTGCGGCTCCTGCGGCCGATCCCTTGTCGCAACCGACCACAGCACCGCACAATCCCGTCGACACCGACGAAGAGCGGCCGTGAACTCGGCCTGGGGGGCGGGGAGTACGGACACCGTGAACAGCAGAGAGCCGCGGGCCGGCCTCAGACGGGTCCTGGAGGACCTCGGCACCACCCTGCTCGACCTCGTGTGCGGCGACCCGGACACGGCGGACGCCATCGGCGGGGTGGTCATCCACGATCCGCTGGACGAACCGGTGCTGCCCCGGCAGGCGCTGGTGCTCGGCATCGGCGTCGAGGGGCCGGACGAGACCGCCCGGCTGCTCGACGCCCTGGGCGACACCGGCGCGGCGGCGCTGGTGGTCCGCGCCCCGGCACCCGCCGACGCGACGGTGACGGCGGCCGCCGAACGCTCCGGCGTCGCCCTGCTCGCCCTGACCCGCGGCGCCTCCTGGGCCCAACTCACCGCCCTGCTACGCTCGTTGCTGGCGGACGGCGACGTCGGCGAGGCAGGTCCGCAGACGCTCGGCGGCACCCCGTCCGGCGACCTGTTCGCGCTGGCCAACGCGGTGGCCGCACTCATCGACGCCCCCGTCACCATCGAGGACCGCAGCTCCCGCGTGCTTGCCTTCTCGGGCCGCCAGGACGAGGCCGACCCGTCCCGCGTGGAGACCGTCCTGGGCCGCCAGGTGCCCGAGCGCTTCACCCGCTTCCTGGAGGACAGCGGCATCTTCCGCTCCCTCTACCGCAGCGACCAGCCGGTCCACGTCGCCCCGCCGAAGACCGACGAGTTCCACGTCCCGCGCGCCGCCATCGCCGTGCGCGCGGGCGACGAGGTGCTCGGCTCGATCTGGGCCGCCGTCCGCACTCCGCTCACCCCGCAGCGCGGCCGGGCGCTGCACGACGCCGCCAACCTGGTGGCCCTGCACCTGCTGCGGCTGCGTGCCGGTGCCGACGTGGAGCGCCGGCTCCGGGCCGACCTGGTCGCCACCGCCCTGGAAGGCGGACCCGGCGCGACCGAGGCGCTCAGCCGCCTCGGCCTGACCGACTACGCGGGCGTCGTCCTCGCCCTGGCCGTCCCGGACCCGCCCGAACTGACCGGCTCGCCCGACCTGCACGCCCAGCACACCGCCGAACGCCAGCGCCTGGCCGACGCCTTCGCCATGCACCTCTCCGCCATCCACGCCCGCGCCGCCACCGCCCTCATCGGCGACGTCGCGTACGGCATCCTCCCCGTGCCCCACCACCAGCCGGACGCTGAGGACCGGGCGGCCCGCACCGGCACCGACTTCCTCACTCGCATCGGCGACCGCCTGACCCCGCTCATCGGCATCGGCCCCACCGCCCACGACGCCGGGGCACTGGCCCGCTCCCGCGAAGGAGCCGACCGCGCCCTGCGCGTCCTGCGCAGCAACAGCGGCAGCCGCCGCCTCGCCCGCATCACGGACGTCCACGTCGAGGCGCTCCTCCTGGACCTCGCCGACCTCGCCGCCGAACGCGGCGACCCGCCCACCGGCCCCCTGGCCCGGCTCCTCGCCTACGACCGCGACCACGACGCCCAACTGGTCGACACCCTCCGGGCCTGGCTCAACGCCTTCGGCGACGTCCCGGCCGCCGCCGAGACGATGTACGTCCACCAGAACACCTTCCGCTACCGCCTGCGCCGCGCCACCGAGGTCGCCGAGGCCGACCTCGCCGACCCCGATGTGCGCTTCGCGCTGATGCTGCAGCTGCGGCTGGGGCCGCCTACTTCGGGCAGTACTCGGCCTCGATCACCGACTGTGTGTCGCCCGCCCAGTCGCCGTTGAAGTTGAAGGCGAGGCCGTGCTTGCCGTCCGGCGTGGTCACGGCCTGGGACGCCGACCCCTGGATGTTGCCGCCGTGCCCCCACACCGACGTACCGCAGGACAGGTCGAACTCCATCAGCCCGAGCCCGTAGCCCGAGAACGGCGCACCGCTGACCGGCACGGTGGTCTTCATCTCCTTGAGCTGCTCCGCGGGCAGCAGCTTGCCGCCCAGGAGGGCCGCGTAGAAGCGGTTCAGATCACCGGAATCGGAGATCATCGCGCCCGCCGGGCCGGCCGCCGACGGATTGAGCTCGGTGACGTCGTACGTCGGGTCCGCCGGCTGCGGCTGCAGGGACAGCTTCGAGTACGCGCGGGCACTCGGCTGCGGCATCGCGGAGGCGGTGCGGGGGACCGAGGTGGCGGTCAGGCCGAGGGGCTTCACGACGCGCTGCTGGACCTCGTGCTCGTACGACGTGCCCGTCACCTTCTCGATGACCATTCCGGCCAGGGCGTAATTGGTATTGGAATAGCTCCAGTTGGAGCCCGGCTCGAAGGACGGCTGGTGCCGCATGGCGATGCCGACCAACTGTGCGGGGGTGTAGGTGTCGTAGCGGTGCTCCAGGAACTTCTTGGTGAAGCCGTTCTCCAGGAACTCCGGATCGGTGACGTAGTTGAAGATCCCGCTGGTGTGGTTGAGCAGCTGCCGCACGCTGATCCGGCTGCCGTCGTTGCCATTGCCCCGCACCACGCCCGGCAGCCACTTCTCGACGGTGTCGTCGAGGTCGAGCTTGCCCTCCGCCTCCAGCTGGAGCAGGACCGTCGAGACGAAGGTCTTGGTCATGCTGCCGATCCGGTAGCGGTCGAACGCGGAGCGCGGCTGGCCGGTCTTGAGGTTCCCGACCCCCGAACTGCCCGGCCAGACCGAGGCGCCCTCCTTGACCTGCCCGGCGACCCCGGGCACCCCCGCCTTCACCGCGGCGTCCATGGCCTGCTGGGTCTGCGTGTGCCCGACGCCGCTGCCGGCCGCCGCGGGCGACGTGAACGAAGCGGCGGTCAGGGCCGCCGCTGCCACCAGCCCCACCGCGCCGACCCGTGCTGTGCGCACTGCCATGTGCTTCCCCTTTCGGTTGCCGATTCCTCGAACCGGTGATCCGGAAGGTAGGGGAAGCGGGAAGGCCACAGCTTCGTCGCGGGCGACAACGTGGGGAGGGGCGGTCATCGGGCCCTACGAACGCTTTCGTCGACCTTGCAGATGGGTGCGGCTTACCCTGAGCGGCACCACATCACAAGAAGCGAGCCAGCCCATGACCGAGACGCCCCCTCCCAGACCGGACAGCCCTGGTCCGATACTTCCCCCGCCCGGGGAGGACACGGTGTTCGAGCTACCGGGGCGGGGCGCTGTGCGGGGCTTCGCACTGGGCGGGACGGCGGCGGCGCCCCTGTCCCTCTTGCCACTGGTCACCGGCTGGGGACCGGAGGTGGTGTGGGCGACGCTGGCGTTCTCCTTCCTGCTGATCGGCGTGGTGTGCGCCACGTACCTGCGGCGCAGGATGTACGTCGGGCCGGACGGGCTGCGGATGCGCACTCTGTGGCGCTGGCGCCGACTGGGCTGGGACCGGATCGTGCGCTTCGGGGCCGTCGAGCGCCGCTACAGCAGGGGCAGCAGCATCCGTATGGCGGCGGAACTGACCGACGGCCGGCTGGTGCCCCTGCCGCTGCCCATCGACAGCACCCGCTCCGCCGCCTTCGAGCGGGACGAGGCGCGCCTGCAGGCGCTGCACGCGCGCCACGCGCCGAGCACACCCGACCCGGCCCTCCCGCACTTCGGCGCCCGCCCGGAGGAGTCCGCCCGCACCCGCCTCGTGCACACACGGCTGGTGCCGCTGCTGCTCGCGACAGTGGCGATCGTGCCGTCGGCGTACGTGGCGGTCTACGGCGTGCCCTTCGAGGAGCGCGCCGAACGCACCTGGCGGCAGGCGCAGTTGTGCCCCGAGATGCCCGGTCCCGATGACGTGGGCCGGGACTGCAAGACCGTCGCGACGGGAGTGATCGCGCGCAAGCACTCCGAACTGAAGCGGGGCAGCAGCGACAACTGGCTGGAGTTCGTCGACGACATCCCGGTGCACCACCTGGAGGTGGAGTACGACACGGCCTCGCCCGCGGCGCCCGGCGACCGCGTCACGCTGACCTGGTGGCGCGGCCAACTGATGTCCGTCTCGGGCCCCGGCTACACCAACAACGAAGGCATGCCCGAGCCCAAGGCCCTGTCGGTCGTGGTCACCCTCGTGCTCCCCGCGCTCGCGGGCGCCACGCTCATCTCGCTCGCCCGGCGCCGGAAGCACGGCCAACCGGTCGGCCCGGACGCCTCGTTGACCCCCACCGGCCTGCCCTTCCTCCTGCCTCTCGGCTTCACGTGGGTGTGGTCCGTGACGCTGGCCGCGGTCCGCCCCGCCGACGCGATCGCACTCCCGGCGGCGGCATGCTGCGCTGCGGGAACCTTGGCACTCACAGGGGTGGCCTGGTGGGCCACGGGCCGACGCCTGCCCTCCCGCCCCCGCCCCGTCCCAGCGGGCGAGGACGTCTTCATCAAGGCCCGCTTCCTGGACAGCACGCCCTACAACCCCAACCTCCTCGGCACCCACGTCGTGCTCGGCGCCGGCCCGATGGCCGTGGTCCCGCACGCGGGCCCGGGCCGCTTCGGCGCCCACGCCATCCCGCTGGAGCGGCTACGCGTACAAGGCATGCGCCGCCCGCTTCCGACGGAGGAGGTCTCATCGACCTGGTACGTCGCGGACCTCCAGGACACCCAGGACGAGAACACCCGGGTCCGCCTGGCCGCTGCCCCAGCGGACCTGCACCTGCTCATCGCCCGGCTGGGTCCCGCAGACGTTCCCGGTGTGCTGGGTACGTGAGCTGGACGGCACCAGTTCGAGCCTGGCGACGACGCCCTCTAGCGCGTGACCCTCGCCAGATCGGATGAGTCTTCTCCCTCCTCCTGATCCGAGCTCCGTCCCCGTTCCCGGACGGGTTGACGACCTGAACTGCCGGTGCGCAGCACCTCGTTGACGCGCGCCGTGTCCAGCGCGTTCTCCCATCGCGCGACCACCAGCGTGGCGACGCTGTTGCCCGCGAGGTTGGTCAGGGCGCGGCACTCCGACATGAATTTGTCGATGCCGAAGATGAGCATGATCCCGGCGGCGGGCACCGTGCCGACGCTGGACAGCGTGGCGGCGAGCGCGATGAAGCCCGCTCCCGTGACGCCGCCCGAACCCTTGGACGTGAGCAGCATGATCGCGAGGAGGCCGAGCTGCTGGCCGATGCTCAGTGGGGTGTCCGTGGCCTGGGCGATGTAGATGGCCGCCAGGGAGAGGTAGATGGAGCTGCCGTCGAGGTTGAAGGAGTAGCCGGTGGGGACGGTGAGGCCGACGATGTCCCGGCGGATGCCGAGCCGTTCGAGCTTCTCCATCAGCCGGGGCAGGGCGCTCTCGGACGACGAGGTGCCGAGGACCAGGACGAACTCCTCGCGCAGGTAGGCGAGGAGGCGGAAGATGTTGATCCTGATCGCGGCGGTGATCGCACCGAGGACGACGACCACGAAGAACGCGGACGTTCCGTAGAAGAGCCCGATGAGTTGTCCGAGGCTGGTGAGCGTCGAGATCCCGTACGTGCCGATGGTGTACGCCATGGCCCCGAACGCACCGACGGGCGCGGCCAGCATCACGTACTGAAGGATCTTGAAGACGACGGCGCTGAGGCGGTGGATGCCGTCGACGACGGGCTCACCGACCGGGCCGACGGCCTTGAGCGCGACCCCGAAGAGCACGGAGAAGAAGATGACTTGGAGGATGTCGCCCTCGGCGAACGCCCCGACCACGCTGGTGGGCACCAGGTCGGTGAGGAAGTGCCACCAGCCCTGCGCCTCGCCCTCCTTGACGTACTGGCCGGCGTCTCCGGTGAGGCGGAGCGTGCCGGGGTCCGCGTGGACACCGGCGCCGGGCTGGAAGACGTTGACGGCGACCAGCCCGACGAGCAGGGCGGCCAGCGTGCCGGCCTGGAAGTAGAGCAGGGACTTCAGGCCGACGCGGCCGACCCGGCCGAGACTGTCGACGCTGCCGATCCCGCCCACGATCGTCAGGAAGACGATCGGCGCGATCAGCATCTTGATCGCGGAGACGAAGGTCGTGCCGACCGGCTCCAGCGCCGAGCCCGTCGCTGGCCACAGCCACCCGGTGAGGATGCCCGTCACGATGGCGGTCAGGACCCAGACGTAGAGCTGCCGGTACCAGGGTCTCCGGGACGCTTCGGCACGCGGCGGCGCGGGCGCGGGCGCGGAGGGTGGTGCGGGGCGTTGCGCGGGGGGATCGGACGCTGCCATGGCATCTCTCCTCGTGGGGCCGACAGGTCAGAGGAGCTCGAGGAACGTCTCGGTGAACTCCGACGTCGTGGCGGTGCCGCCCAGGTCACGGGTGCGCACATCGGTCTTCGCCAGGACCGCGGCGATCGCGTCGGTGACGTCCTTGGCCGCGTCCGCGTGCCCGAGATGGTCGAGCATCATCGCCGCCGACCAGATCGCGCCCAGCGGATTGGCGATGCCCCGCCCGGCGATGTCGGGAGCCGACCCGTGCACGGGCTCGAACATCGAGGGGAACTCCCGATCCGGGTTGAGATTGGCCGCCGGGGCGATGCCGATCGAACCGGCCACCGCGGCGGCGAGGTCGCTGAGGATGTCGCCGAAGAGGTTCGAGGCGACCACGACGTCGAACCGGTCCGGTTCGAGGACGAACTTCGCCGCCAGCGCGTCGATGTGCTCCTGGTCCCAGCCGACCTGCGGGAAGGAAGCGGACCGCTCGGCCACGAGCTCGTCCCAGAACGGCATGGTGTGCACGATGCCGTTCGACTTCGTCGCCGACGTCAGGCGGCCCTTGCGCTGCGCGGCGAGCGCGAAGGCGTGGTCCAGCACGCGCGTGACACCGGCCCGGGTGAACACGGCTTCCTGGACGGCCATTTCGTCGGGGAACCCGGTGTTGTGGCGCCCGCCGACCTGGCTGTACTCGCCCTCGACGTTCTCCCGTACGACGACGAAGTCGACCTCACCGGGCCGTGCGCCCCGCACCGGACTGTCGATGCCTTCGAAGACCCGTATGGGCCGGAGGTTCACGTACTGCCGAAAGCTCCGCCGGATCGGGATGAGCAGCCCCCACAGCGAGACGTGGTCGGGCATCCGCGGACTGCCCACCGCGCCCAGCAGGATGGCGTCCTTGTCGCGGAGTTGGTCGAGCCCGTCCGCGGGCATCATGGCGCCCTCGCGCAGATACCGCTCGCACGACCAGTCGTCGTACGCGGTGTAGGTCAGGCCGAAGCCGTGGCGGCGGCCGAGGACGTCGAGCACCTGCTGCGCGGGAGGCAGCACTTCGGCGCCGATGCCGTCGCCGGGGATGAGAGCGATGCGGTGGTCGGTCATGCCGTCGATTCCAGCAAGGCGCCGACGGACGCGTCCAAGACGGAATGCGGATCTGCCTTATAGGCCCCACCTATAGGCCCCACCTATAGGGGCCCACAGTGTTCACGGGTCAGCCGTCGGCCGGGACCGACCGCGCGGTCTCCCAGAACGCTGCGGCCGCCGGAGACAGCACCCCACGACGGCTGACCAGCGACACGCACAGCGCGGTCGCGGGTTCGATGTCGAGGACGACGGCCCCCGTCCGCCGGGCGATCTCCCGCCACGACTCGGTCACGACCGCGAGCCCGACCCCGGCAAGGACCAGCGGCAGCAGCGCCACGCGGTGCTCGGTCTCGGCCGCGACACTGAAGTCGACGCCCTGGTCCCGCAGGGAATCCACGTACGCCCGCATCCCCGTCCCCGGCTGCCCGACGATCAGCCGCTGACCCGCCAACTCCTCGCACCGCACAGCCCGTCGCCCGGCGAAGGGCCCCTCGGGCGGGACCACCAGCACGAACCGCTGCTCGCCCAGCACATGCGCCCGGACCTCCTGGTCCGGCCCGGCACCGGCGGACGCCAGCAGGCCCAGCTCCCCGGCCCCCGTCCGCACCGCGTCGACGACGTCGCGGGCGGTGAAGGCCGCCTTGACCGCCACGGTCACGCCCGGATACCGCTCGGCGAAGGACCGGATCAGCGTGGTGAGCGGCTCGACCGCCTGGGACGGCATCGCCGCGATGTCGAGCCGTCCCTCGCGCAGTTCGTGCACGGACGCCACACTCGCCCGGGCGGTCTCCAGGCTCCGTACGGCCTCGCGGGCCGGTTCGATGAGCGCCCGGCCCGCCTCCGTGAGCACGGCCCGGCGCCCGATCCGATGGAAGAGATCCGTCCCCAGGTCACGCTCGAGCGACCGGACGGCCTGCGACAGCGAGGGCTGCGACACATACAGCGCCGAGGCGGCCCGGTTGAACCCGCCGCGGTCGACGACCGCCAGGAAGTACGACAGCTGCCGGATGTCCATGCCTGACCGTGCCCCTCCCCGCGCCCCTCCTCGGCTCCACGGTGGACGCGCCGTCCCGATCCGGGGCCGGTTAGGGTCGGATCATGGCATACGACGCAGGCCCGCTGTTCTGTGACCTCGCGCTCGGCGAGCGCATCGAGCGCGCCGAGGCGGAGCTGATCGCGACCGGCAGCCGGGCAGCCCTCGCCCGCATCGGCGCGGACAAGGGAGCCGACACGGCAGGGGACAACGGATTCGTCACCCCGCTCGCGGGCGGCGTCGCCTGCTGTACGGAGGAGGGCTCGCCCCTGAACAAGGTGGCCGGGCTCGGCTTCGCCGGAGTGCCGGGTGCCGACGAACTCGGCGCGGTCGAGCGGCAGTTCGCGGCCCGGGGCGTGCCGGTCCAGGTCGAGCTGGCGCACCTCGCCGACCCCGCGCTCGGCGAGGTGCTCACCGCCCGCGGCTACCGTCTGGTCGGCTTCGAGAACGTCCTGGGCCGCGCCTTGAGGCCGGGAGGCGGCGCAGAAGGTCGCTCCGCGTCGCCCGGGGAATGCGCGCCACCTCGGACCCCCGGCGTCGAGGTACGGCATAGCGGCGAGGACGGCCTCGCGGAGTGGCTGGACGCGGTGGTGGGCGGCTTCGCGGCCCCCGACACCCAGGGCGTCCCGTCGCACGAGGAGTTCCCCCGGGACATCCTGGAGCGCGCCGTGCGCGACATGACGGCCGCCTCCGGGATGCGCCGCTACGTCGCCCGGGTCGACGGGGCGGTGGCAGGAGGCGCCAGCATGCGCATCGGCGAGGGCATCGCCCAGCTCACGGGTGCCGCCACCCTGCCCGCGTACCGCCGACGCGGTGTGCAGAGCGCGCTGCTGGCGGTCCGCCTCGCGGAGGCCGCCGCGCAGGGCTGCGATCTCGCGGTCATCACCACCCAGCCCGCGTCCACGTCCCAACAGAACGCCCAGCGCCGGGGGTTCGGCCTGCTCTACACGCGCGCCGTGCTCGTGAAGTCCTGACGCGCGAAGACGGCGCAGGTCGTCGTCGCACGGGCATACAGCTTCCCGTCGTCCACCCCGACGGCCTGCGCCTCGGCGGTGCCGATCGTGCGGCCCACGTGGATCGCCGTTCCCATGCCCCGCAGCGAGCGCCGAGTCGAGCAGGGTTGTCAGAGAGCCGCCTTGGACCGTCCCCATGGGCACCTGCGGGGTCTGCCCTCGCCGCGTCGTGCCCGAACGCTCCCGGTCGGCCGCGTCGTGGTCGAGCTGAGGTTCCGCGGCGCGGACACCGGACCGTACTTCCTGCACGTCGCGCGCGCGGGCGTGGACCTGTGCGCGGACGACGGCGGCTTCGGGACGGCCCTGCGCGTGGCCGCCGATCTGCGGGCGCTGACCGAGTACTGGCTGGGCGAGCGCTCCTGGTCGGACATCGTGCGCGCGGGCGAGGTCGCGCTGAGCGGACCGAGCGCCCTGTGCAGGGCGTTCCCCATGCGGTTCTCGGGGTACGTGCTGCGTGCTGCGTCCGTAGCGGCTCATGGGGGAGTTGGCCTGCCCGCGTCGGCGGCCGGGCGCCCGACCACGTTCACCGGAGCACGAGCAGTACGGCCAGCGCGACGAGCAGCGAGTCGATCCGGTCCAGGAGCCCGCCGGAGCCGGGCAGCCAGCTGCCCGCGTCCTTCGTTCGCGCACCCCGCTTGACCATCGATTCGAGCAGGTCGCCGACCGGGCCGCCGACGGCCACCGCGACCGCCATCGGCCAGCTCAGTGCGGAGAGTACGGCCAGCACGCCGAGACCGGCCGCGGCCCCGGCCAGCGTCCCGCTCCACCGCTTGGCCGGCGACAGCGGGGACAGGCGCGGCCCGCCGAGGCGCCGACCCGCGAAGTACGCCACGATGTCGGCGATCGAGACCGCCACGAACAGCGCGAGCCCGTCGGCCCCGAGCGGCACCAGCGCGGCCAGGACGCCGAGCCAGGCAAGCCCGAGGAGGCCGGAGCTCAACCGGCGCAGACCGTCGTCGGCGTCGCCCGACACCAGCGGCACCGCGGCCACCGCGAGCGCCCCGATCGCGACCACGCGCAGCACCTGCCCCGGCGCCAGCCAGGCAGCCACCACGACACCCGCCACCGCCGCGGCCAGCACCACCTGGTCCGCACGGGGAAGGCGCAGCAGCCCGCCGAACTCCAGCACCGCCACGACCCCGGCCACGGCGGCGACCGCCGCGATCCCTGGCTGCCCCCACCAGAACGCGGCGGTCACCAGGGGCACCCCGACCGCCCAGCAGCACCACCGGATCATCAGCTCACGGCGTCGGGACGCCGCCACCCCGACCCCGCCCAGCACCAACGCCCCGCCCAGATAAGGCGCCAGAGAGGCCACGGTCGTCACTGAACGGACTCGGCGAGGCGAGACGGAGAGGGCACAGGAGCGAGGGATTCGAGGGGTTTCGTGCCCGGCCGCAGCTCGTCCAGGGCGGCCCGGCACGCGGCCACGATGCGCGCGTTCTCGGCGGTGTCCCGGACCGCGATGCGCACGGTGCGCCCTTCGTACCGTGGCGACAAGGGGGAGAGGTCGCGCAGGTACACGTCGTGGCGGCGGCACGCGGCGACCAGGCGCGCGGCGCTCGGCCCTTCGTCGGGCGGCAGGGTCACGCTGACGAAGTTCGCCACGCCCTCCTCGACGACCACAGACGCGTCCAACTCCCTCAGGGCTGCGGCCAGTTGGCGGCGCAGCTCATGGGTGCGCGCCCAGCAGTCGCGGTAGTACGCCGGGTCGCGCAGCGCCGCCACCGCGGCCAGCTGTGCCGGGAGGCTGACCGGCCAGGGCGGGGTCCAGCGGCGCAGCCGCGCCGCGGTGCCCGGCTCGGCCACCAGGTACGCGGCCCGCATGCCCGACAGCGCGTACATCTTCGACAGCGAACTGCAGACCACCACCCGCGGGTCGGTCGCGGCGAGGCCCGCGAGCGACTCCTCCAGGCCGGCGTCGACGTAGCCCAGGTATGCCTCGTCGATCCACCAGCGGGTGCCGCTCGGCGCCGCCGCGATGACCTCGCGCAGCTGTGCGGCCGGTGCGTGACGTCCCGTCGGATTGTTCGGGTTGACCACCACCACGAGGTCGTAGCGGCCGGAGCGGACGACGGCGGACAGCCGGACGGGATCGATCCGCCAGCCGTCCTCGCGCCGCAGCCGGAACCGGTCCACCCGGCAGCCGATCACCCGCTCCGTGACGTGGGCGTACTCGCCGTAGCCCGGGTCCATGAGCAGCACCCGGCTGTCCGGGGTCAGCCACTGCCCGAACGCCCGGAAGATCAGGTCGGAGGAACCGGTCCCCACCGCGAGCGCCGCCACCGGCAGCGCCCGCGCCGCGGCGATCTCCGCCAGCAGTCCCTCGGCGCCGGTCGGAGGCGAGGTGCGCGCGGCCCACTCCGGATCCTGCGCGAGCGCCGCCCGCACGCCGGGAGCGGGCGGGAACCAGGCGTCCAACACATCGGCCGCGACGACCTGTTGACGCCGATGGAGGCTGCGGAAGTCCGTACCGATGGCGGTGAACGACGCCCCGCCGTGCTCGCAGCCGTCGGGCCCCGGCGCGAACGGCATGTCAAGGCGCCAGTCCACGGAGTCCGCCAGGCGCCGCAGCGTGGCGCCGTGCCGCTCCAGCGTGCCCCGCGTCAGCTCGACGACGCCCCCGGTCAGCACCTCGAACGACACCGCACCGGAGCGGACCGTGCGGCCCACCGGGCGCAGACCGGCCGCCAGATACATGTCGAGCAGCTCGGTGCGCCCCATCGCCACCACCCGGCGGCCACCCCGGGAGGCGATCCAGCGCAACGCCGCGTACATCAGCAGCGGCGCCGCGACGGTGGACCGCCAGCGCGGCTCCACGGTCAGGATGCGCACCTCGAACGGGTCGTCCTCGTCGAGCGACGGCAGCTCGTCCCGGCTCAGATACTTGTCCAGCGAGTACCGCCCGAGCCATGGCGGGGTCACACTCACGAACCCGATGCGGGTCGCTCCGCGCGCCGCGACGAGATAGACGTTCTCCCCGTCCAGCCCGTCGCGCAGCAGCCCGGCCGGATCCGGCGCGTGCTGGCCCAACTCCTCCGCATACACACGATGACGCAGTTCGTGGATCCACTCGAGATCCTCCGGAGCAGCGGTGCGCAGCTGCAGGTCACAGCCCATGGGTTCCCTCCACACATGACGAAGACCCCATCGTCGAGACCACGAGCCGTCCGCGTCAGGGGCAAGTGACGCAATCGAAGTGAGTACGCGCACTCAGGCGCAACCGCGAGCAGCGCACCCACGCACCCGCTTGACTCCCAACAGCACCCGGTACCGCTCGCGCGCCGCGAAGTCCTCCAGAGTCCATACGGCCGGACGCCCGACCTCCGCACAGAGGTGCAGGACCGCGTCGTCACCGGCCCACACGCCGACGTGCGCGCCGTAGGCGGCGGCGGAGCCGTTGAAGAGCAGGAGGTCGAGGGTTTCTGGTTCCGCCACGTGGACGGTGGAGTGCGTGTCGTCCCACAACTCGCTGGAGCGCAGCGGCGCGGGGGACAGGCCGAAGTGGCGGAGCACCTCGTAGGCGAACAGCTGGCAATTCGCCCCCGCGCCGAGTCCGGGCAGCTCCCGCACGGCTGCCGCTCCCGGGAAGCGTGAGCCGACGTAGGGAGTGGTCCAGAAGGCGGCGGGGAGTCGGGCGAGGATCGATTCCATGGCGCCATGGTGCCCTCCCTGGTTGCCACATGGTGGTGGCTGCCCCGCTCGCCGACAGGTGGCCGGAGGCGTCACCAACGGTCCCAGTGGAGCACCTCCGCGCGCGGCACCCGCCGCGCCGGCCTGAAGTCCGTGCCGAGGGTGTGCGCTACGGGGAGCAGCGCCGCCTGCATCACGTCGCCGTACGGGATGCCCAGGAGGCGGGCCACCTCCTTCTCGTTGGCGAGGTTGCCCGTCGTCCAGCAGGTGCCGAGACCGCGGGCGCGGGCCGCGAGCGCGAAGCTCCAGACGGCGGGCAGGATCGAACCCCAGGTCCCGGCCTGGTGCACGACCTCGGCGTCCTCGGTGCGGCCCTCGACGCAGGGGACCACGAGGGCGGGTGCCTCGTGCAGTCGCCGGAAGAGGTAGGAGGAGCCGGAGAAGACCCGGTTCATGACGCCGGGCGCGACGTCCATGCGGCGCACGTCCCGCGCGCGCAACTGCGGTGAGACGCCGGGGCTCTGCACCCCTGCACGCCAAGCGTCGGCGAGGGCGGCCCGCTGCCCGGGGTCGGTGACGATCACGAAGTGCCAGCGCTGCCGGTTGCGCCCGGTCGGTGCCTGGACCGCCAAGTCCACGCATTCCTCCAGGAGTTCACGGGCGACGGGACGGTCGAAGTCGAGGCGGTGCCGGACCGCGCGGGTGGTGGAGAGAAGCTCGTCGGAAGAGAGATCGAGTGTCATGTGTTGACCTTGAAGCGCGGGGTCGCGTGGCGGCAACGGGCCGCTTTCGCTGAGTGAAACCCCGTACGGACAAAGGGCGGTGGACGGCATGGGCCAGAGCGTGGCGGGGCGGATCTTCGCGGTGCTCGACGCGTTCGCGGAGGGCCCCGACACGCTGCGGCTCACCGACATCGCGCGGCGCACCGGCCTGCCGCTGCCGACGGCTCTGCGCATGGCGCGCGAACTGGCCGCATGGGGCGGGCTCGAACGGGCCTCGGACGGCTCGTACCGACTGGGCACACGCATCCGGGCGCTCGGCGCCGCCGCGCCCTGCCCGCGCGGGCTGCTCGACGCGGCTCTCCCGGCCCTGCGCGCCCTGTCCGCCCGCACCGGCGGCCACGCCGACATCGCCGTGGCGTCGGACGGCGCCGCGCTGCTCCTGGTCAGCGGCGAACGCCTGCCCCCGCACGCCACCGCCGCGGGCAAGGTCCTGCTGGCCCACGGCCTCGTCGCCCTGGACGGTGCCGCCCCGCCGACCCGGTACACCCCGCACACGGTGACCGTGCCACGGCTGCTCCACGCCGAGCTCGGCCGGGTCCGCACCAGCGGCCTCGCCACCGCGCACGAGGAGCACCGCCGCGGCCAACTCGCCGTCGCCGCCCCTGTGGTGGTGTCCTCCGCGCGACCGGTGGCGGTGGTGACCGTGACGGCCCGCACGGGCAGTGCCCCGCAGGAGCGTCTCGCAGCGGCGGTCGGGGAGGCTGCGCGCGCCGTCAGCCGGGCGATGACGCCCTCGTGAGCCGCTCCCTTCCACCTGCAATGATGATCACGTGTATGTGGACCCCGCCTTGCCGACGCCCGTCATCCTCGGCATCGATGACCTCCGGCCGCTCCCCGGAGCGACCCGGATCGCCCGCACCAGCCGCGAAGGCATCGAGCTCCTGCACGAGCACCGCGATGTCTTCATCGACGAGCTCTGGCTCGACCACGATCTCGGCGGCGACGACACCATCATGCCCGTGGTGACCCTGCTGGAAGAGGCCGCCTTCAGCGGTCACCCCTTCCGCATCGGAACGGTCTACGTCCACAGCGCCAACCCCATCGGCGCCGCGAACGTCGTCCGGTCGCTCGCGCGCTGGAACTACCACGTCCGGCGTGCGACGGCCTAGTTCGGCAGCAGTGCATCGCTGCCGTCCGCAGCCCGAGCCGTGTTCGACGGGCCGAACCGATTCCGGTATGCCGAAGGGGTGAGGCCGGTCTCGCGGCGCATCAGGGCGCGCAGATGGGCCGCGGTGCCGAGCCCGCTGCGGCGTGCGACCACCTCGAAGCGGGACTCGCCCCGCTCGATCAACCGGCAGGCCAGGGCGAGCCGTTCGCCCGTGAGCCACGCCAGCGGTGTCGTGCCCAACTGTGCGCGGAAGCGACGGTGCAGGGTCGCCGGGCTGACGGCGGCGCGGGCCGCCAGGCAGGACACGGTGAGCGGCGAGTCCAGCCGCTCCTGGGCCCACGCCAGGATCGGCGCCAGCGACTCGTCCGGCAGGTCGGGCAGGGGGCGCTCGATGAACTGCCGTTGCCCGCCGTCCCGGTGGGCCGCGAAGACCAGACGCCGGCTGACGGAATTGGCCACCTCCGCACCATGGTCGCGGCGGACGATGTGCAGCCCGAGGTCGAGGGCGGCGGCGCTGCCCGCGGCGGTGAGGATGTCGCCGTCGTCCACGAACAGCACGTCCTCTTCGAGCCGTACCGAAGGGAAGCGCTCGCGGAAGGAGCCCGCCCACTGCCAGTGCGCGGTGGCCCGGCGCCCGTCGAGCACCCCGGCCTCGGCGAGCGTGAACGCCCCACTGCAGAAGCCGACCAGGCGCGCGCCGCGCTCGTGCGCGCGCCGCACGGCGTCGAGCACGGCCGTGCGGCGCGGCACCTCGACGTCGGGCCGGTTGGGGACGATCACGGTGTCCGCCGCATCGGCCGCCTCCAGGCCCGCGACTCCGCTGAGCGTGAAGAAGCGGTCTCGCATCGGCGTGCGCGGCCTCGGCGAGCAGAGGCGGAAGTCGTAGAGCTCGCGGCCGAGTTCGGGGCGGCGCAGGCCGAACACCTCGGTTGCACAGCCGAGTTCGAAGGGGTTCGAGTTCTCGTCCACGATCACGACCACCCGGTGGAGGGGTGCCGCATCCGTGCCGTGGGTGGCACTCGAAGCGTGCGAGGAATCTTGCGTCATATGCGATGCCTAGCACTCGCGCAGACCCCGCTCAACCGGCGAGGATCCCCTCATGACCAATGAACCCATCGCCCTCGGCAAGGCCCTGGCCTCCTTCGACGCCCTGTGGAGCCCGCGCATCGTCACGCGCGTCAACGACTACGACGTACGCGTCGCCAAGGTCGAGGGCGAACACCTCTGGCACGTCCACGACGACACCGACGAGTTCTTCCTGGTGCTCGACGGCGAGCTGTCCATCTCGCTGCGCGAGACCGCGGGGGAGCGCACGGTGCACCTCCCCAAGGGGTCGGTCTTCACCGTCCCGCGCGGCACGGAACACAAGCCGTACGCGCCCAAGGGCGCCGCGATCCTCCTCTTCGAGCCCACCGGCACACCGACGGTCGGCGACCGCCACGACGAGATCCCCGACCACGTCGACGCGACGACCGGGCACGCGCTCGACGCCTGAGCTCACCCGGCATCGGGTGTTTGAAGATGGCGGTAACTCGCTGTTCAACCACTGGTGATGGGCTGCTCCTTGCGTGCGGGTGCCGTACAGTCACCCGCCAACTGGGGTCAGTAGCCGATGGATCAAAGGGGTGGGCAGTGGCAGGCAGCAGGGACACGTGGTGGGAGCGCGCGGCATGCCGCACGACGGATCCGGACGAACTGTTCGTCGAGGGCGCCGCTCAGTCCAGTGCCAAGCGGGTCTGTTCGGGGTGCGTGGTGCGGACCGAGTGCCTGGCCCATGCGCTGGACCAGCGCATCGAGTTCGGGGTGTGGGGCGGCATGACCGAGCGCGAACGCCGCGCGCTGCTGCGCCGCCGCCCTACCGTCACCTCCTGGCGCCAGCTGCTCAAGTCCGCCCGCGCCGAGTACGACGACGCGCGGCAGCCCGCGTCGCAGGGGCAGCCGGCCGAGGCGTCCTGAGCGAGGCGGGGGAGAGAGCCGGACACGCCCGTACGACAGGGGCGGCCCGCCCTCTCACATCAGCCCGCCCTCCTTCTTGCCGCCCTCTCCCGGGTGCAGCGCGGTGATGCCGGTGAGGACGAGATCGATTCCGGTCAGGAACTGCTCGCGGTCGTCGTGGTCGTGCATCTGGTCGGCGACGGCCCGGGTGAAGGGGTAGTCCTCGGGGTCCAGGGCCTCCCACGCCGTCGCCACGGTGTCGAGGAAGCCGGCGCGGTCCGCGTCCGGCCCGAGGTCGTGTGCGCTCGCCGTGTTCGTGGCGTTCTGGCTGGTCGCGCCGAGGATGTAGTGCACCAGCGCCGACGTCGCCGTGAACCAACTGGCCTCGGGCACTCCCAGTGCGCGGACCTGGCGGCCGATGCCTTCGAAGATCCGCGGCGCCACCGATTCGCCGGGGCTGCGCGCGAACTGCACGGCGAGCTGCGTGGCGAGCCACGGGTGCTCCTCGATCGCGTCGAACAGGCCGAGCGCGACGGCGCGGATCCCCTCCTGCGGCGAGTCCGGGGACGCGGAGGGCGCGCCGGACACGGCGTCGGCGACGACGGCGTCGGTCGCCGCGCCGAGCAGCTCGCCCTTGTTCGCGACGTGCCAGTAGATCGCCCCGGGCCCGGTCGCGAGGCGCTCGGTGAGCGCCCGGAAGGTCAGTCCGCCCTCGCCCGCCGTGTCGAGCAGCTCGACGGCCGCCTCGACGATGCGCTCGCGTGAGAGCGCCTCTGTGCGCCGCTGTGTCCGGCGCGTCCGCGTTGTCATGCCGCCATTTTGACACGTCTGGAATGTTGTTCCAACATGAGTCATGGAACGACGTTCCAGAGAGTCGTCCGGGCCCCACCGGCCGGCCTCCCCACCCCGAGGAGTCACCATGACCACGCACGTCACGATCATCGGCGCCGGACTCGGCGGCCTCACGCTCGCCCGCGTCCTGCACGTCCACGGCATCCCGTCCACCGTCTACGAGGCGGAGCCCTCCCCGATGGCCCGCGCCCAGGGCGGGATGCTCGACATCCACGACCACAACGGCCAGCTCGCCCTCGAGGCGGCCGGCCTGATGGAGGAGTTCCGCGGCCTCGTCCTGGAGGGACGGGAGGCATCGCGGGCCCTCGCCGCGGACGGGACCGTCCTGCTCGACGAACCCGACGACGGCGCGGGAGGACGCCCCGAAGTGCTCCGCGGCGAGCTGCGCCGGCTGCTGCTCGACTCGCTCCCGGACGGCACCGTCCGCTGGGGCCACAAGGTCAGCGGCGTCCGGGCCCTCGGCGACGGCCGCCACGAGGTGGCCTTCGCCGACGGCACCACCGTCGTCACCGGCCTGCTGGTCGGCGCGGACGGCGCCTGGTCGCGGGTCCGCCCCCTGCTGTCCGACGCCACCCCCGTCTACGCCGGTACGTCGTTCGTCGAGACCTACCTCTACGACGCCGACACCCGGCACGCGGCCACCGCGAAGGCCGTCGGCGACGGCGCGATGTACGCGCTCGCCCCGGGCAAGGGCATCCAGGCGCACCGGGAGAGCGGCGGGACCCTGCACACCTACGTCGCGCTCACCAGGCCGCTGGACTGGTTCGCCGCCGTCGACTTCACCGACGCCGCCGCGGCCGCGGCCCGCATCGCCCGGGAGTTCGACGGCTGGGCCCCGGAGCTCACCGCCCTGATCACCGACGGGGAGACCGCCCCGGTCCTGCGCCCCCTGCACACCCTGCCCACCGGACACCGGTGGGAGCGGATACCCGGCGTGACCCTGATCGGTGACGCCGCGCACCTCATGATCCCGTCCGGCGAGGGCGCCAATCTGGCCATGTTCGACGGCGCCGAACTCGCCACGTCTCTCGCCGCGCACCCCGACGACACCGAGGCCGCGCTCACCGCGTACGAGCAGGCCATGTTCCCCCGCAGCGCCAAGGAGGCCGACGACGCCGTCCGCCAACTCGCCCTCATGTTCGGCGACGACGCACCCTACGGCCTGATCGACATGTTCACGGGGCAGGGGCAGGGGCAGGGGCAGGGGCAGGGGCAGGGGCAGGGGCGCACGCCGGGCTCGTCGAAGTGATCCTGTAGGCGTAGAAGTCCCGTAGCCGATGCCTCGTGACACCGGGCAGGGCGCGCCGTCCATGACGCAGGGACCCTCGCATTGATCGCGAAGGCGTCAACTGACAGGCTGCCGCCGTGGATCTGGGACTTGCGGGGAAGACGGCCTTCATCACCGGAGGCAGCAGCGGCATCGGTCTGGCCATCGGCCGGGCGCTGCAGGACGAAGGGGCCGTGGTCACCGTCTGCGGGCGGGACCGGGAACGGCTCGAGGGGTGCGGACTGCCCGGCATCCAGGCGGACGTCACCGACCCGGACGCGCTCGCGCGCGCCGTCGACGAGGCGGCCGGGCGGATGGGCGGGCTCGACCTGCTGGTGGCCAACGCTGGCGGCGCACAAGGGGGAGGGCTGCTGGAGTCGACGCCCGAAGACTGGCTGCGGACCTACGAGTTGAACGTGCTGCACGCCGCCCACGCCCTGCGCACCGCGGTGCCCCACTTCGAGCGGCGCGGCGGGGGCAGTGCGATCGTCGTGGCGTCGATCACCGGGTGGAAGCCGGGCCCCAAGTCCTCGTACGCCTCGGCGAAGGCGGCGGAGATCCACCTCGCCGCCACGCTGGGCCAGGAGCTGGGCCCCCGCAACATCCGGGTGAACGCGCTCAGTCCGGGCTCCGTCATCTTCGAGGGCGGCGGCTGGTCCTGGTTCCGGGACAACCGGCCCGAACAGTACGAGGCGTTCGCCCGCGACGATTTCCCCCGCGGGCGGCTGGTCGAGGTGCGGGAAGTGGCGGACGTCGCCTGCTTCCTCCTCTCGCCGCGGGCGGGCGGGATCAACGGCGCCAACATCTGTGTGGACGGCGCCCAGGACCACCCGAGCGCGGGCCGCTTCTTCCCCTAGCGCGGCGGGCGGTCGCGGCGCGGACGGCTCCCGCCGGGCGCGTCCGGAGCGCGCACGGGGCGCGTTGGCGCGGGCGCGGGCAACCGATCGCTCGCCAAGTTCCGGTGGCTTGCCCTGAGTTGGTACGTTGCGATGGGGCCGCTGCCCGGCGCGGTCACACGAGGAGGATCCTGTGTCATCGCCCTGTGGCCCCGAGTACGCACCCGCCGGCGACGTGGGCGCGGCGCTCATGGTCATCGATTCTCAGCTCAAGGCCATCTACGACGGCAGGACGAAGCCGGACCCCGAACAGCAGGAACTGGTCGCCCAGTTCACCGAGTCCCTCGGCCCCGAAGGCGTCGAGGACATGCTGGACGGCGTGTGCACGCTGATCTACATGTTCATGCAGTGGCTGCGGATGACCTACGAGGACCACGACAAGGACGTCATCGAGTACGTGGTGCCCAGCCTCGTGGCCTCGATGCGCATGATGCCCAAGAGCATCCGCCCCGAGGCCATCCCCACGATGGCCGGCCTGCTCGTCGCGGGCGGTACGGGCCTGAGCCCGAGCCTGTGGCGCAAGCAGTACGGAGAGTGGACAGGGGCCGAGATGAACCCCCTGGAGGCGACCGCCTTCCTGCTGGCGGAGCACATCAATCGCATCGCCGACGACCGTGACTTCGCCACCCGCCTGATCACGGGGGTGCTGACCGGGGTGGAGGAGAGCTGAGACACGGCCGTCCCTGAGTGCCGTCGAGGTCGGTGCGCACCAGTCGCGCAGCCACTCCGCATCGAGGCGCTCACCGCTGTCCCTCACTGCTGCCGCTCACCGCAGGACCGCCTTCAGCAGATCGTCGCCCAGGGCCGTCAGTTCGGGCAGGTTCAGGGAGTTGCGGACGTAGCGGCCCTGGCGGCGGGTGGTGAGCAGGCCCGCTCGGCGCAGGACGGTGAGGTGGCGGGAGACCTCCGGGAGGGAGAGCTCCCAGGCGTGGGCCAGTTCGCCGGTGGTGTGCGGGCCGCGGGCCAGGGTGCGCAGGAGGCGGAGCCGCAGCGGGTGGGCGAGTGCTTCGAGGCGCAGGGTGACGGTTTCCAGGGACACCGGTTCCGTGGGGGGAGCCGGCTCGGGGACGGGGTACTGCACCACCGGCTGCCAGCCGCGTGCGTGGACCGCCACCAGGTGCGGGCGGCCGAACGCGCTGGGAATGAAGGTGACGCCGCCGCCCTGGGCGGAGGTCGCCTTGTCCTGCAGCTTGTCCACGATGATGCAGTCGCCCTCCGGCGCCAGCGTGACCGCACCCGAGACCGAGGCGAGCGCCGCCCCGACGCCCTGCCGCCTCAACAGGTCGTTCTTCAGGCGCAGATCGGTGGCGAGCCGCACGGAGACGTCCGCCCAGGCGGCGTCGAAGAAGGCGTCGACGCACTGCTCGAGGGTGTCGCGCACCCGCGCCCGCACCGCGGCCGGATCCGCCAACAGTCGTTCCGCGAACGCCTCTTGGCGCGCCCCGCGGGCCTGCGCCAGCTCCAGGGCCCGTTCGCGCGCGGTCGCGTCGGTGAGCGGCGACGGAGAGACGGCCAGGCCGCGGTTGCCGCCGCACGTGGTGACGAGCGCGGCGGTCACATACGTCGCGTCGTCGATGCGGTCCACGTCGTCCAGCTCCTCGGCGAGGGTCGGCCGGGGCCGGGCGGGGATCAGGAAGTCGGCCTGTGAGGAACGCCAGAGGAACTCCGCCTCCCGCAGCCGCTCGGCCAGCTCCGGCCGCAGCCCGGCCCACACGTCCGCCGCCCAGTCGGCGAGCTGCGGATGATGCCCGGGCTCGGCCAGCACGTGCAGCATCGCGGTCAGCTCCGCCAGCGGCGAAGCGGCGAACCGCACGCCCTCGGACGGCAGTCCGCTGATGTCGATCCTCAACGTCATCCGGCCATCATCACCGACCGGCAGCGCGGCGACGGCGTCGCTTGACGATGTCCGTCAAGCGGCGTGGCCGACCGGGTGGCCGTCCGCACCGTTGTCGCCATGGCAACCACCACCAAGATCAAGCCCCGTGCCCTCGTACGGGCTTCCGGAGGCCCCCGCTACGCCGTGGCCCTGGCCGTGGACGCGCTCGGCACCGGCCTGTTGCGGCCCTTCCTGCTGCTGTACGGGGTGCTGGTGCTGAGGCTGTCCGCGCCGCTGACCGGCATCGCCATGATGGCGGGCGTCGTCGCGGGCCTGCTGTGCATGCCCGCGGTGGGCCGCTGGCTGGACCGGGGCGCACGCAGCACGGTCGTGGCGGCGTCGATGCTGGTGCGGGTCCTGGGCGTGGGCCTCCTCCTCGCCACCCCGGCCGGAGACGTGTGGCTGTTCGCGACGGCGGCGCTCTTCCTCGGCATCGGCAACCAGGCATGGCCCGCCGCCCACGCCGCTCTCGTGGCCACCATCGCCCACGGCCGGGACCGCGACGCCGCCCTCGCGGCGGGCCGCGCCCTGCGCAACGCCGCCCTGGGCGTGGGCGCGCTCATCGCCACCGCCTGCCTGGCGGGCGGCACCACCGCGCTGCAGTCGCTGGCGGCCGTCACCGGACTCGCCTACCTCGCCGCGGCGGCCCTGGCCTGGTCGGTCCACCTGCACGCGCACCCGGCCACGACCCGCACGGACGGCGAGCACGACAAGGACGACGCGGGCGACGGACCTGCACCCCGCATGCGCGCCCTGCTCGCCGCCAACGTGGTCTACGTCTTCTGCCTCAACGTCCCCGAGATCGCGCTCCCGCTGGTCCTGGTGACCCAGCTGCACGCCTCCCCGATGTGGTCGGCGGCCGTCTTCGTGGCCAACACGGTCCTGGTCGTCACCCTGCAGGTCCCGCTCACCGTCACGCTGTCCCGCTTCCCCCGCCGGACGGTCCTTGCCCTCGCGGGCGTGGTGCTCACCGCGTCCTACCTCGGCTTCCTCGCGGCCACCTCACTGGGCGGCGGCTGGGGCGCCCCGGCCGTCGCCGTGGTGTCCGTGGTCTGCACGATCGGCGAGATCATCTACGCGGGCAGCGCCACCGCGCTCGTCACCCACCTCGCCCCGGCCCGTGTCCTGGGCCGCACCCTCGCCCGCTTCGAACTCTCCACGGGCCTCGGCCTCGCCGTCTCCCCGGCGGTCATCACCGCGCTCGCCCCGCACGGCCCGACCGCCCTGTGGGGCAGCCTCGCCGCTGCGACACTGGTCTCCGCCGCCGCTGTCACGCAGTGAGCCCCGGACCGCGGCGGAGAGCCGGTCCAGGGCCATGGGGGCGGGGGAGACCTGAGGCCGGCCTCGCACCCGCGGGCCGGCCTCGTCGGCTCACTCCATCAGGTGGTAGAAGCCGATGGGCGTGTTCGGCTTGAAACCGATACGCGGGTACACGGGGGCCCCGGCGACGGTCGCGTGCAAAGTGGCGCGGGTCAGCCCGGTGGCTCGGGCACCCTCGTACAGCGCCTTGCGCGTGACCGCCTCGCCGTAGCCCCTGCGCTGCCATTGGGGGTCGGTGGCGACGAAGGCGACGAAGAGGCGTCCCTCCGCTTCGACCGTCGCGGCGCACGCCACCGGTACGTCGCCTCGCATGCCCAGGTAGGCGTACATGGTGCTCTTCCAGTGCGCGGATCCGACCAGGCTGTCGCGGCATTGCTCCAGGGGGAACCCGTAGGCGCGTGCTTGGAGGTCCGCGTAGGCGCGCAAGTGCTCGTCGGTGCGCACCCGCACGAACGTCAGGTCGGGGTGGACCGGGTCGGGGATCGGCAGCAGGTCTCCGGCCATGCCCGTGCCGGGAAAGGCGTACTGCAGGCCGGCCTGCTCGGCCGCCGTGGTCAGCGCGGTGCGGGCCTCGTCGTCGAGGAGGTCCTCGAAAAGCCACAGGAAGCCCGGGTGCTTCTTCGCGCGCATGATGTCCGCCGCCTGGCCCAGGCGTTGTGCGAGAAGGCCGGGTCCTGCTCCTGAGTCGGTCAGGGTGAGGCAGTTGTAGAAGGGGAACGGGCGGTCTGCCCAGCGGACGGCGATGCCGGGAAGGTCGCGGACATCCGCGTCCGCGTCGCGGTCGAGCACCAGGGCCCGCCAGGCGACAGCGAGCTGCTGCGCCGATTCGATGGACTCCGTGAGGCCAGTCACCGTACTCCCGTGGGTCGTTGGTGTCGGTTGGTGTCGTTGTGCGTGCGGCATACGGTGTCGCCTCCTCAGATGATGCCCTCGAACTGTCTGTCCTCGGTCGGAGAACTCGAGCGGGGCACGCGGTAGGAGTCGCGTCCGAAGCGTCGCCACAGGGCCGCTATGAGGAAGGCCACCACGACGGCGACGGGGGTGTAGTTGAAGGTGGTGGCGGTGATCGGGCTGCTCTGCGGCAGCAGGAACAGCACCGTGACCGCGGCCGCCCACACCACCGCCACCCAGCCGATCGGCCGGCTCCAGCGCCCCAGGTTCCAGGGCCCCGGGGAGAATCGGTCGCGGTGGAGCAGGCGCAGCAGCACCGGGATGGCGTAGGCCGAGGTGAATCCCACGACCGAGATGGCGGTCACCGCCGCGAACGCCGCCGGGGAGTACAAGGACGGCAGCGCGAGCACGAAGGCCACGGCGACCGCGAGCCAGACCGCGTTGGCGGGGATGGCGGTGCGGCGGCTGATCTTCTTCCAGAGCCCCGACCCGGGCAGGGCACCGTCCCGGGCGAAGGCGTAGATCATCCGGCTGGCGCTGGCGGTCACGGTGTAGCCGCACAGGAACTGGGCCACGATGATCACCAGCAGCAGGGCCTTGGCCGCCGCCATGCCCAGCGCGTCCAGAAGGATCTGCGCCACCGGTACACCGGTCGGTCCGGACAGGGTCGTCGCGTAGTCCTGGACGGCGAACAGCAGCGTGGTCAGCAGGATGCCGCCGGCGATCCAGGACACCGCCACCGAGCGGAAGATCCCGCGGGCCGCGGCGACGGAGGCGTGGTTGGTCTCCTCGCTCAGGTGGGCCGAGGTGTCGTAGCCGGCCAGGGCGAAGACCGGCAGCAGCATGCCAAGGAGGATCACGTACACCGGCGCGCTCCAGCCGGTGTTGTTGGTGAACTCGGAGAAGACGAAACCGGCCGACTGGTGGTGGGAGGGCACGAGTGCCAGGGAACCGATGATGACGACGGCCCCTGCCAGGTGCCACCACGCGCTCAGGGACGTCAGGATGTTCATCAGCCGGGTGCCGAAGAGGTTCAGGACCGCGTGCAGCGCGAGGATGACCGCGTACAGGGCGAGCAGGGAGCCCGGGGCCGGCGTGTATCCGAACTGCAGGTTCATCCAGGCGGCGGTGAACGTCGCGATGCCGTAGTCCTGGGCGGCGATCCCACCGAGCAGGCCCAGGAGGTTGAGCCAGCCGGTGTACCAGCTCCACCGCTCGCCGCCGAGCTGGCGGGCCATGTAGTACAGGCCGCCGCTGGTGGGGTAGCGGGAGGTGATCTCCGCCAGGGCGGCGGCCAGGCACAGCACCAGCGGACCGACGGCGAGCCACCCCCACGTGATCACCGCGGGGCCTCCCGAGTTCAGCCCGTAGCCGAACAGCAGCAAGGTCCCCGACATGATCGAGATGACCGACAGGGAGGCCGAGAAGTTACCGAAAGCCCCCATCCGGCGGTGCAGTTGCTGGGTGTAGCCCAGCGACTGGAGGATGCGTGCGTCCTCCGCGTCGTCGTCGACCGGGTTCGACTGCTGCTGGCGCGGTGTTCTTACCGAGGTCATGGGTTCTCCGCACAGGAAGGCTGGGACAAGGGGGTGCAGGCGGGGCGGCTGCCGGACCGCCGGGGGGACGTGGCGGCGCCCGCCCGCGAGGCCGGGGCGGCGGTCACGGGCGTTCTCCCGTGTACCGCGGGCGGGATCTCAGGCAGGCGTGGCGGTCCTCCTCGAATACCTTCCGCCACCGGTCCTCGGGGTGCCGGGCGTCGTACTGCCACGGGGCGGGCGTGGCGAAGTCGCCGATGGCGTCGAACACTTCGGTGGCCCAGTGGGCGAAGCCGCCCCGCACCAAGGCGTAGGCGAGGTAGTTCAGATCCATCTGGGAACTGGTGGCCGGATCGCACTTCCGGAACCAGCCCTCGTATGCCTGTGTGACGGACCGAGTGGTGTCCTCCCTGGTCCACAGGAGGTTCAGCATGCCCTCGGCACCGTTGTCCCGTCGCTCCCGGTGCTCCTGCACTCTGGCGTAGAGGGGCAGCAGAAGCAGGGGCGAGTCGGGCGGTGCGAAGGAGACCGTCCAGCGGGCGAAGTCCGTCGCGACCGCCTGGCGGCCCGCCGGCCCCGGGCGGGCCTGAAGCGCCTGGGACATGCGGTGCCATGCCTCGCGGTTGAACGGATCCCGTCGGTGCGCTTCCCCCAGCAGGCCCCATGGTCCGCCGGGCAGCAGATACTCATGGGGTGGCGGAGCCACGTGATGCTCCGGGTGACGTCCCGTCATGTCCGTTTCGGCCAGGGCCAGGCGGCAGACCCAGGGCACCGAGTCGTCGGGATTCCCCTCGGCTGCCCTGTGGCACGCCTCCCGGGCGCGGGCCACCAGCCTCTCCAGATCCCCTGCCCGCCGGTAGTCACGCGCCCAGTTCCTCCGGTGGGCCTGCAGCACCCGTTCGGTGGCGACCCTGGCGTACATCACCCGGGCAGCGAGGCTCTCCGGTTCCTCCTTCAGCCATAACTCCACCACGTTGGCCTGGGCTGCGACGACGCCCAGCACCTGAGTGCGGGACGTCCACTGGGGCCAGTTGCCCGTTCGGGCAAGCACCTGCCGCATCTGCATCCAGTAACCCGCCTGGATGTCTTGCACTGCCGTGTAGAGGTCGGTGTCTCGGCTGACCGGGCACAGGCCGGGTCGCAGAGGGCCGTCAGCCGGAGCCGCTGGAGACGCAGGTAGGGGCGGTCTGAGTTCCTTCACGCGGGGACCGGCCGGTTCGGACGTCGCTGCCGAGACCTGGTGGCGCGTCCGACGGGCAGCTGCGGGCCGCCGCCATGAGCGCTGCGGCTCGCCGGGCGGTGGGAGCACGACACCGAACGGTGTGCACGGGCGAGCATAGGCAGAAGGACCCTTGGGACGGTTGGGACGGTCGGGACGGGGTGGCACGGTTGACAGATACCTAAGTGCCTGAAGAGGCGCATGACCAGAGCATCCCAAGATTGCTGGGCTGCTCAGATGCAGGTTTCGGCCAGGCGGCAGGCGAGCGTCGCGATCTGTGACCGCGACCCGCCGGCCGCCGCACTCGGACAGTGCGCGGGCGGACGTTTCGCGGACCCGCGGCGACCGGCCGGACAGTGCTTCCTCGTCACCGGTGGACGCCGGTGCCTCCCGTCGCGCCGGGTCGACCACTCTCCGACGGAGGAGCACAGCACCGTCAACGTGCCTGTGGGTCAGGCGAGTTGCCCCTGGGGCAGTCGAGTCGAAACGTGCTGATGGTGCGCAGGTGCCGTGAGGGGCACTGTGTTCAGGTGTGCAGGGTGTCCTGGTGACGGTCTTCCAGGCGCGGGAGCATTCGGCCAGTTCGATGCGGTCGTCACTGGCTGTGAGCAGGCGCGGATCGGAGCGTGCGGATGGGGCGTCTGTGGGCGTTCAGATGCTGACCGACGCGAGGACAGCGAACGGCCCCCTCCGCGCCCGACCTAGGTCCCTGGAGGAGAGGACCTTCGCTGGCCGGAGGGCGGGCAGGGCGGTTCTAGCGTCGAGCGCGGGAGGCATGTCCACCCTTCGGCGCGACGAAGCGAGGTCCACGTGACACAGGGTCCGGTCCGGGAGCTGATCCTCATCGGCCACGGCATGGTGGGGCAGCACCTGCTGGAGATGCTCGCCGAACGCGGTGCGCTCGTCGGTGGGGGGAGCGAGGCGAGCGGCCCCTGGCGGGTGACCGTACTCGCCGAGGAGGACATCCCCGCGTACGACCGGCTCCATCTGTCGTCCCTCTTCTCCGGTACCGGTGCGGACGCGCTGCGCCTGGGTCCGCCCGACTTTCTCGACCGGCACGGGGTGCGGCTGCTGCTGGGGGAGGCGGCCGAGCGGATCGACACCGCGGCGCGCACCGTGCATACGGCCCGTGGGCGCACCCTGCGCTACGACGCCCTGGTCCTCGCCACCGGCTCGGTGCCCTTCGTGCCTCCGGTTCCCGGAGCCGACGCCGAGGGCTGCTTCACGTATCGGACCCTGGACGACGCCCGCGCGCTGCGTGCCTATGCGGAGGGCCGGGCCACCGGTGTCGTGATCGGGGGTGGGCTGCTGGGGCTCGAAGCGGTGGGAGCGCTGCGGTCGTTGGACCTTGCTCCGTGTGTCGTCGAGTCGGCGGAGCGGCTGATGCCGCTGCACGTGGACGACGGGGGTGCGGCCGCGCTGCGGGGGAGGGTCGAGGCGCTGGGCGTCGCGGTGCACACCGGGGTCGCCGCGCGGCGCGTGGTGGTGGACGGTGCGGGGCGGGTGGCCGCGGTGGAACTGGCCGACGGGCAGCGGATCGTCGCCGACCTCGTGGTCTTCGCGGCCGGGATCCGGCCGCGCGACGGGCTGGCGCGGGCGGCGGGGCTGGGGGTGCGGGACGGCGGCGGTATCGCCGTGGATGCGTCGTGCCGGACCTCCGACCCGGCGGTGTACGCGGTCGGGGAGTGCGCGCGGTTCGAGGGCGCGGCGGTGTGCGGGATGCTGGCGCCGGGCTACCGGATGGCCGAGACCCTGGCCGCGGTGCTGGCCGGGGCGCCGGAGCCGCAGCCGGGGAGCGGAGCCGATGGCTCGGCGCGGCTCAAGCTGCTCGGTGTGGAGGTGGCGTCGTTCGGCGACCCGTTCGCCTCGCAGGAGGAGGGCGCGGTGGCGATGGTGTCCTCCGACGTCCGGTCCGGGGTGTACAAGAAGGTGCTGCTCGGTCCGGACGGGGTGCTGCTCGGCGGCGTCCTCGTCGGTGACACCGCGGCCTACGGGACCCTGCAGGCGTACACCGGGCGGGAGTTGCCGGGACGGCCGGGCGACTACCTCGCTCCCGGCGCGGCCGGTGGATCCGCGGCGCCCGGGGAGCTGCCGGACGACGCGGTGGTGTGCAGCTGCCACCACGTGACCAAGGGGCAGGTGACCCGGGTCGTGCAGGAGCGGGGGCTGTCCGACGTCGACGGGATCAAGCAGCACACCCGGGCGGGTTCGAGCTGCGGCGGCTGCCTGCCCGCCCTGGAGACGCTGCTCGAGGGCGAGTTGCGCGCCCGCAGCGCACACCACCGGCGGCGGCTGTGCGAGCACTTCGAGCTGTCCCGGCCGGAGATCTACGCCCTCGTACGGGATGAGCGCATCCGCTCGTTCAGCGAGCTCGTGGCGCGCCACGGCAGCGGCGAGGGATGCGCGGTGTGCAAGCCGGTGGTCGCGAACATCCTGGCCACCCTCGCCCCCGAGCTGGGGCTCTCCCACATCCTGGAGGGCGAACAGGCCGCTCTGCAGGACTCCAACGACCTGTTCCTCGCCAACTTGCAGAAGGACGGCACGTATTCGGTGGTGCCGCGCATCCCTGGGGGAGTCATCAGCGCGGCGAAACTGGTCGTCCTGGGGGAGGTGGCCGAGGAGTTCGGGCTCTTCACCAAGATCACCGGAGGGCAGCGGATCGACCTGTTCGGCGCCACCGCCGAACAGCTGCCGCTCATCTGGCGGCGGCTCGTCGACGCGGGCTTCGAGTCGGGGCACGCGTACGGGAAGTCGCTGCGCACCATGAAGTCCTGTGTGGGCGCGCGGTTCTGCCGGTTCGGGCAGGGGGACACCATGCGGCTCGCCATCGACCTGGAGCTGCGCTACCGCGGACTGCGCGCCCCGCACAAGATCAAGGGCGGCGTCTCCGGCTGTCTGCGCGAGTGCGCCGAGGCCCGGGGCAAGGACATCGGCGTCATCGCGGTCGCCGGCGGCTGGAACCTCTACGTCGGCGGCAACGGAGGCTCCCGCCCCCGCCAGGCGGACCTGCTCGCCAAGGGGCTGACACAGCAGGAACTGGTGCGGCTGCTCGACCGGTTCCTCATGTACTACGTCCGCACCGCCGACCGGATGCACCGCACCGCGACCTGGATCGACCGCCTGGACGGCGGGGTCGAGCACCTGCGCGAGGTGCTGGTCGAGGACTCCCTGGGCCTGTGCGCCGACCTCGAGGCACAGATGGAGCGGCACGTCGCCGCCTACCGCGACGAGTGGCGGGCCGTGCTCGACGACCCCGCCGCGCTCAGCAGGTTCGGGGCCGTCGACTTCGGCGCCGCTCCGGATGTGCTGGAGCCGGGCCGGGGCCGGGCCGTGGTGCTGCCCGACGGGCGGGAGACCGCGATGTTCAAGACGCGGGACGGCCAGGTGTACGCCATGGACAACACCGACCCGGTCTCCGGAGCGAAGGTGATGGCGAACGGCATCGTCGGCGACAAGGACGGCGTCCCCGTGGTGACCTCGCCGATGTACAAGCAGGTCTACGACCTGCGCACCGGCCGGGAGTTCCACGTCGGCCGCACGATGCTCCCGGTCATCCCTCTCGGAGAGCGGCCTGCGGGGACGTCGCGGGCAGCTCCACGGTGATCCGGATCCCGCCTGCGGGGCGCGGGGTGAGGGTGAGCGTGCCGTCGTGCGCCTGCGTGATGGTCTTGACGATGGCCAGGCCGAGGCCGACGCCCGCGTGGTCGCTCTGAATGCGGTCGGTGCCGCGCCGGAAGGGTTCGGTGAGCGTCGCGGCCAGCTGCGGGCTGATCTGCTCGCCGGTGTTCTCGACGGTGAGCACCACCGATGCGGGGCGGACGCCGGTGGTGACCCGGACGGTGCCCCGCGCGGGCAGGTTGTGGACGATGGCGTTGTGCACGAGGTTCATCGTCAACTGCAGCAGCAGCGTGTGCGAACCGGTCGTCGGGGTGACATCGCCGCTGGTCTCCAGGGTGACGCCCCGCTTCTCCGCGAGCGGGAGGAGCGTCTCGGTGGCCTCTTCCGCCAGGAGCGACAGATCGACGGGCTCCCGGGTGAAGGAGCGCTGCTCGGCGCGGCTGACCAGGAGCAGCGCCTCGGTGAGGTCGATCGCCCGGGTGTTGACGGCGCTGAGGCGGTCGACGAGCTCACCGGGGTCGCGGCCCGGGTCGGTGCGGGCCACGTCGAGCAGCGTCTTCGAGATCGCCAGGGGGGTGCGCAGCTCATGGGAGGCGTTGGCCGCGAACCGCTGCTGTTCGGCGACGTGCGCTTCGAGTTGTTCGAGCATCGCGTCGAAGGCGTCGGCGAGTTCGCGGAACTCGTCCTTGCGGCCCGGCAACCGGATGCGGTGGGACAGCGATCCGCGCGCGGCCATCCGGGCCGCGTGGGTGATGGGGGCCATGGGGGCGAGCATGCGTCCGGCGAGGATCCATCCCCCGAGCAGACCGAACACCAGCAGGAACGCCATGGCCCCGGCCGCCACCGGGGCGAAGGAGTGCAGGAACTCCGTGCCCGGGGACCTGACCCACGCGCCCTGCTCGTTGGTCGTCAGCCACCGGGCCTTGAGGAGGACCAGCGCCACGGCGGCGAGCAGCAGGACGCCGGCCAGCATGAGGAACCCCGCGTAGCTGAGGGTCAGCTTGAGACGGACGCTCGGCCCGGACTCCCTAGCCATGTGCGCCCCCGTCGCGTCCGGCCCCCGGCGGCGTCTCGATGCGGTAGCCGACGCCCGGCACGGTGGCGATGATCCAGGGCTCGCCGAGACGCTTGCGCAGGGCGGAGACGGTGATGCGCACGGCGTTGGTGAACGGGTCGGCGTTCTCGTCCCATGCCCGCTCCAGGAGCTCCTCGGCGCTGACCACACCGCCCTCGGCCGCGACGAGGACTTCGAGCACCGCGAACTGCTTCCTGGTGAGCGCGACATAGCGGCCGTCGCGGAAGACCTCTCGGCGGAACGGGTCCAGGCGCAGCCCCGCGATCTCCCGCACGGGCGGCCTGTTGTGGGCACGTCGGCGGTCGAGCGCGCGCAGCCTGAGTGCCAGCTCCAGGAGCTCGAACGGCTTGGTGAGGTAGTCGTCGGCGCCGAGTTCGAACCCGGACGCCTTGTCGTCGAGGCGGTCGGCGGCGGTGAGCATGAGGACGGGCATGCCGCTGCCGGAGGCGACGATGCGCTGGGCGATCTCGTCGCCGGACGGGCCGGGGATGTCGCGGTCGAGGACGGCGATGTCGTAGGTGTTGACGCTCAGCAGCTCCAGAGCGGTGTCGCCGTCACCGGCGATGTCGGCCGCGATCGCTTCCAGGCGCAGGCCATCGCGGATGGCCTCGGCCAGATAGGGCTCGTCCTCGACGATCAGCACACGCATGCTCCCGATGCTACGAGCCGGTCCATATCGTCCACATATCGAAAACCGCATACGTGCCGACAACACCGCACTGCCTTGACTGGCGGCATGACTCGAAACCCACCGTCAGCACGGACATCGATCTTCCGGATCCGCTGGCTCCTCGTCGTCGTCCTGATAGTCGTCGTGGCGGCGCTCACCGCGGCCTTCACGTACGAGACGCGGACGTCCTCGTCCGGCTCTTCCGGCTCCTCCCTCGCCGACGGTGTCGTCCCCGACGGCGTGACGGTCTTCGACGACGAGACCCCGGCCGTCACCAACCTCGACGCGGATCTGCTGGGGGCCCTCCGCCGGGCGGCGACGGACGCCGCGGGCAACGGGATCGAGTTCTACGTCAACAGCGGATGGCGTTCCCCGCAGTACCAGGACCGGCTCCTGAGCAAGGCGATCTCCAAGTACGGGTCCAGGGCCGAGGCCGCCCGATGGGTGGCCACCGCGACGACCTCCCCGCACGTGTCCGGCGACGCGGTCGACCTAGGCCGCTCCGAAGCGACGGCGTGGCTGTCCGCGCGCGGCGCCGCGTACGGGCTGTGCCAGATCTACCGCAATGAAGCCTGGCACTACGAGCTGCGCCCCGAGGCGATCGACCACGGCTGCCCGCGCATGTACGCCGACCCCACCCAGGACCCGAGGATGCAGAAGTGACCAGCAGTGAACGAGGACAGACGATGGAGCAGACGGACGCCAAGGACACAGTGGATACGGCGGATACGGCGGGTACGGCGGCGGTCGTGGCGGAGACCGAACAGCCGCCGGGGCGCTGGAAACAGCGGCCGGGACCCTGGAAGCGCGGCTTCGTGTGCGCGGCGCTGGCGCTGCTGCTGGGCCTGTTCATGCTGCTGCACGCGCAGATCACCGACCGCGGGGGCCTCGGCAGCCTGGTGGAGTCCCTGCTGCCGTGGTTCGGCGTGTTCATCCCGGTGCTCCTCGCCGGGGCACTGTGGCGCCGCTCCGCCACGGCACTGGTCGCGCTGCTGCTGCCCGCCGCGGTGTGGCTGAACCTCTTCGGCGGGCTGCTCACCGACAAGTCGCAGACGGGCGGCGACCTCACCGTGGCCAGCCACAACGTCAGCGCCGAGAACCCCGACCCGGCCGCCACCGCCCGCGACCTGGCCGCCTCCGGTGCGGACGTGCTGGCCCTGGAGGAGATCAGCACGCAGGCCAGGCCGGTGTACGAGAAGGGCCTGGCGAAGGCGTACCCGCACCACACGGTGATGGGCACGGTCGGGCTGTGGAGCAAGCTGCCGCTGTCGGACACCCGCCCGGTCGACATCCAGCAGGACGTCGGACCCCTGGGCGACGCCAAGCCGGACGCCGTCAAGCTCGTCGACGCCCGGGCGCTGCGGGCCACAGTGGCCACGAAGAAGGGCCCGCTGGCGGTGTATGTGGCCCACTTGGGATCCGTGCGGGTGATGCCCAGGGGCGGCTTCTGGACGGACTCGCGCGACCGCAACGCAAAGGCGCTCGCCGACGCCCTCGCCACCGAGCGGAACAAGAGGATGGTGCTGCTCGGCGACCTGAACGGCACCACGGACGACCGCGCCCTGGACGGCATCACCTCGCAGCTGCGCTCGGCCCAGAGCGAGGCCGGGAACGGCTTCGGCTTCACCTGGCCGGCGAAGTTCCCCATGGTGCGGATCGACCAGATCCTGGTCCGGGGTGTGGTGGCGGAGAGCTCGCGGGTGCTGTCGGCGACGGGCAGCGACCATCTGCCGGTGGCGGCCGGGATCAGCTGGTGAGCCTCCGCGCCTTCGCGTCCCGAGCTCCGGCTTCCCCCTGGCGGGTACTCAGCTCGGGGCTCGGGGTCGGCACCCCCGTCGTCGTACGGGAAAAGGGGCCACCCGCGGCGTCTGGATCACCCGCTGGTTAGATAGGAGGCCGGACTGCGCCGCCCCTACCGGAAGATCGGCGCAAGGTCAGCCACGTCGATCACGGGGCGCGCTGCGCTCAGCACGGGACCGCTCCTTCCTGCCTGCACGTCAGGGCCCCCAGGCCCAGGTCCCGAGAGACGCATGACCCTCAACACCCCATCGCGCCCGGCTGTTTGGCGCGCCCTCGCCGGACGCGCCCCCGCCCGCCCCGGCCACCGGCACACCCTGCACGCCACGGCCTCCGCCATATCCGTGCTGCTGCTCCTGGCCGCCACCGGCGCCGTCCTGCACGAACCGCTGCTCATCCCGCCGCTCGCGGCCAGCGCCGCCCTCGTCCACAGCACGCCCACGCTCCCGCTCGCGCAGCCCCGCAGCCTGATCGGCGGGCACCTTCTGTCGGCGCTCCTGGGCTATCTGGTGCTGGCCGTCTGCGGCAGTTCGACGTGGGCCGCCGCACTGGCGGGCGGACTGGCCCTGGGCACCATGATGATCACCAGGACCCCGCACTCCCCGGCGGCGGCCAGCGCCGTCATCGTGGTCCTCCAGGAGCCCGCCGCACCCCGCTTCCTGACGCTCCTGACGACCGCGACCCTCCTCCTGGTCGGTGCGGGCATCGTCGCCGGCCGGGCCAAGCACGCGCCGCGCTACCCGGTCTACTGGTGGTGACCGCTCCTCCCGCTCCGCAGCTGCGCCGTGCGCCGAACGACGGCGGGAAGCCCGTCACCGTCCCGCCCCGTCACCGTGCCGCACTCGCCCCGCCACCGTGGCGCCCCCGCCCCATCACCGTCCCGCCCCCGCCCCGGCGCTGCGGAACCTCGCCCGGTACTCCGACGGCGTCACCCCGAGCCGCCGCATGAAGGCACGGCGCAGTGACTCGTCGCTGCCGAGGCCCGACCGCCGCGCCGCCGACGACACGGGCTCCCCGGCCTCCAGGAGTCCTTGCGCGGCCTCGCACCGCACCGCCTCCACGTACGCCGCGGGCGTCTGCCCGACCTGATCGGTGAACAGGCGGGTGAGGTGGCGCACGCTCACCCCCGCGCGGGCGGCGAGCACCGGGCCCGAGTGGTCGGCGGCCGGGTCGGCGTGGATCGCGTCGAGGACCACCCGCAGCACGTCGTGGCGCGGGCGCGGCGTGCGGGCCGGGACCGAGAACTGAGACTGCCCGCCCGGCCGTTGGAGGAAGACCACCAGGTCGCGGGCGACCTCGCGGGCCAGCTCCGGGCCCTCGTCCGCCTCGACCAGCGCCAGACAGAGGTCGATGCCCGCGCTGACCCCGGCCGAGGTGAACACGCGGCCGTCGCGCACGTAGATCGCGTCCGGCTCGACGGCGGTACGGGGATGGGCGCGGGCCAGCAGCGCGGCGTGCCGCCAGTGGGTCGTGGCGCGCCGGCCGTCGAGCAGCCCGGCCCGGGCGAGCACGAAGGCGCCGGTGCACACGGACGCCACCTGGCCGGAGCGGGCCGCCAGGTCGCCGACGGCGGTCAGCAGCGGCTCCGGTGCCGGTCGCAGCGGCAGGTCGGGGGAGCCCGGGACGATCAGGGTGTGCGGGGAGCCGGGCGCGTCCGCCGCGCGGTCGGGCACCAGACGGGTGCCCGAAGAGGCCGTCACCTCCGCGCCGTCGGGGGAGCAGAGGACCACCTCGTAGGCGGCGCCGAGCGCGGCCGCGGTGGAGAACACCTCGAGCGGCGCGGTCACATCGAGCAGACGGACACCGTCGTAGGCGAGGACCGCGATGGAGCGGGGCGACGGGAGCTTCGAGGACATGGGAAAAGGCTAGCCGATCACCATGTCCAAATGTGTGGGGTCCCTGTCCATATAGACATCGCGGGCGGCGGCCCCGCCGCGCCAGGCTGGTGTCCAGCAGCACAGCAACGTACTGACCTGAACTGGAGGCACCATGACCGCGGCCCTGCGCATCGCCGGCGTGGACATCCCCGGCAGCGGACTCGCCCGCGAGGCCACCGAACTCGTCCGCGAGTGCGCCGGCGACCTGCTCTACGACCACTCCCGGCGGGTCTACCTGTGGGCGGCGCTCGCGGGCACGCGCCGCGAACTCGGCTTCGACCCCGAACTCCTCTACGTCGGCGCGATGTTCCACGACCTGGGCCTCACCGAGAAGTACCGCACCGACCACCAGCGCTTCGAACTCGACGGCGCCGACGAGGCACGCCGCTTCCTCGCCGCCCACGGCATCCCGGAGGACGGCGTCCGCCGCGTCTGGACGGCCATCGCCCTGCACACCACCCCGGGCATCCCGGAGCGGATGGAGCCCGAAGTGGCACTGGTGACCGCCGGGGTGGAGTTCGACGTCCTCGGCATCGGGCTCGACACGGTGCCGGACGCCGTCCGCGCCGAGGTCGTGGCGGCGCACCCGCGCCCCGACTTCAAGCGGCGCATCGTGCGCGCCTTCCACGACGGCATCGCGCACCGGCCGCAGACCGCCTTCGGCAACGTCAAGGCGGACGTGCTGGCGCGCCACACCCCCGGCTTCGTCCGCACCGACTTCGTCGACGTCATCGAGAACTCGGGGTGGTCCGAGTGAACACCGCACCCGCCACGGACGCCGCCCCCGAGGCGCCCCGCCCGCCCCTGCCGCCCTTCACCGAGGCCGACGCCCTCGCCAAGGTCCAGGCGGCGGAGGACGCGTGGAACACCCGTGACCCCCACCGCGTGGCCCTCGCCTACACACCCGACTCCCAGTGGCGCAACCGCGACACCTTCCTGAGCGGCCGGGCAGCGATCGAGGACTTCCTCACCGCGAAGTGGCAGCGCGAACTGGACTACGCGCTGCGCAAGGAACTGTGGACGTACGGGGAGAACCGCATCGCGGTCCGCTTCCAGTACGAATGGCACGACGCGGCCGGCCAATGGTGGCGCTCGTACGGCAACGAACTGTGGGAGTTCGACCCGAACGGCCTGATGCGGCGGCGCGAGGCGAGCATCAACGACGTGCCGATCGACGAACAGGAACGCAGCATCTTCGGGCCGCGTACGAAGCCGTGACCCTTCCCGCAGAACCGGGGGCCGTGCCCTTCTCGCAGACCCGGGGGCCGTGACGTGTCCGTCGGCCGTGCGGCGCAGAATGAGCCGCATGGCCGACCTCGTCGCACCCTCCGCCGACGGCACGCCCGTCACCGCTCTCGACGACGGCAGCGGGCCCCCGCTGCTCCTGGTGCACTGGGGTGCCGGGAGCGCCAACTGCTGGGACAGCGTGGCGCGTTCGCTCATCGGAGACTTCCGGGTGGTCCGGGTCGCCCGCCGCATCTACGTCCCCGGGGCGGTCGTCCCGCAGGGCTACTCCATGGCCGTCGAGGCGGCGGACGTGCTCGCGATCGCCGCGCGTCTCGACCGGCCCGTGCTGCTGGTCGGGCATTCCTCAGGGGCGGTCGCTGCGCTGGAGACGGCGGTGCGGGCGCCCGAGGTGTTGGCGGGCCTGGTTCTCTACGATCCGCCGGTCCCCACCACGTCGTCGGTCGGAGCGGGGGCGGCCCGGCGTGCCCGCGCGGCCCTCGACGCCGGGGACTTCCACGAGGTGATGCGGATCCATCTGCGCGACATCGCGCAAGAACCCCCGGAGGTGGTGGCGGCGCTGACCGCGGACCCGAAGACGCGGGCCGCGTACGCCGCGAAGGCGGAGGCGGGCCTCGCCGACACCGACGCGATCGACGCGCTCGGTGTCGGCGTCGACCGCTTCACTTCGCTCCACGTGCCGACCACCCTGGTGGAGGGCGAGCACAGCCCGGCCCACCTGCGCGAGCGCATCGCCGACCTGGCGGCCGCCCTGCCGGACGCGTGGGTCGTCACACTCCTCGGGCAGGGGCACGCCGCTCACCGCACCGCTCCCGAGACGCTGGCGGATGTGATCCGGGAGGCGGCGGGGCGGGCCTTCGGCTGACAACGGGGCCTTGAAGCAAGCACGTTCCGGTACGCGGGTCACCAACTCCGGTGCAGCGGCGCCCAGTTCCGGTGGCGGGCTGCACGAGATTGCCCGAATCGCGTCGCGGTCCTGGCATGGACCTGCTCGCGATCCCTCGCTAGTCTCCACACCGCCACCGCCTGAGAGCGCTCTCAGGCCGTGCCGTTCCACCCCACACCGCTGGAACAACGAAAGGCCGATCCGCATGAGACGTACGAGACGTACGAGACGTACGAGAACGAGAGCACTGCGCTCCATGCTGTCCGCGCTCCTCGTCACGGGCGCCTGTGCCACGGCCGGATTCGTCCCCGCATCCGGTGCGAACGCCGCCCCGCAGGCCGGGCGCGCACCGGCGTCCGATGGTGTACTCACCGCCATGCAGCGGGACTTCGGGCTCACCCGGAGTGCGGCCGTCGACCGGCTCGCCACGGAGAAGAAGGCCGCCGCCGTCGAGAAGAGGGCCCGGTCCGCGGCCGGGTCCGGCTACGCGGGCTCCTGGTTCACCCCGCGGGACGGACGCCTGACCGTCGCCGTCGCCGACCGGAGCAAGGCCGCGAAGGTGCGGGCCACCGGTGCGGCCGTCGAAGTCGTCACCCACAGCGCCCGGCGCCTCGACGCGGCCAAGAAGCACCTGGACGCCCTCAAGGCCCCGGCGGGCGTGGCCAGTTGGCGCGTCGACTGGAAGGCCAACCAGGTCGTCGTGGAGGTCCTCGCCGACCAGCGTCGCGACAACGATGTCAAGAGCTTCCTGGCGCGGGGGCACCGAGCGGGACCGGTGTCCGTCCAGGTCACGCACCACAAGCCCGGCACCCTCGCGGCCGGCACGGTCGGCGGGGACCCGTACTACACCGGCAACGTCCGCTGCTCCATCGGGTTCTCCGTGCACGGCGGCTTCGTGACCGCCGGGCACTGCGGCGGGGCGGGCCAGGGAGTCAACGGCTGGGACGGGTCGTTCATCGGCAACTTCCAGGGTTCCTCGTTCCCCGACAACGACTACGCCTGGGTCAACGTCGGCAGCGGGTGGTGGACCGTCCCCGTCGTCCTGGGCTGGGGCACCGTCTCCGACCAGCTCGTGCGCGGCTCGGGCGAGGCCCCGGTCGGCGCCTCCATCTGCCGCTCCGGCTCCACCTCCCACTGGCACTGCGGCACCGTGCTCGCCAAGAACGAGACCGTCAACTACAGCCAGGGCGCCGTCCACCAGATGACCAAGACGAACGCGTGCGCCGAACCCGGCGACTCGGGCGGCTCGTTCATCAGCGGCGACCAGGCCCAGGGCGTCACGTCCGGCGGCTGGGGCAACTGCGGCAGCGGGGGAGAGACCTGGTTCCAGCCGGTCAACGAGATCCTCAACCGGTATGGCCTGACCCTGCACACGGCCTGACCCTGCACACGGCGTGACCCGCACCGAGGGGCCGGCGGGCCGAGGGCCGGTGCGGCGGAGTGCGGCGAGTCGAGTCGAGTCGCGGCCCTGGGGCCGGCCCCGCTGCAGACGGTGTGGGCGGAGCCGGACGTCTGACCTCGCGCCTGCGTGAAGCGGGCTGCGGTGCCGGTCAGTCCACCTCTCCCGAGTCGGACGAGCTGGTCTGGGACTGTCGTTCGCGGGCGAGCCGGTCGGCGACCTCTTCCGCGGTGCCGGGGCCGGGAATCATGCCGCGCATGGGGCCTTCCGCGAGAGGGCGCATGCGCTCCTTCCGGTCGTTCAACCGCTGTTCCTGGTGGCTCGCTATCCCTTCGTTGGTGGCCCTGGGATTCGCGACGGCCTGGTGGACCGCGCCTGCCACGGTGAGGAAGTTCGTGGGGACGGCTTTACCGGTGATGGACTTCCACACTTCGGCCGCGAAGGTCGTGCAGTTGTGCGCGGTGAAGTGGTAGGTGTCGTTGGACTTGCTGTGGATGAGGTGATACCCCTGGACGATTTCCCGCAGAGTCACATTCTTCGACTCATGGTTGGTGGCGCCGTACTTGGCGATCGGGTCGGGGCAGAGAACGCCGCCTGCCGTCGGCAGGAGTGTCAGGCCGTTCCGTTCGACCGGGAAGAAGCCGAAGGTGACCCGCACCCCGTCGGATCCGGTGACTTCCATCCAGGCATGACCGCCACCGATGGCCTCGTTCGCGGTCACGCTGAACGTGACCTTCAGCTTCTTGTTGAGACCGTTCTCATGCATGTCGTTCAGCAGCAGGGCGCGTAGCGGGTCCAGCTTGTCGTTCTCGGGCAGTTCGGGAAAGGGATCTTCGAACTGAGCTCCCGCCCCCTGCTCCCGCGCCGGGGGTCCGGCCGGCCTCTCCGGCGAATCGGAGTCGGATTCCGGGACCATTCGCCTGACTCGGCGGAATTGCGGACCGTCTTGCGCGAGCCTGTCCGTCTGCTCTACAAGGTCGGCCAAATCCTGTGGCTCAAGATCTTCCGGGAGTTGGCCGAGGAGTTCTTCCGGCGCCGGGCCACCCTGCGCCGGGCGTCCGGCCGGCCTCTCCGGCGAATCGGAGTCGGAATCCCGGCGCACCCGCCTGACCCGGCGGAATCGCGGGGCGTCTTCCCCGAGCCTGTTCAGTCTGTCCGCAACGTCACCCAGGTCCGCTCCTTCCCCCAACTGACGTCGGATGTGGTCCTGGAGCTCGCGCCGCTCCGGGGAGCTGTCGGCGTCCCGGCCGCTGTCCTGCTCGGGAGCGGATTCGTCGGCTTCGTACTCCCCGCTGTTCCGGCGGCCGCGCGGGTTCTCCATGCGCTGGACGGAGACACCCCCGTCCGTGCTGCGCTGCACTGCCCCGCCGGGTGCGCCCGCACCGGGTAGCGCGAGGTCGGGCGCCTCGCCCCGGGCCAGCTTCTTGCCGTTGGCGCCGGCGCTCTGCTCGAAGGGGTCGTGCGGATCGGAGACCTTCTCGCCCTTGCCGTTGCTGCGGCCGGGCACGGGCCCCAGCGCCTGCTGGCGTACGTGGTCGACCTCTTCGAACATCACCTCGTCGCTGACGCGGTCCGAGCCCAGCACGATATGGGGGCCGGTGGTGTAGGCCAGGGCGTCGAGGTCTGCGGCCGAGTGCTGGGCGACGGCTTCGTTGTGCACGCGAACGTGGCCGAAGCCCATGCCGTAGGCCGCTTCGGCGCGCTGCCGGATACGGGACTCCAGCGGGCGGGAGGGGGAGTCGATGGCATCGGGGACCGACACCCGACGCTGGACCGGCGTGTCCCCCGCGGCGACCCGCTCGGTTCCGCTCCCCTCGGTCCCGTGCTCGGTCCCGCTCTGCTCTCCTGCGGCCTGTTCCCCTCCGGTCTGTTCTCCTTCGGCGGGATGCTCGGCCCGTGCCCGCTGGATCGCGCGGGTCACCGCGGTGTTCCCCGCGGTCTGTTGGAGGGCGAGGAGCGGGGGAAGGGAGACGGCGGCCGGCCTGGGCGGGGTGCGTGAACCGCTGCGGTCGGTAGTGGAGTCGCTCCGTGCCTGGCCACGCATGCGCGGGTCCCCTCTGCGCTTCGTTGGGCGAGGGCTTGTCCCCTTTCCCCGACCGGCTATGTCTACCCGACCGGCCATGCGGAGCAGAGAGGGCCGCAGGGGCAGGAACGAGGGCACTTATGGCGGCCGCAGGGGCCGCAGGGGCATCGACTTCTGCCCGCGCTCATGCGGGCGCTCATGCAGGCGCTCATGCCCGCGTGGACTCCAGCACCTTCTTGAGCCGCTCCAGATCGGCGCCGACCCAGTGCCCTGCCCGTGTGAACGCGCCAGCCACGTCAGCGGGGCAGGTGCGCGGCCCGGTCGAGGAGGCGCCGCCACACCCCGTGACAGGACTCCTCCTCGGTCCGGCTCAGGCCCATGCGGTTGCAGTGCATGTGCAGCAGGCTCCTGACGACGGCGGCACGATCCGCCTCCGGCCGGCCGGTGCGCTCCGGCTCGGCGAGGCGGCGTGCCAGCGGCCGCGCGGCCGGTCGCCATGCGGCGTCGGCGCCGTCGAGCAGCGAGCGGACCGGGTTGTCCGTGGTGCGGGCGGCCCACAGTCCCGGCCCCGCCGCCCGGTACAGGGAGCCGCCCGCGGTGCGGGGTGCCGCGGCGCGGGCGACGTCGCGCCGCGCCTCGGCCTCAGGGATCAGGTGGGCGCACAGCCGGTCGACGCTGAGAGCGGCCAGGGTGACCCGCTCGGCGTCCAGGCCCATGTCCGTGCCGGGCAACGGGAACGGGGCCGGGCCGGTGTGCGGGAGTCCGCTCCCGCCGTCGCGCAGGTGGCGCAGGAGCGGGAGGACGGCCGTGCTGTCGTGCCGGAAGAACTCCTCGGCGTCGGCGATCAGTTCACCGCCCCCGTAGCGCTCGACCTCGCGCTCGTAGCCGACGAAGGAGTGGTCGACGATGTGCCCCTCGGCAGCCAAGTCGTAGGCCCAGGCGGTGACTTCACGCAGCACTTCGGGGCGTGCCGCCTGATCGGGTACGAAGAAGCGGACGCGCAGGTGCGGGGCCGGATCTGCGTAGCGTACGAAGAACAGGGCGTCCGCACCGCACCACGGGCGGATCCGCTCCGCCACGGTGGGCAGGCCCGCCTCGAGGAGCCTGTCGTGGGCGTCCGGCTCGGCGTAGAGCTTGACGGTCAGCCAGTCGCTGCCGACCGGCTTGTGCCGCCCGTCCGGCGGCTCGCTGGTGCGGACACCCGCCGGGCGCACGGCTGTTCCGCCGGGAGCCGGTGCCTGATCCCGACCCGCGCGCCGCAGCACAGGCACCACGACCTCGGCGGCATACGGCTCGTCGGCGGCATCCCGCAGAAGGGCCCGCTCGGGGTCGGGCAGCACCTCCTCCAGGAGGAGCCCCTCCGCGGGTGACCGCGCCAGCGAGTCACGCAGCTCGTGCAGACCGGGTGCGCTGGTGAGATCGAGCAGCAGGGTGTTGTCGAAGCTGACCAGGTTGACCAGGCGGGGCACCATCCATGTCGTGGACCACGTGTCGACGGACGCGGCGAACTCCCGTATCCCATCGCCCTGTTGAGGGATCGATGCGGTCGGGGCCGCGCCGGGCGGCAGGGTGAGGTCGTGGGGGCGCAGCCGCCACCGCGCGCGGCGCAGCACCAGGTCTCCTCGCTCGACGCGGGGCAGGAACGGCATCGTCTCGGCGAGCTCCCCCCAGTCGAAGGAGGAGACCGGCCCCGACTGTGCGGCGGAGACCTCCAGCAGGAACCGGCACGGGTTCGGCGCCCCCAGCCAGTTGAGCAGCGTGCGCTGGGTGACGTGCAGCGGCCGGCCCAGGGTGCGGCTGCGCAGGTGGAGCCGCCCCTCGGCCGCTCCTACGAGCACGTCGTCCAGGCGCAGGACGTGCTCCTCGTCCCGGCCCGGCGTGACATTGACCGGCAGTTCCCATGCGTGGGCGGCGGGGCGGATCGCGACGTTCGCCTGCCGGGCGTCTCCGGGCAGATAGGTCAGTTCGGCGCAGACGGTGTCGCCCAGGCTCCGCTCCTCGGCGACGGCCAGCTCGTGCAGCCCGGCCCGGATGTCCGCGTCCAGGAGGTCGTGGAAGCGGGCGAACGTCCGGCCGCCCAGGGCCACCCCGAGGTTGTTGCAGACGGCACGCCACCGCTCCTGGCCGGGGCCCGGGGGCATGGGACGCAGATACAGGTCGAGCGCGGGTGGCGGTGGCCGGTCGCCGTCCGGGGCGGCCGACGCCTCGGCCAGCTCGTCGAGGAGACGGTCGTCCAGTTCGACGCCGGTCTCCCGGCGCGCCAGGGCCGTTGCCGCGAGGCGGGCCAGCACGGCCTCGCGCGCCGACCGTGCCGGAGGGTTCCGGTCGACGCCGGGCAGCGGGAACTCCCGGCGGGGGCAGCGGTATCCGCGCGGCGGCCCCAGGCCGGTCTCCGCGGACAGCACGTCGAGCAGCGGGACTTCGGAGAGGTGCCCGTACCGTTCGCTCAACGCGTCGGCGTACGCGGCCAGATGCGGGGGATAGCGCCGCTCGCCGCCCACGCGGGCGAGCACCTCCGCCGCCTCCTCGGCCAGCGCGGCCACCGGCCGGGGCAGGACCAGGGGCCCGTCGACGGCGAGGGCGGAGTCGATCTGCAGCGTCGGGCCGCGGTGTCCGCCGAGGGCGAGCGGCAGCGGTGCGTCCGCCGCTTCCAGCAGCTCCGGCACGGGAATCCCGTCGCGGTTGAACGCGTCGATCGCAGCCGCCACATCGCCGAGCGCCCGGGCGGCGGTGGGGTCGGTGACCGCCGGGAGCAGCGAGCGCAGCGGCTCGTCCGGTGTGTCCATGGCCGGGGGAGTGAGCAGCCGGAGGCGTTCGGCCGTGATGAGGATGTCGTTGTCGAGGAGGCCGTCCAGCAGGGCGGCGATCCGCTCCGAACCGGCTTGCGGGTAGGCGTCGTTGAGCGTGGCGGCCACGTGGTCGAGCGTCACGGGCGTGCGGGTGAGGTCGAGGACGGCTCGCACCGGGGCGGTCAGGCGCACGCTGACGCTGCGGCTGCCGCTCCTGCGCGGGGCGCGCTCATGCTCGCGCTCGCGCTCGTGTGCCTGGTCGTGTGCGTGGGCGTGGCGGTCGGGCGTGCCGGGGCCGTCGGGGCGTACGTCGGCCGTGCCGTCCTGTCCGTACGCGTCGGCCAGGGGCAGCCATACGCGGCCACGGGCCACGTGCAGCAGGTCGTTGCTCCTGATCCGCAGCTGTCCGGGGCGTGTGCGCGGGTGTCCCGGTGCGGGGTGCGGAGCGCGGGAGGCCAGCCGCTTGACCAGGTGCATGACCCATCCCGAGTCGGCGCGGGCCCGGGCCCTGCCGATGGCGGACGGGCCCAGCCGCATGCGCTGCTCGTCGCCGAACACGCCCGTGGCCACGCCCGCCACGAGGCCCAGGGGAGTGGCCCGGAAGCTCATCCGGTTCAGATAGCGGCCGAGGCTGCGCACGGCCCGGCGCCGGTCCTTGCCGGTGAGCCCGTCGAACCGGTCCACGGCGTCCGCCAGGTCGGGGGTCGCGACCCGCACGGCATCGGCCACGCCCGGGGCGCCCCACAGCTTCAACAGCCGGTCGGCGTAGTCGTCCTGCCAGGTGCCGGAGTGCTCGGAGCCCCCGGAGGCGCGGTCGGCGCCGGGCAGCGAGCTCAGCAGGTCGAGCATGGGGCGGGCGGGCAGAGCGGGGGCTCTGAGGAGGAAGAATCCGCATGCCTGGTAAGGGCCGGCATCCGCATGGTTCATGTAGCCATCACACCCTCGACTGGGACTCGGAGTCGGACCGGGTCAGGAACAGCACCTCGTCCCACTCGGCCGCCTCGGGCGACACGCTGCCCAGCAGCGCGAGCAGGGCCCCGGCCGCGCCGGTCAGCAGGCCGGGACGGTGTTCCGGCCGTTCCGGGACAGGACGGTCGGCGAAGAGATAGGGATGGTCCGGATCCGCGTACGCGCACAGCCGCGACCGCAGTTCGGCACACATCTGCCGCAGATCCGGCTCCCGGGTGTGCGCGGCGGCACGGCCGCAGATGGCCAGCAGCCCCGCAAGGCCGTGGCACACCGTGGGGGAGAAGAGGCGCTGCTGCTCGGCGGGCGCGCGACGGACGCCGAGGAGCGCGGCCGTCGCCAGGTCCACCGCGCCGCCCGGTGCACCGCACGCCGCGGAGGCCGTGGCGGCCGACAGCAAGGACGCGGCGATGCCGGGTGCGCCGTAACACCACGCGGCCCGGGCCGGTTCCTGTGCGGCGCCGGTGTCGGGCAGGCCGGTGGCCGGGTCGGGCGGCACGAGGGCGGCCCAGGCCGGATGGTCGTGGCCGTCGAGCCGCCATGCGTCCATGCGCCGTACGAGAGCGTCGATCCGCTGTCGCACCAGGCGCGCCCGCGTATCGCCCCGTCCGCCTCGGCCCACGACGCCGTGGGTGTGGGCGAGGTCTACGCGGCACAGGGCGGCGAGGATGCCCGGCGGTCCATGGGCGAACCCGAGGTTGAAGTGGCCCTCGGGGAATGTCTCCGCGTACCACCGCCCGGTCGCCGTCCCCGCTCCGGTGCCCAGGGCGGTGGGGTAACTGGCCGGAGCGCACACCCACGTGGGCATGCCGTCGCCGTTGCCGTCGGCCCGGGTCAGTGCCAGGAGGTAGTCGACCAGGTCGTCGATCGCCTCGCGCGTGGCGCCGGTCGCGGGGCGGCCCAGGACCTCCGCCGCCTTGAGCAGCGCTGCCAGGCGGCCCGCCGCACCCTCCAGGACGTCGTAGTCGTACGGGGCGACGCTCCCGGCGGACAGCGGGTGCGTCAGGGCCAGCGACTGGCGGGCGAGCTGGTCGGTCATGGCGGTGAGCGTGCGGAGGTAGCGCGGTTCCCGGCGGGCGTATTCCGCCACCACCCAGACGATCCCGGCGGTTCCGCTGTAAAGCCCTGCTGACGTGAGGGGAGTTGTGGCGGTCGCCTCGGCGGTGCGGCGCAGTTGGAGCCGACCGGCGCGCATGTAGCCGTCGTCGTCGAATACTTCAGCCGCGTGGAGGAGAGCGAGTGCGATGCCCGGAGCGCCCTCGCCCAGATCCGGTGACGCGGTCCCGGTCCCCGCCGATTCCACCAGCCGCCCGGCCATGTCGCGCGCCAGGCCCCGAGCCTCGTCATCGCTCACCGTTCGCGCGCAACGAGACTCCACGAATCAGCTCCCCTCCGGCCCTGGCAAAGAAAGGACGGCGGCCACCCGGAGGGCTCACGAGTTTCGGGATTGCGAAACCGCGATGCCCTGCGCGGGGGCCGCCTCCGCGTCACGGACCCGGTGTCAGCCGCACGCGGCTCCGGGACACGACGCCCTTGACGTGCCGGCCCCGCAATTCGGCTCCAGCGTCACCAACGCGGCTCCGTCAGCAGGGTTTTCCGTATACCGGACGCGCAGATCGAGAGTGAATTCGTCGGCTGCTTCGAAGTGGTCATTCATGTTGTTCCCTCCAATGGTCCGCTGGACTGCGCCGGTTCCTTGCGGAACCGACGCTTGGGGGTGCCATGCATCGCCAGGCTAGGAGGGGGTGCGCGCCGTTCGCTATTGCCCAAAAGGGCAACGTCAGGCGGTGGCGGGCCGCAGGCGGACGGGCAGGGTCTGGTGGCCGTTGCTGATGAGGGAGCCGACGGGCGTCAAGTCCTCGGCGGGTACGGCGAGTTCCAGCTGCGGGAACCGCTCGAAGAGCAGGCGCAGGGCCGTGCTGACCTCCAGGCGGGCGAGCGGCGCTCCCAGGCAGAAGTGGACGCCGTGCCCGAAGGCCAGGTGGTCCTTCACGGTGCGGGTGATGTCGAAGTCGTCGGCGGTCTCGCCGTGCCAGTCGGGGTGGCGGTTGGCGGCCGCGTAGGAGGCGAGGATCGCCTCACCCTCGGCGATGGTCTGGCCGTCGGGCAGGACGATGTCGGTCACCGCGTACCGCAGCGGCAGGTGCTTGACCGCCGGTTCGAGGCGCAGGGTCTCCTCGACGGCTTCGCTCCAGTCGGCCTGCCCCGACTGCAGGAGCGCGAGCTGGTCGGGGTGGGCGAGCAGCTGGGTGATCGCCTGGTCGATGACGTTGACCGTGGTCTCGTACCCGGCGCTGATCATCAGGAGCAGGGTGTCGCGGAGTTCCTCCTCCGACAGGCCGCCCTTGTCGTCCTCGTCGCGCGTGGTGATCAGCAGCGAGGTCATGTCGTCGCCGGGCTCGGCGCGCTTGGCGGCGATGAGCTCGTGGAGGACCTCGTACACCGCCTTGGTGTTGGCCTCCGACTGCTCGGCGGTCAGGGTGGTGGAGAAGATGTTGTCGACGAGTACACGGAAGTCGTCCTGCTGCTCGGCCGGTACGCCCATCAGCCGGCAGATGACCGCGATCGGCAGCGGGTAGGCGAGGTGCTCGCGCAGGTCCGCGACCTCGCCGGGCGGGAGCGCGTCCAGGCGGTCGAGGATGCCCGTGACGACCGTGTCTATGCTCTCCGCCAGCGCGGTGACGCGGCGGTGGCTGAACGCGGGGGCGATCATGCGCCGCAGGCGCCGGTGGTCCGAGCCGTAGGCGGTGAACATGTTCTCCACCGTGACCCACAGGGCCAGCGGCCACCGCTGGACCACCTCGCCGAACTCCGGCCAGTGCGCGCGTGCGTTCTTGGAGACGTTCGGGCTGGTCAGCAGCTCCTTGAGGAGAGCGGGGTCGGAGACCGACCAGGCGGTCACGCCGAGGACGTCGACGCGGACGGCCTGGCCGTGCGCGCGCAACTCCCGGTGCTCCTCGTGCAGTTGGGCCCCGGAGGGGTCGAGAACGATCGGCTTCGTGGGCAGGGCCATGGGGCGAGTCCCTTCAGACGGATGCGGCGGCGGGGAATTGGACGGGCAGGGCGGTCAGCGCCCGGTGGAAGGGCCCGGGGCGCCAGACCAGGTCCTGGGCTGCGGTGGCGAGGTCCATCTCGGGCAGCGCGTCGAGCAGGTGCGTGATGGCCGTCTCGGCGATGAGATAGGCGTGCGGGCGTGCGGGGCAGGCGTGCGGGCCGGTGCTCCACGACAGATGGGCGCGGTTGCTCGCGGTGCGCTGGTCGCCGAGGGCGGGGTCGTTGTTGCAGGCCGTCATCGAGATGAGGACCGGCTGGTGCGCGGGCAGCAGGAACCCGTCGACGTCGACCGGGTGCGGCGGATAGCTGATGCAGAAGTTCGCCAGCGGCGGGTCGGTGTAGAGCACCGAGTCGAGCGCCTCGCGGACCGAGGAGCCGCCCGCGTGCAGGTCTCCGGAGAACTGGTCGTCGGTGAGGATCCGCAGCACGGTGTTGGTGATGAGGTTGGTCAGCGGCTCGATGCCGGCGCCGTAGAGCGTGACCAGCTGGTGGAGCATCTCCATGTCGTCCAGGCCCGAGGAGTGGGCGAGGAGCCGGGAGGTGATGTCGTCGCCCGGCTGCCGCCGGCGCAGGGCCACCAGGTCGGCGACGGCCTCGGTGAGGATCTGGTTGCCGCTGGCGGCGTCCACGCCCTCGAAGATCTTGGCCATGCCGTCGGCGATGCGCCGCCCCACCTCGTCCGGGCAGCCGAGCAGGGCGCTCAGCACACGGAAGGCGATGGGCCAGGCGTACTGCGTCAGCAGATCGGCGCCCTCGGTCTCGCGGAACTCGGCGATGGTGCCGTCGGCGACCTGCTCGACCAGCGTGCGCAGCTCGTGCTGGTCGACGCCGTCGATCGCCGCGGTGTTCGCCGACCGGTAGCGGGTGTGCGCGGGGCCGGCCGAGCGCAGCGCGTTGGGCCGGCTCTCCATCATCGGGCGGACCGGGCAGGTCTCCGGGACGGACTGCTCCCACACCGTGGGGTCGGCCGGGAACCGCAGCGGGTCGTTGAGGATGCGCCGGGCCTGGGCGTAGCCGATGACGAGGGTCGCCGGGACGTCCGGTATGAGGTCCACGGGGACGAACGGCCCGAACTCCTTCCGCATCCGCTCATACGCGGCGTGCGGGTCGGCCGCGAACTCGGCTTCGTGCAGGGCGATCCGGCGCTCGGGGGCCGCCTCGGGCGGGGTCGGGCTGGTCACGGGCGGGGCTCCAAAGCGGGTGCGTTCAGGTCGGACAGGTATTCGCAGAGGGTGATCAGGGCCAGCACGCTGGAGGTGCCATCGCGCGCGTCGCACGTGGTCAGCGGCGTGTGCGGGTCCAGGTCGAGGGCCTGGCGGATCTCGTCCAGGTCGTAGCGCGGGGCGCCGTCGAAGAGATTGACCGCCACGGCGTACGGCGTGCCCTGCTCCTCGTGCAGCGCGAGGATCTCGAAGGACGCCTCGAGGTTGCGGGTGTCGACCAGGACGAGGGCTCCCAGAGCGCCCTCGGTCAGCCCCGCCCACATGGGGCGGAAGCGGCCCTGGCCGGGGGTGCCGAACAGATACAGCACCAGGGCGTCGCTCAGATGCAGCCGGCCGAAGTCCATGCCGACGGTCGTGGTCGTCTTGCGCGGTGTGCGCGCCAGGTCGTCCACCCCGGCGCTGGCCTGGGTGATCCGCTCCTCCATCCGCAGCGGCGGGATCTGGGAGACGCTGCCCACGAACGTCGTCTTGCCGACGGCGAAGCTCCCCGAGATCACGATCTTCGCGGACCGGGTCACGCCGGGTGGCACATAGATGAGGCCGTCAGACGAGGGCGCGGAGACCACGCAGTACCTCCTGGAGCAGATCGGTTTGGGGTTCGTCGTCGCGGGCGGCGACGGGGCGGGTCAGCAGCCCCTCGTCGATGAGGGAGGAGACGAGGATGCGCACGGTGGAGGGAGGGAACTCCAGGGCGGCCGCGATGTCGGCGACCGCGAGGCCGCCGCCGTCGGCACGGGTGAACAGACCCATCACCCGCCGGGCGTCGGCGCTCAGGCCCTCGGTCGAGCCGCTCGCGGCGAGCACCACGGTCTCCAGGCGCACCTCCGGGTCCGCGCGAACTCGCCCGTCGGTACGGACATAGGGTCTGACCAGGTCCGGGTCTCGCCGCGGCCCGCTCATGCCGTCGCTGTGCCCTGTTCGGAAGGCTGCCGCGGGGCGACCTTCATCTCATGTCCCACCCGCTGGGCCAGCTCCAGCATGTGATGGGTGATCAGGCCGATGTCGGCGTCGGGGCCGGTCGTCTGCACCGACAGCATCGTGTTGCCGCCCGCCTGCGTGATCAGCCCCACGTGGTTGGTCAGCTCGATCAGGGCCTGCCGGGTGCCCCCGCCGCCGGTCTCCTCGTCATAGGCGAGCGCCGCCGCACGGACGGCCGCGGTGATCGCCGCGAACTTCTCCGCCTCGTCCTGGCCGATGTCGGACGTCCGCGAGTGCAGCAGCCCGTCGGAGCTCATCAGCACCGCGTGCCGGACGCCGTCGAGAGAGCCCAGTGAACGGTCCAGCAGCCAGCCAAGTTCGTTGCCGGTGGTCACGGTCAGGCTCCTTCGTGCGTGGTGGTCGGGTCTTGGGTGCGTGCGCTGCGCGTCCCCTTCGCCCAGGCGGCGGCGATGGCGGGCCGCCCCGGCGCCGCCTGGCCCTCGGACGGCGCCGCCGGAGCGCTCGCGGCCGGAGTCCGCCGCGAGCGGACGGCCAGGCCGCTGGCGGTGGTGCGCTTGGGGGCGACCGGCTCGGCGACCGGCTCGGCCGTGGGCTCGGCCGCCGGCACCGGGGCGGGCGGCGGGACCGCAGCGGTCAACAGGCCCTTGGGGATGAACATGTAGACGCGCGTGCCGCCGAAGGGGTTGGGGGCCTCCAGGTCGATCCGGAAGCCGTAGTCGTGGGACAGCGCCGCGGCCGCCCGCAGCCCGGTCTGGGGGTGCGCGCCGAGCTGGTTGATGTCGTCGCGCTGCTCACCCGTCAGGATCCTCCGGGCCCACGCCAGTTGCTCCTCGTTCATGCGCAGACCGGCGTCGTCCACGATGACCGAGACCCCGTGATGGCCCTCCTGGAAGGCCACATGCACCCGCGCCGACGAGGGGGAGTAGCGGACCGCGTTGTCCAGGAGCACCGCGAGGGCGTGCACGACGGGCCCGACCGCCCGGCTCGTGATCGTCACGTCGAGCTCCTGGTGCTCGACCCGCTCGTACTCCTCGATGCTGCCCATGGCAGCCCGCACCACATCGGTCATCGGGGTGGCGGGCCAGCGCCGCGACAGCTTGCCGCCGGACAGGACCACATAGTTCTGGGCGACCAACAGCATCTGCTGCGTGGGGTGATCGATGCCGACCAGCGTCTCGTACGCCTCGTCGCCCTCGTGCCGCCGCACACCCTGGCTGACCCGCTGGCTCAGCTTCGAGGCCATGCCCACCATCGCGGAGGAGACGGCGCGCACCGCCGCCCGGCTGGACGCCTCGGCGCTCTCGCGGGCGCGCGCGACATCGCCCTGCGCGGCCTCGTGGGCCTCGGAGAGCTGGAGCCCCGCACTGGTCTGCGCGTCGTACTGCACCTTGCGTACCGTGTGCGCCGCGGAGCCGGCCAGTTCGGTCAGGCGCTGCGCGAGCACGGTGTTGACCAGCGCCTCGGGCAGCTGGATGTCGACACCGTGGCCGTCGCCCTCGCGCTCCGCCGCGGCGCCGAGACGGGGGATCACGGCGTCGGCGAGCTGCACCAGCACGGCCTCGGTGGCGCGCTGCTGTCTGGCGATCTCCTCGGCCTGTTCCCGGAGGCGGGCGCTGGTGGTGCGCTCGCCTCGGAACTGGTCCCGGAATCGCCAGGCCGCGCCGCCGGCGGCCAGGGCCAGAACTGAAGGCACCACGGAGGTTGCCTGTATCAGGTCTGTCATCACGTCCTCTACGGGTTCAAAGGGGGAGAGGCGGCCACCCGGCGCACGCGATCGGCCAAGGGGGAAGTGGCCGAGCCGAAGGGATCGCCGTGCTGGGGGCGGGTGCCACCTACGGAGCGGGCCACAGGAGTTGACGGGCAACCGGGGGTCTCACCGAACTCATCAGCACTTCCTGGTATCTCTCAGTCGCGGCAAACATTCCATGGCACGCGTTTCGGTCAACTAGCGGCTATTAGCCGCCAGTTGGCCGTCGCAGGTAAACGATATCTTGTCGTGTCCATCGTTTGTTGTGCCAGATGCCCCGCAGCCGGACCTGTTGTCCGTGGACATCCTCTCAGCCCTGCCCGAAGCGGACGTAAGCGCCTCGGAGGCTCTCGGTATGCCACCCCATGGCACACCGTCACATGGAAGGTGAGGAAAGGTCACCATGAATAGGGCGCCTGTCCCGGACGGCGAATTCAGCCCGGGACAAAAGCCGGGCCCCTGGCTATGAACCGGTCCGATCCAACACGGGCTTGATCCGGAAGAGTTCACCGCCCGACTGACCGATGAGGCCGTGGCCGTAGGGCATCAGCTCGGGGGCGATCCCGCCTTCCACCGGGCGTTCCGGCAGCCGGACCTGACCGCGCCAGCGGACCACCCCGCTGTCCAGGTCGAGGCCGACCAACTGGCCCGAAGGAGACAGGTAGTAGGCCATGCGGGCGGAGAGATCCACGGCCGCGGCGGACGGCCGCTCCCGCATGCCGGAGCCGCGCTCCTCCTCGCGCAGCGTCAGCCCGAGGTGGCGCGACCACAGTCGGCGGCCGTCCTTGGCCGAGTACGCGACGACCTCGTCGCCGCGGCGCGGGGTGAGGATCCTGCCGTCCGCGACCTCGCCCATCGGCATGCTGCCGACGCGGTGCTGCGTCGTCGCCCCGGTGCGGGTGTCGACGCGGTACAAGGTGGCGGGGCCGGAGGAGGTGGGGGACTTCCGCCTGCCGAGGGGAGCGGCCAGCAGCACGGTGTCGCCGTCCGCGCCGACATAGGCGGTCTGGCCCTTGACGGTGGCGACCGTCCGCGGCGTGCCGGTGGCGGGGTCGAGCCGGACGACGGTGCTGCGCTGCGGCGCCTTCTCGCTGTCGGGCGAGCACATCAGGTACGGGACGCCGCCGATCGCCGTCCGCTCGCAGTCGGCCTTCTTCCACTTGTACGTCCACAGTGTCCGGCCCGTCTTCGCGTCCAGCGCGGCCACGCTCTTGAACGTCGGGGTGTTGGCGAGGATCCCGCCGTCGAACAGCACGGCCGAGGACCTGCCCCGGCTGTCGTCGGCCAGCTTGTGCTTCCACAGCACCTTCTGACGGGCCAGGTCGAGGGCGACGAGATCCGTCCCGGGGGTACCGGCCCCGGGCGCGTGGTCGGCGAAGGTGTAGAGCACTCCGTCGCGGACACCGGGCACCGACCCGGCCGGGGTGCGGCCACCGTGGGCGTCCGCGGACTCACGCTGCCAGGTGACCTTTCCCGTACGGGCGTTCACGCCGACGGCATCGTGCTCCGGCCCCCGGCAGTAGACGCCGCCCGAAGCGGTGGCGCAGGCGTCCCAGGAGGCGCCGGGCAACGTCGTCTGCCACAGCAGCTTGCTGTGCGTGCTCAGGCGCGAGGCCGGCTGCGACCCGTCGTTGCCGCCCGCCCCTGCGGTGAGCACCGCGCCGACCGTGATCCCGGCGAGACCGAGCGCCGCCCCGGCCACGCGGGTGAGGTTCCGCCGCCGACGGCGCCGCACGAGACGGTCGGCGATGCCCGTCGGAGCACCGGAGGAGCCCGAGGGGTCGGGCGTGCCGGGGGAGTCGGGGGTCCAGTTCTGCAGGACGTCGCGGAGCGTGCGGTCCAGCTGATCGGTGTGGTCGGTGTTCACGTGTGTGCTCCCCTCGGCGCGGGACCGCGCGTGGTGGTGGTCGTGGCCAGTTCCGCCGGTGCGCCCGACGACGCCGGAGCGCCCAACTCCGGTGCGAGGCGGCGCAACCGGGCCAGTGACCGGTGCGTGGTGCTGCGGACGGTGCCCACCGAGCAGCCGAGGACCCGCGCCACCTCCGTCTCGGACAGGTCCTCGAAGTAGCGCAGCACCAGGACCGTGCGCTGGCGCGGGGTCAGCCGGGCGAGCGCCTGGCCCACGGCGATGCGCAGGTCCGCCGCCGAGGTGCCGTCGGACACGCCGAGCCCCTCCGGCGGCGAGGCGAACGTCGGCTCACGATGCGGCCGGCGCAGCCGCCACCGGCTGACCTGCTGCCGGTACATCACCTTGCGTACATAGCTCTCCGGGTCCTCGACCTGCCGCCAGCGCCCCAGCGCCTTCATCAGAGCGGTCTGCAGCAGATCCTCGGCCTCGTGCCGGTCGCCGCCGGTGAGCAGGTTCGCCAGCCGGAGCAAGGCACTCCACCTGGCATCGACGAAGTCCCGGAATCTGTCATGGTCCTGCGGGTCCATGGGCCCCCTCCTGTTTCTCAACGCCCCCTAGGACGCGCGGACCCGCGGCAATCTATGCCCCGTGCGTGAAACG
>NZ_JBHYJB010000025.1:0-144435 GCF_042740175.1 Streptomyces sp. NPDC059009 | reverse complement strand
GCGCCGAGAGCCGCGCCCCGCACCCACGTCACCGGTCAGCCCTCACGACGCGAGTTCGGCCGCCGCCTCTTCCAGCACCTTCATCTGCGCCGCGGCGTCCGCACCCCGCGGCCACAGCACCGCGATCGTGGAGATGCCGAGTTCGCCGTAGCGGCCCGCGCAGTCGCGGAACGCTTCCAGGGAATCGAGGGGGCGCTCCTCGCCGTAGCCCAGGACACACAGTCGGGGCAGCGTGGACGGGTCGCGGCCGTGGGCGCGGCAGACCTCGTCGAGCAGTGCCGTCTGCCGCTCGATCTCGGCGTACGGGGTGCCTGCGTAGAGCTTGGGGTCCTGGCTGATGTCCTGGGTGAGCCACTGGTCGGCGAAGCGGGCGGCCAGGGCCATGCCGCGCTTGCCGGTGGCGGCGACGGCGAGCGGGGGCCGGGTGGCGGGGGTGTTGTCGGCGCCGATGGCGACGTCGCGGGCGGAGAAGTGTGCGCCCTGGTGAGTGGTGGCGTCCTGGGACAGGAGCAGGTCGGTCAGCTCGACCCATTCCTCGAAGCGGGCCGTGCGCTGCGCGCGGGTCCGGCCGGGCTCGCCGAGGACGTCCGCGTCGCCGCCGGGGCCGCCCGCGCCGATGCCGAGCGTGAAGCGGCCGCCGGAGATGTCGTTCAGGGTGAACGCGGCCTTGGCCGAGGTGACGGGGTGGCGGAAGTTCGGGGAGGTCACCATGGTGCCCATGCCGATGCGCGAGGTCGTCGCGGCGACCGCGGCGAGCGTCGTGTACGCCTCGTGCCAGGGCCGGCCCTGCTTCCAGAACAGGTGGTCGTAGATCCATCCGCCGCCCAGGCCCAACTCCTCGGCCGTGCGCCATTCCGCACGCGCTTCCGTCCAGGGAGAATCGGGCCACATCACCGCATCAAGTCGCATACCGTCCGAGGCTACTGATCCGCCCCTCCCCGTCCTGCCCGCGGCGGCCCCGAAGGGGCGGAGGAGGACGGAAGCAGAGCGGAAGCAGGGCGGAAGTCCCGGGGTGGGCGTAGGCCGGAGGTCCCAGGGACGACCGGGACCAAGGGCCGAGGCACAGGGCGGAATGCCGTCGCGTGAAAGATCGCTTCAAGACTCGTACAAGCGGTGCCGGTTGGCCGCGGTCCGGCCGGCCGGCGCCCTGCCCGTCGGCCTCGGTCCAACCGACCGGCACCCTGCCCGTTGACGTGACGACCAGCCAGGAGACCTTCCACATGTGGGACGGCGACGCACTCGATCTCGACGCCTATCTGACGCACCTCGGGTACGAAGGGGACCGCTCCCCCACTCTCGCGACGCTCCGCGCGCTGCACCGGGCCCATGTGCTCGCCGTGCGCTGGGAGAACCTGGAGGCGGTGCTGCGCAAGCACCGGCCGCTCGACCTGCCGTCCGTGCAGGCCAAGCTGGTCGGCAGCCCGCGCGGGGGCACCTGTTTCGAGCAGGTCACCCTCTACGCGGCGGCCCTGGAGCGCCTCGGCTTCCGGTTCACGGTGATCCAGGGGCGGGTCCAGATGGGGGCGACCCGCATCAGGCCCGCGACGCACGCCATGGTCGTCGTGGAGCTGGACGGGCGGCGCTGGCTGAGCGACGTCGGGTTCGGGGCGAGTCCGCTGGAGCCCATCGCCGTGCCCGAGGAAGGGGACGCGTCGGACACGACCGAGACGACGGACGGTGTGTGGGCGTACCGGCTGCGCCGCCAGGAGGTCACGCCCGGCGCCCACGGATGGGCCCTGTACCAGCCCGTGCGCGAGGGCGACGGGCAGGTCGACACCACCGGCGACGGCTGGATGCTGCGGCACACGTTCACGTTCGATCCGCAGTACCCGGCCGATCTCCGCGTGACGAACCACTTCGGTTCCAGCAGCCCGCTCACGCCCTTCAGCGACCGGCTCTTCGTGCAGCGCGTGCACCCCGACCGGCTGTACCTCCTGGACAGCCGGCTGCTGACCACGGTCAGGCCCGGTGTTCCCGGGCCGCCAAAGACCCGGGAGCTCGAGCCGGTCGAGGTGCCGAAGGTGCTGGCCGACCTCTTCGGGATCGTGCTGTCGCCTCAGGACGCCGAGCTGCTGCTGCCCAAGCTGACCTGAGCGTCAACCGGCCTCAGCGCCCACTGACTTGGGCCTCAGACCGTACGAGTGGTGGCCGCCTCGGAGCACTCCTTGGACCCCTTGCACGTCCGCAGCTCGGCGACCGCCGCCGACAGGGCCTTCTTCCGCTCTGCGGACAACTGCCCGTAGATGTTGTGGAGTTGGTCGGGATCCTCGCTGCGGTCGTAGTACTCGCGGGCCCCGTTCTTGTACTCCACGTACGTGTACGTGTCGGTGCGCACGGCCTCGTAACTCGGCGGGTTCCCGCTGCCCTTGCGGGGCTTGTCGGGGTCGTTCGGCGCCGTGTTGGGTCCGTGGTGTTCGATCAGGGCCGACTGCGGCCAGTCGTCGGGCGTGGCGCCCTTCAACAGGGGTACGAGGCTGCGCCCGTCCGCTGCCGCGTCGGGGGTGGCGCCGCCGAGGTCGGTGAAGGTGGGGCACAGGTCGATGTTGGAGGCCACGGCCTTGGAGGTGGCGCCCTTGCGGATGCCCGGTCCGGTCATGACCAGCGGCACGTTGACGTCCGTGTCGAAGGCGGTCTGCTTGCCGGGCATCAGCCGGTACTGGCCCATGTGGAAGCCGTTGTCCGAGGCGAAGGCGAAGACCGTGTTGTCGTACACGCCCTCCTTCTTCAACCGCTTCTGCAGATCGCCGATCATCCGGTCCACCGCCTGCACCGCGCGCACGCGCTTGCGGTAGGTCGTGGTGATCTTCTTCTGCTGCTGGGCGGTGAGGGGCTTCTTGTCGGCCAGCCACGTGGGGGCCTTCTCGGGTGTCGTGTTGTAGGCCGGGGGCTTGGGGGACGGGAGGTTCGGGTACTTGCCCTCGTCCTGCGGGGCGGGGGTCGCCGGGCCGTGCGGGGCGAAGGTGGAGATGTCGAGCATGAAGGGCTTGCCGTCCTGGGCCGACTCCCCGATGAAGTCCTGGCCCTTGTCGCTGACGACGTCGGTCAGATAGTCCTTCGGCTCCCTGCCGTAGTCGACGGTCCTGCCGTTCTCGTTGAGGGTGTAGTCGTACTCCTTGTAGCCGTTGCCGGCCACGTCCCACTCGTCCCAGCCCGGCGGGACGTAGTTCTTCTCTCCCCCGACGGTCATGTCCGGCTCGTAGCCGTTGAGGTACTTGCCCATCATCGCCGTGCGGTAGCCCTGCTTCTTGAGCTCGGTGGCGAAGGTCCTGTCCTCGTTGCCGCGCTTGTTGAAGGTGTCGAAGCCGCCGTCGGGCGGGGTGTTGGTGAACACCCCTGTGTTGTGCGGGTACTTGCCGGTGAAGATCGATGAACGGGACGGGCAGCAGAGCGAGTCGGTCACCGTGTAGTTGGCGAAGGAGGTGCCCGCCTTCTGCATCTCCTTCACGTGCGGCATGTGGTTCACGAGATCCGACGAGAGGTCATCGGTCAGCACGAAGACGACATTGGGCCGCTTCGGGTCGCTCCGCGGACCGCTCTCCGCAACGTTCCCGGAGTCCTTTCCACTGCTCTGACAGGCAACGGCAGTGACCGCGAGGGCTCCTACGGCCACCCACATCGGCAATCGCTCGCGTCGGGCGGGGTTCATGGTCTCCTCCGTGGCAGGGGCGGACATGTGAAGGCCGTCACGCTAGGGGCGGAAGCTGAGAGGCCGATGAAAGTACGGCGGGCGGGGCGGCTCTTGGGGGCGCCGGATCACGCCGGCCGTCCATCCGCAGCTCGAGCCTGAGCGGCAAGTCTTGTCATGGACTCTGTAATTCACTCTGTCCTGAACGTAGACCAGTTGACTCTTCTCTGGCAGTCTCCAACAACTGAACGCAAGAAATCGAGTGTGCGTCCAGTGAGCTCTCCGATGGACGTCACACAGAGCCGCGCCTTCGCAGCCGCGCGCCCCGCCGGCTGGAGATCGGAGATTCATGAGAAGACCGTCCAGGAGCCGGCCCGTCATGGCCGTCCTCCTCACCACCGCCCTGGCGGCGCTCGGCCTGCCCTCGCTGGCCGTGGCGGCCGCCAACACCCCCTCGTCCGGGGGCAGTTCGCGCACCGACCTGGCCCAGGGCAGGAAGCTCACCACCGGCGGCGGCCGCTCCCCGTGGGTCCGGACCGACCTCGCGGCCACCCGGCGCATCGAGCGGGCCGTGCTGCACCTGCCCGCCGCCCCGCACGCGCGGACGCAGACCCTCAAGCTCCAAAGCAGCACCAACGGGCGGGACTTCACGGATCTCAGCGAGGTCAAGGGCTACAAGGCGAGCGCCGGGCACGAGCGGTCCGTGAACCTCTCCTTCGGCGTGACCACCGCCCGCTACGTGCGCGTGCTCTTCCCCGCCCCGTCAGGCAAGGGCAAGAACAAGGCCACGAGCGAGACTTCGAGCTCGGCCGCGGCCACCGGGCGGCTCGCCGACCTCGAGGTGTACGGCCCCACGAGCGGTGACAATCAGCCGCCCTCGGCGCCGGGCGGGGCCACCCTCTCCCAAGGCCCCGGCGGGCAGGCCGAGCTCACCTGGCACAAGGCGCGCGACAACCAGCGCGTGACCGCCTACGACGTCTACGTCAACGGCGACCTGCGTACGAGCCTCCCGCCCGGCGTGACGACCTACACCGACTCCCAGGCCGCGCCCGGGAGTTCGGGCGCCGCCACCACGTATGCGATACGGGCCCGCGACGCCGCCGGGAACCAGTCCCCCGACAGCGCGACACTCAAGCGCAAGAAGTCGACGGGTGACCGGCAGAACCCGATACCACCGGCCGGTCTCAGCATCACACCCCAGAAGCGCGGGCACACTGACGGCCCGGCGAAGCTGACCTGGCAGCCCTCCGCCGACGACAAGAAGCTCGCCGGGTACGACATCTACGCCGACGGCAAGCTGCGCAAGCGCGTGGGCGCCCGCACCACCTCGTACGCGATCGGCACGGCGCACCAGGGCGGTGTCGCGTACTCCGTGCGGGCCAGGGACGCCGCGGGCAACGTGTCGGCAGGCAACCCCACCGTCACCCGCGCCGGTTCGGCCGCCGCCGACGCCGATCTGGCCGCGGGCAAGCCGATCAGCGCCTCGTCCGTGCAGCAGACCTATGTCGCCAAGAACGCCAACGACGGCAGCACCAGCACCTATTGGGAGGGCGCGCCGGGCAGCTACCCCCACACCCTCACCGTGAAGCTCGGCGCCAACGCCGACACCAGTGCGGTGGTGGTCAGGCTCAACCCGGACAGCGTGTGGTCGGCCCGCACCCAGCGCATCGAGGTGCTCGGCCGGGAGCAGAAGGCCAGTGACTTCACCAGCCTGGTGGCGGGCCGTGACTACTCCTTCGACCCGGCGAGCGGCAACACGGTCACCATTCCGGTGAGCGCGCGAGTGGCCGACGTACAGCTGAAGTTCACGGCGAACTCGGGTGCCACGGGCGGGCAGGTGGCGGAATTCCAGGTGCTCGGCAAGGCCGCGCCGAATCCGGATCTGGAGGTCACCGGGCTCACGTCGGCTCCGGCGGCGCCGCTGGAGTCGGATCCCATCTCGCTCTCGGCCACCGTGCACAACCGGGGCGGTGAGGCGTCGGCGGCCACCGATGTCGCCTTCCAGCTGGGCGGCGGCAAGGTCGCGACCGGGCATGTGGGGGCGCTCGCCGCGGGTGAGTCGAAGGCCGTCGAGGCGAGCATCGGCACGCGGGACGCGGGCAGTTATCCGCTCAGCGCCGTGGTCGACCCCGCCAACGACGTCATCGAGGAGAACGAGGGCAACAACACCTACAACAGCCCGACTCCCCTGGTCGTGAAGGCTGTTGAGAGTTCCGACCTGGTCGCGTCGCCGGTCTCGTGGTCGCCGAGCGCGGCCGCCGCGGGCGACACCGTCACCTTCTCCGTCGCGCTGAAGAACCAGGGCAACGTGGCCTCGGCGGGCGGCGAGCACGCCATCTCGCTGACGCTCAGCGACGCCAAGGGCGACACGGTGAAGACGCTGACCGGCAGCTACAGCGGTTCGATCGCCGCGGGCGCCACCACCGACCCGGTCAAGCTCGGCACCTGGACGGCCGCCAACGGCAAGTACACGGTGAAGACCGTCATCGCCGACGACGGCAAGGAAGCGCCGGGCAAGCGCGGCAACAACTCCACGAGCCAGCCGCTGTTCATCGGGCGGGGCGCCGCCATGCCGTACGACATGTACGAGGCGGAGGACGGTGTCCTGGGCGGCGGTGCCAAGACCGTCGGACCCAACCGGAAGATCGGTGACCTCGCGGGCGAAGCCTCCGGGCGCAAGGCCGTGACGCTCGACTCGACCGGCAGTTCGGTGGAGTTCACCGCGAAGGCCGATACGAACACGCTGGTCACCCGCTTCTCCATCCCGGACGCGGCGGGCGGTGGCGGCACCAACGCCAGCCTGAACGTCTACGTGGACGGCACGTTCCTGAAGTCCATCGACCTGACCTCCAAGTACGCCTGGCTGTACGGCGCGGAGGCCAACCCGGGCAACTCGCCGAGCGCGGGTCCGGCGCGGCACATCTACGACGAGGCGAATCTGCAGCTCGGCAGGACCGTCCCGGCGGGCAGCAGGATCAAGCTGCAGAAGGACGCCGCCAACGCGTCCTCGTACGCGATCGACTTCGTCAGCCTGGAGCAGGCCAAGCAGGTCGCGAACCCGGACCCGGCCGCGTACACCGTCCCGGCGGGCTTCTCGCACCAGGACGTGCAGAACGCGCTGGACAAGGTGCGCATGGACACCACCGGCAAGCTGGTCGGCGTGTATCTGCCGCCCGGCGGCTACGAGACCTCCAGCAAGTTCCAGGTCTACGGGAAGGCGGTGAAGGTCGTCGGCGCCGGTCCCTGGTTCACGCGCTTCCACGCGCCGAGCGGACAGGAGAACACCGACATCGGGTTCCGGGCGGAGAGCTCGGCGAACGGCTCGACGTTCACGAACTTCGCCTATTTCGGCAACTACACGTCGCGGATCGACGGTCCGGGCAAGGTCTTCGACTTCTCGAACGTCGCCGACATCACCATCGACAACATCTGGAACGAGCACATGGTGTGCCTCTACTGGGGCGCGAACACCGACCGCATGACCATCAAGAACTCCCGCATCCGTGACCTGTTCGCCGACGGCGTCAACATGACCAACGGCAGTACGGACAACCTCGTGACCAACAACGAGGCGCGGGCCACGGGTGACGACAGCTTCGCGCTGTTCTCGGCGATCGACGCGGGCGGCGCGGACGAGAAGAACAACGTCTACGAGAACCTCACGACCCTCCTCACCTGGCGGGCCGCGGGGATCGCGGTCTACGGCGGCTACAGCAACACCTTCCGCAACATCCGTATCGCCGACACCCTGGTGTATTCGGGGATCACCATCAGCTCGCTGGACTTCGGCTACCCGATGAACGGCTTCGGGAAGGATCCGACGACGTTCGAGAACATCTCGATCGAGCGGGCGGGCGGCCACTTCTGGAACGGCCAGACCTTCCCCGGCATCTGGCTCTTCTCGGCCTCGAAGATCTTCCAGGGCATTCGCATCAACAACGTCGACATCGTCTCGCCGACGTACAGCGGCGTGATGTTCCAGACCAACTACGTGGGAAACCAGCCCCAGTTCCCCGTCAAGGACACCATTCTCACGGACGTCTCGATCACCGGGGCGCACAAGAGCGGCGACGAGTACGACGCCAAGTCCGGCTTCGGCGTCTGGGCGAACGAGCTGCCGGAACCGGGGCAGGGGCCCGCGGTCGGTGAAGCCACCTTCAACGGGCTGAAGTTGAGCGACAACGCACAGGACATCAAGAACACGACGTCCACCTTCAAGATCATCAACAACCCCTGAAGGGAGGGTGCTCAAGACGAGTCAGAAGAGCGGTGAGTGAGGGGTGTTGCCCGTGGCGGACGCTGCGGGCAACACCTGTGCCGACCGGTTCGCCGCGCGACGGCCGAAGCGCAGCAGAGCGGCGAACGGGACCACGAGCAGAGGCGCCACCGCGAGCCCGATGACGCTGCCGACCAGGACGAGCATCACCAGGACGAGAAGGCCCGCGAGCACGTAGCACGCGCCCTGTTCGAGGGAGTACGAGAAGGCGCCGAGCCGCGGGTGCTGGGTGACGTGCCGGCGCCGCGGAGGTGCTCCCGCACGCGTGGTCCGCAACGGCTTACGGGCCCTGCGCGGGGCGGTGGGCGCGTGCACCGGCGACCAGGTCGCGGTCATCTCGGTGCCCGTGCCGCCGCACTGGGCGCAGACGGGGTCGGGCGACGGCGTCGGCACGCGGCGGCCGTCGACGGAGTACTGGTCGCGGTCCACTCCGAGGTAATCGACGGTGCGGAGGACGTCGTATTCCTCGACCCAGTGATTTGCGCAGTCCGGGCAGACGAGGGAATCCGTCTCGTGCACGGTGTCGCCCGGTTCCATACGGGGCGCGAGTTGCTGACTGGAACTCATGAGGGTTCCTCGCTCCTCTCGGCAGGTCGAGCTGTTCGGCAAGCTCTTTCCCTTTTATGGAAGCTCTTTCGAAAGGAGATGTATTGAGGCTTATGCAGTCCGCTGTGAGGACAAAAGGCGGCGGGGTGTGTGCGCCACGTAAACGAAGGTGAATCCAGTCCGCCCAGGATCGCGTACGGGTTGAGCAGGTCCCAGAAGTTGCCCGCGCACCCCTCGTGCGCGTCGATCTTCACGCCGCGCACGATGTTGGCGAAGGTGGCGCCGCCCGCGGTGAGCATCCAGTCCTCGTTGCCGTCCCACACCGGCCCGATGGTGTTGATCGGGACCCGCTTCTCCATGCGGTTCTCCGCCAGCAGCTTGGTGAGGATCCCGACCCCGAGAGGTGCATGGGTCGTCCTCTCGTGCCACGGCGGCCAGGGCTGCGTGATCACGAGCACGCGCCCGCACCATTGAGCCGGGGCGGAGACAGAGAGAGACACCCGCCGGAGGCTCGGGGGCTTGGCACACAGGATCACAGGATCTTGATGGGGGTCGACGGATACTGGAGTCGGCGCTCGGCGACGTACTCGACGACTCGCGGCTCGACGGCTCGACGAGGGGAGCCGGGCGCGGACCGAACGGCACATGTACGTGGGCCGGCAGCTCGCCCGCAGGTGGGTGAGAGCGGGCCCGGTGAGGCGGTGAAGCATGCGGCAGCTGCTGGAGACCGGAGGGCAGGGCTGGCGGCAGGTGGCCGAGTTCGGCCTGGCCCTGGCGCTGTCCGGTGCCATCGGCCTGGAGCGGGAGATCCGCCAGAAGTCCGCCGGGCTGCGCACCTACACCACGGTCGGTGTCGGCGCCGCGCTGTTCACGCTGGTCAGCAAGTACGGCTTCAGCGACGTCCTGCACGCGGGCACCGTCGAGGTCGACCCCTCCCGGATGGCCGCCCAGATCGTGTCGGGGCTCGGCTTCATCGGCGCCGGGGTCATCTTCGTGCAGCGGGGCTCCGTGCAGGGGCTCACCACCGCGGCGACGATCTGGCTGACGGCCGCGGTCGGCGCCGCCGCGGGGGCCGGGCTGCCGCTGCTCGCGGTGCTGGCGACCGCCGCGTACTTCCTGGTCGCGTACGCCATACGTCCGCTCGCGCACCGGCTGTCCGTGCTGCGCTCGGCACCCGTGCACTACCGCATCGCGTATCTGCAGCGCACCGGGCTGCTGCATGAACTCCTCGAGGCGTGCGACCAGAGCGGGTTCACGGTCTCCGAGCTGCGCGTCCTCGCACCGCAGGGGCCTCTCACGGCGTCGATGGACGATGCGGAACAGCTCGCCGAGGTGCACCTGGCGGTGATCGGCCGCGGCGGCGACGCCGGGACGCTGACCGCCCGGTTCGCGGATGTGTCCGGGGTCGTGGCCTGCAGCCGGGGCGGCCAGGGCGACGAGTGACCGTACGCCCGGCGAGGGCGGGCGTACGGGGGCAAGGACGCGGCGAAGGTGCGGGCCGGGGCGAGGACGAGGGCCGGGGGGGGAGGGCGAGGGACTATGGGAAGTCACCATGTGACGCTGCACGGCCTGTGGCTTCCCACTGCGCACAACCTTCACTGAAGTGTCAGACCAACGCCTCGTCAGACAAGGCGATGTGGCGGTAGAACTTCCGCCATGGTCACCCCCCGAAACTCCACCCCCTTCATAGCCGCAGCCTCCGCCGCCTGCCTGGCCGCCCTGGCGCTCATGCCCGGCTCCGCCAGCGCGAACTCGAGCACGGAATCGAGCACGGAAACGAGCGCGAAGCCGTCCGCGAGGTCGAGCGCGGTGAAGGCGAACACGCTGAAAGTGATGACGTTCAACACCTGGAACGGAGGCACGCACGTCAGCGACGGCATCGGCAAGATCTCCTCGGCGATCACCAGCTCCGGGGCGGACGTCGTCGCCCTCCAGGAGAGCAACGGTGACGTCGCCCAGCGGGTCGCCGACCGCCTGGGCTGGTACACCACCGCCACCGGCACCCACGTCGACATCGTCTCCCGCTACCCGATCGAGAAGAAGGACTGGACCAGCAGCGGCAACGGCGTCGCCGCGGCGAAGATCAAGGGATTCTGGATCTACTCCGTCCACTTCAACTACACCAAGTACGGCCCCTACAACGCCTGTTGGGACAACGACTCGTACGAGACGATCTACGCCGACGAGGCCCTCCGGGGTCAGCAGGCCAAGGAGACCGTCTCCTGGGCGGGCGGCAGCCCGGCGATCGTCGCCGGTGACTTCAACTCGCCCTCCCAGCTCGACTGGACCACCAAGACGAAGTCCAGCCACTGCAACTCCGTGGTCCAGTGGCCCGCGACGAAGGCGTTCTGGGACGGCGGCTACTGGGACTCGTACCGCGAGGTCCACCCCGACGAAGCGGCCACGCCCGGCAACACCTGGTCCCCGGTGGTCAAGGAGACCAACGGCAAGCGCGAGCCGCAGGACCGCATCGACTTCATCCAGTACAAGGGCTCGACGCTGGACGCGACCTCCTCCACGACCGTGGGCGGCGGCCCGAACTGGCCGAGCGACCACCTCGCCGTCGTCACCACGTTCACGTACTGAGCCTCACACTGCCTCTCGGGCTGGTCCTCGGGCTGGACCTCGGGCTGGACCTCGTACCGCCCCTAGAAGCCGAACATCTGCGTCCAGGTCCAGTCGTCGTCGACCAGGCCGAGGCCCATCGTGGTCAGGTCGCAGTTGAGGATGTTGGCGCGGTGGCCGGGCGAGTTCATCCAGGACTGCATCACGGACTCGGGCGAGCTCTGCCCCCGCGCTATGTTCTCGGCGCCGGGCGTCCTGTAGCCCTGGGCCGTCGCCCGGTCGCTGAAGGTGCGTCCGTCCTGGCTCGTGTGGTCGAAGTAGTGGTTCGTCGACATGTCCTCGCTGTGCAGCTGGGCGGCGCGCGAGAGGCGGCTGTCGAGCTTCACGGGGCGGCAACCCGCCTTGGAGCGCTCCGAGTTGACCAGGGCCAGGACCTTCTCCGCCGGGGTCCGAGCGGGAGCCGCGGTGGGCTTCGGGGTCGGCCGGGGCTTCGGCGGCGGCGTCTTGGTCTTCGACGGCTTCGGCTTGGGCTTGGGCTTGGCATGAGTCTTGCGCGGCTTGGGAGAGCGGGACTTGTGGTGTGACGGTGAGGGTGTGGCCGTGGGCGACGAGGGCGTCACGTCCTTGGTGGGGGTCGCGGACGTGGAGTCGGCCGCGGATCGCACCGTGTCGTCCTGCCGGTCCCCGTCGGACGGCATCGCCTCCAAGGTGGCGAGCGTCCCTCCGGCGATGAGCACGGCGATCGCCGCGGCCATGCCGGTGGTCCGGCGCCGCCTGCGTATTCGCTCCTGGGCGCGGAGCTGCTGCCGGCCGCCGTGCGACGGTCCGGCGGGGTCCGCCGCGTGCAGGACCGTGGTGTCGTTCCCAGAAGAGGGCTGTGTCGGGGCCATGTCCGCGTACGGGGACACATCCTGGTACGAAGTCCCCAGGCCCTCTCCCATCGCTTCCGTCGCTTCCGTCGACGCGTGACCGGCCTCCGCCCCGTGGAAGGGGGCAAGCCCCGGCAGGCCGACGGCGGCGCCGACCACCGGCACGAGGGCCAGGCCCACCAGCAGCCCCTCGGCGGGCACCAGTCCGGCCTGGTGCCCCGAGCACACGGTGCACTCCCGCGCGTGCCGGGCGATGCGCTTGCGCCACAGGGCCGAGGGGCGGTGGTCCCAGTCTCCGGTCAGCCGGGCGAGGCCGGGGCACGGCGGCGTGGCGGCGAGCGCGCGCACCACGAGGCGCGCGGTCTCCAGCTGTGCCTTCATCCGCTGGACGCGCACTCCGGTGTGCTGCGGCGAGAGGCCCAGCGCGGCGGCGACCTCGGCCCGGCTCAGTTCGCCCGCGGCCTCCAGCCACCACAGGGCGAGGAGCGCGCGGTCGTCGGTGTCCAGCCAGCGCGTGGCCTGCGCCACCTCGCGCCGCTGGCCCTCAAGGCCGAGGCGGACGATGGTCAGGTCTACGAAGTCCGCGCCGGGATCGGCGACTTCGTAGGCGTCCTGCAGATCCGACCCAGGGAAGGCGGCCTGCTGTCTCGACCAGTACGTGCGGACCTGGTTCATCGTGATCGCCACCAGCCAGGACCGGAACCCGGCCGGATCGTGCAGCGCGCCAAGCCCGCGCAGGGCGCGCAGCATGGACTCCTGCACCACGTCGTCGACGTCCGCGTGGCCGTTCAGCGCCCGCCCGACGATGTTGTACACCAGGGGCAGATACGCGCCGACCAGCTCGTCCTGCGCCCACAGCGCCCCCTGCTGAGCCGCCTCGACCACCGCACGGTCGGCTTCGCCTCTCGCTGCCACGCCCGCACACATCCTTTCCACGTCCCGGCATTATCTGTCCGACACATGGGAGACCTTTGGGCAGGGGTGCTCATAACAAAAACAGGAGTGTCACCCGACACAGGACTGGAGTGCCGCCCGGCAGGGCCGCATCGCCCCAAGGACACACATCCCTCAACTCGGCGTGTGGCGACGGCCATTGACCGCCGCCGACGGGGATTGACCGGACCTCATCCCGCTGATGCAATCGTTGATTACTTCCGCTGAAGGGGCTGCCCGATGAAGCAGGACAAATCCGCCACGTCGCCTCTGCCCGACTTCGTCGCCTCGACCGTCCGCTGGGGCATCTCCCAGCGGCTGCCCCGCACCGTGCTGCAGCTCGGGGCCCTGCGCGGCGATCCGCTCGCCCGTATCGCGCTGGAGCCCCAGCGGGCCGACCGGATGGCGCTCTACGCCGGGCTGCGCCGCCGCGGCGCGGTGGTCCTCAGGCCCGGCCTCGGCGCGGTGGTGGGACACGCCGCCGCGAACACCGTGCTGCGCAGCGATCAGTTCGGCGTGGGCGGCGGGCACGGCGAGCTGCCCAGCCGGGCGGTGCGGTTGCTGGGGCGGGTCACGCGCGACCAGGCCCGCGGCCCGCTGGATCCGCCGTCGATGCTGGCCGTCGACCCGCCCCTGCACTCGCGCTACCGCCGCCTGGTGTCGCAGGCGTTCACTCCCCGGCACGTGGCCGCCCTCGAGGAGCGGGTGACGAAGACCGCGGCGCAGCTCCTCGATTCCCTGGAGGGGGACGGGGCGAGGCGGTTCGACCTGGTGGAGCGGTTCGCCTCACAGCTGCCGGTGGCGGTGATCGGCGATCTCCTGGGCGTCCGCCCGGCGGACCGGCGTGACCTGCTGCGCTGGGGCGACGCCGCGGCCCTGTTCCTGGACCCGGGGCTGACCTGGCGGCAGTACCACACGGCCGAGCGGGGCGTGACGGCCCTCGCCGAATGGTTCACCGGCCATGTGCGGCGCCTGCGCGCGGACCCCGGGGACGACCTGCTGAGCCGCCTGGCGCTGCTCGACGGCGACGACGCGCTCGACGAGGTCGAGCTGCGCGCGGTCGGACTCCTGGTCCTCGGCGCCGGCTTCGAGACCACCGTGGGCCTGATCAGCAACGCGGTGGCCCTGTTCGACGGCCACCCCGCCCAGCTGGACGCCGTGCGCGCCGACCCCGGCCTGTGGGCGAACGCCGTCGACGAGGTGCTGCGCTTCGACTCGCCGGTGCAGCTGACCCTGCGCGTCGCGTACGAGGACACGGCCGTCGACGGCGTCCGCGTGCCCCGGGGCCGGCCCCTGCTCGTCCTGCTCGCCGCCGCCAACCGGGACCCGGCCGTCTTCGACGACCCGCACCGCTTCGACGTGACGCGCGCCAATGCCGCCGACCACATCGCGTTCTCCTCCGGCGTGCACTACTGCCTGGGGGCCGGTCTGGCACGGCTGGAGGCGCGGGTGGCGCTGCGCCAGCTCTACGAACGCTTCCCGGACCTGGGGATCGCCGGACCGCCCCGGCGGCGGCGGACCCGGGTGCTGCGGGGGTTCGCGCGGCTACCGGTGGCAGTCGGCGGCTGAACCGCTCGCGCTCCGCCCCGCTCCGGGCGCGCGAGCCCGTGGGCGCTCCGGGTGGCGCCGAGGACGTCGTGCCCGGCCTGGACGAGCAGCGGCAGGAGGTGCCGGCCGATCGCGCCGGTCGCGCCGGCGACGAAGATGCGCATGGCTGTGCCTCTTTGATTCGCTGAACCTCCCTATAGCCACAGGTCAGCGCGGGAGCTAGAGGGTGGAGTGGGTCAGCCAGTGGTCCAGCAGCGCGCGGTCGCCCGCCACCGACACCCGGCGGTCCCCGCCCGTATCCGACGCTCGGCCGTCCCCACCCGACACCACGATCCGGCCGGACATCGCCAACATCAGCTCCACGACCTCCCCCGACACGACCACGTCGGCCTCGACCGGCCCGTGCTCCCAACTCAGCCCTCCAGGGCCCCTGGTGATCACCCAACCGTCCCCCGAGGGGCCGACGGGCCGCAGTCCGATCCGCTCTCCCCTGCCCCGCAGCTCACCGACGCCCGGCCTGACCGCCTCAAAGCCCGGCGTGCACAGCAGATCCAAGGTCTCGCTGATGACCTCGGCCGCGAGGTCATCAGCGATCTCGTAGGCGAATTCGTAGGCGATCTCGCCCGCGCTGTGCGTCACCACCGCCGCGTCGTAGTGGTGCACGCACGTGTCGCTCAGCACCCTGCGCAGCCAGAACCCGGCCGGCCGCGGCCCGAAGAGCGTGCGCACCTCGGTGTCCGCGCCGACGCCCTCAACCGCACGGATCAGTTCCTCCGCACCCTCGTTCAACCACCGCGACCAGCCCTCCGGCCCACCGGGATCGGCCAGTTCTGGCACCGGCAGGGGCAACTGCTCTCCCTTGCGGACGAGTTCGGCCGCCCATCGGTGTTCCTGGCCGACATGCCCGACCAGCGTGCGCAGCGTCCACTCCGGGCAGGTGGGCACGGGCAGGTCGGGGGCCCCGCCGCTGCCGGCGACGGCCACCGCCCGGGCAAGGCTCCCCGTCTGTTCCCTGAGACCCTCTACGAGCCGGGCCATGTCCAGCGTCGACGTCATCATCAAAAGCTCCCCTCACTCGGTGACGCCGGTACGGTAGAAGCTCCAGCCCAGTGGAGATTCAAGTGCCGTTGCTCGACGAGACGTTCGGGATAGGCGACCTGTCACGGCAGACCGGCGTCCCGGTGCGCACCATTCGCTTCTACTGCGACGAAGGCATCATCGATTCGGTGCGCAGCACGGGCGGGCACCGCAGGTTCCCCCCGGTGGCGGTGGAGCGGCTCACCCTGGTCAGCCGGCTGCGTCGCCTGGGGCTCGGGCTGCCCGCCATCCGTGGCGTACTCGCGGGTGAGCGCTCCATGGCGGAGGCCGTGTCCGCCGAACGGGCGGCGCTCGACGCCGAGTTCACGGACCTGGCCTGGCGACGGGCCGCACTGCGCGCACTCGAAGAGACCGGACCGGCTCACCGAGCCGCCCGCCTCCAGCTGCTGGCCGCCGTACAGAGCGGGGGCGCCGCCCGTGACGCGCTGATCGACTTCTGGAGACGGTCGATGGCCGCGCCGGTGTCCGAGGCGATGCTGAGCGCGTTCGTGACCCTGGCGGTGCCCGCACGGCCCGCCGACCCGACGCCACGGCAAGTGGTGGCCTTCGCCGAGCTGTTCGCGCTGGCCGGAGACCGCACGCTGACGCGCCGCCTGCGGGACAGGGCGCGGTCGACCGCCGAAGTGGTCGCGGACGAGGACGAGTTGATGACCGGGATCGGCGAGGCGTGCGCCCTGGCCGAGCCACTGCTGCACGCGGACGAACCTCCCTGCCCGGGCCCGGCCCTGGACCGTTTCGTCGCGGCACACGCCTGGGCCCGCGCCGACCGCGACACACCACGCTTCAGGCGCCGGCTCCTCGCCCACGTGGCTCCGGACCGCGAGCCGCGCATGCGCCGATACTGGCGGCTGGCGGCGGAGGCCGACGACGCCCCCGTCACACCCGGCACGGCCTACCTGTGGCTGACCGACTCTCTCGCGCGCTCGGTGGGCCCCTGACGAGGGCTCAGGGCTTGTTGCCCCAATGGACAATTGCGGAGCGCCCGGCGGTGATCGTTAGATTGCTGATGACGTCACCACCTTCCGTTGGAGGTCATCAGCACGTGTTGAACCACACGGGGAAGGCGCTCTTCCTTGGCGCCGCCACAGCACTCGCCGTCACGGCCGCGGTACCGGCGGCTCAGGCGCAGAGCCAGGGCCAGGGGTCCGGCCAGGTCCGGGCGAAGGCCGCCGCGCAGGTCGACCGGCACCAGGCCACGCCCTGTGCGCGCAAGAAGCACGGTACGTGCACGTACTCGGCCACCTTCTTCTACTGGAACAAGAAGGGGTCCGGCAAGCGTGGTCTGAACTACGTCCAGACCTCCAAGTCCCCGTACAAGGCGGGCAAGGCCCGCTGGCTGTACAAGAAGCCGGGTCAGCGCAAGGCTCGCGTCGGCATGGACTGGCGCCCGGCCCGTGCGGTGCAGCACGGCCAGACCGCCGAGGTCCAGTGGGGCAAGCCGAACGGCACGGGTGGCCCGAAGCTCCCCAAGGGCACGCTCGTCTGCGTGCAGTGGAAGCACGACTCGAAGAAGGCGTGCCACACCCTCAAGTGAGCCAAGAGGGCTGAACTGCCCGGTGAGGGGGCGGGATCGCGACCCCGGGCGCATAGCCACCCGGAACCGCGCCCGCCTCCTCCCCCCATCCCGTCGCGCGAGGGCCCGATCCCGCAAAACTCGCTGGCGAGCAGGGCCTTCACGCACGACGATGGCCCTCATGAGCGACCAACCCGAACGCTGGACCCAGGCGCATGTCTACCCCGACATGTGGGTCGACCCGGCCGACGACCCCCGCGAACGTGACGGAGACGGCCCCGAGGGCGAGCTCGCGACGCTGCAGGAGTACCTCGAGGACTACCGCACGACCTTGCGAATGAAGTGCGAGGGCCTGGACCCTGAGCAGCTGGCCCGCCGATCGGTGCCGCCGTCGACGATGTCGCTGCTCGGCCTGATCCGCCATCTCGCCGAGGTGGAGCGGGACTGGCTCAACTGGATCAGCGACGGCGAGCCGCTGCCGAAGCTGTACGGGGATCCCGACGGGGACTTCATCGGCGCGGCCGCCGAACAGGCCGAGGTCGACGCCGCGTACGCCACGCTCGAACGCGAGCAGGCCGCGACCGACGCCGAGCTGGCCCGGCACACCGATCTGGGCGAGCGCCTGGGCAAGGACGAGATCGCCGTCCGAGAGCTCCTGGTGCACAGGATCGAGGAGTACGCCCGCCACTGCGGCCACGCCGACCTGTTGCGCGAGTGCGTCGACGGACGGGTGGGGCAGTGAGCGACGTCGCACCCGCATGAGAAGGGCGCGGAGCGGCAGGGAGTCGGAGGCGGACCTCGTCGGCCCGGCCCGGCCTGCTGCTCCGCGCCGCCACACGTTCTGGGGAGGGGCGTGGCTCATGAACCTTCTGATCGTGGGCGGCAGCGGCTTCCTGGGTCGCGAGTTGGCTCAGCAGGCGCATGCGGCCGGGTATGGCGTGACGGCGACCTTCGCGACCCGTTCCGGTGATGTCCCTGGCGTGCGCTGGTTGCCCCTGGACCTGCGCCGGGACGGTGAGATCACGCGGGCGCTCGAGGCTGCCCAGCCGGACGTCGTCGTCAACGCGGCGTACCGCAAGGCCGATTGGGCGATCACCGCAGAGGGCGCGATCCGCCTGGCCATGGCCGCCGTCCAGTTCGGATCCCGGCTGGTGCACCTGTCCAGTGACGCCGTCTTCTCCGGCGCCGACGTCCACTACGACGAGTCCGCCCAGCCGGATCCGATCACCCCGTACGGGGCGGCGAAGGCCGCGGCCGAGACGGCGATCCGCCTGGTCGTACCGGACGCCCTGGTCGCTCGTACCTCGCTGATCGTCGGTGACGGTGGTTCCCAGCACGAGGTGTTCGTCCATGAAATGGCCCTGGGGCGACGCGAGGGCGTGCTCTTCGACGATGACATCCGGTGCCCGGTGCATGTCGGTGATCTCGCCCGGGCCGTTCTTGAGCTGGCCGACTCCGAGCACGCGGGGGTGGTTCACCTCGCCGGGCCGGACGCTGTGAGCCGTCATGAGCTCGGTGTGCTGATCGCCGGCCGTGACGGCCTGGACGTCTCCCGATTGGCGGCGGGCCGCCGCGCCGACACCGGACCCCCGGGGCCACTGGACGTACGTCTGGACAGCACACAGACGCAGCGTGCTCTGTCCACTCCGCTCCGCGGCGCCCGCGTATTCCTGCGGTGTCGGCACTGACAACTCGTGTCGCCCTGCGCCCGGGCCGGTGCGCTTCCGTTTCAGGACCCGTCTTCGTAGCGGGTGGCCATCGCCGTGGCCCGCTGGTGCAGGGCGGTGCGCAACGACTGCGGGGCCAGGGCTTCGGCGTCCGTGGTGAGCTGCCACAGCGCCCATTCGGCGTGGCGGGAGTCCTGGAAGGTCAGCTCGAGGCGCAGCCAGCCGTCCGTGTCGGGGGCTTCCGCCCGGACCGCCAGCGCGGTGTCCAGCAGGTCCTCGCGTCGCTCCGGGTTCACCCGTACCTGCACGGTGATGTGGTCGCCGCCGGAGCGGAACTGTGCGGAGCGTTCGCGCCAGATCCGGTCCAGGTCGACCTGGTTGGGCCGCTGTGCCGGTTCGGGGAGTGCTTCCGCGGCCACCACTCGCGACAGCCGGTAGGTGCGGTCCGCGCCGGCTCTCGTGGCCAGCAGGTAGCCCCGGTCGCGCACCGTGACCAGGCCGATCGGGTCCACCGTGCGCCACTGTGCGCTCTGCCCCGTGGCCGCGTAGTGGATGCGCAGTCTGTGGCCCGACAGCACCGCACGCCTGATCGCGATCATGGTCGTGCCGGGTATCTCCTCGGTGGCCAGTGGGCGTGCGAGCAGGTCGCTCTCCGGGTCGACGAGGAATCGCCGGGCCGCTTCGCTCGCGGAGGTCCGGTGGTTCTCGGGCAGCGCGTCGACCACCTTCCGCATGGCCGAGGCGAGCGCCGTGCCGAGGCCGAACACCCGCTCGCCGCCGCGCCCCGACCCGGCGGCCAGCAGAGCCAGGGCCTCGTCGTGGTTCAGCCCGGTGAGCTCGGTCTGGAAGCCGGGCAACAGCGCGAAGCCGCCGTGCCGGCCGCGTTCGGCGTAGACCGGGACGCCGGCCGCGGACAGTGCCTCGATGTCGCGCAGCACGGTGCGGGTGGACACTTCCAGCTCGCGGGCGAGCGTGTCCGCCGTCAACTGGCCGCGCTGGCGCAGCAGCAGGACCAGTGACACCAGCCGGTCGGCACGCATGCGGGGACTCTAATCGAATACGTGACTGAAGGTGTCGTGATTTGTTGGCAGGCTCCTTGAGGCGACGACGTCAAAGGCCGGTGGCTGCGGCGCCGTTGGACGTACGCACTCCCGGTGAATGAGTCGAATGGAGCTGATGTGGCGGTGGAAAGAACGGCAGTCAACCCGGTGCCGTGGTCGGTGGAGCTGGGATTCAACCAGGGGGAGGTTGTCTCCGGGCACACGCGGACCCTGTACATCTCCGGGCAGACCGCGATGAGCAGCGACGGCAAGCCCCAGCACGAGGGCGACATGGCGGCGCAGTTGGCGTTGAGCATAGACAACGTGGAGGCCGTGCTCGGCGAGGCCGGCATGACACTCGCGAACCTCGTCCGGCTCAACGTCTACACGACCGACGTCGACCTGCTCTTCCCGCACTACGGCGTGCTGGCGGCGCGGTTGGGTGCCGCCGGGGTGGCGCCTGCCTCCACGATGCTCGGGGTGACGCGCCTGGCGGTCCCCGGCCAGCTGGTCGAGCTCGAGGGGACCGCCGTCGCGTAGGGGCCGGACGCACCCGTGGGCTGGAGGCGAGCGCGCGGCCTGGTGTCGTCTCAGCGGGATTCGCCGAACCAGCGGTCGAGGGCCGGTTCCGGGTCGGACTCGCCTGCCCAGCACACGTAGCCGTCCGGCCGGATGAGCATCGGCTCGGTGTCGGTGCCCTGGCCCACCCGGTCCACCCGGTCCGACCAGGGGTCGGCGGCCTTGGCGAACGCGTCGGCCGGATCCAGCAGGATCCCGTGTCCGGAGCGCAGCAGTGCGTGCACCCGGGTCGGGCCGAGGTGCAGGTCCGGTGCGGGTCGGCCGACGAGTGGATGGGTTTCGGTGCCCGGCATCGGATAGCGGTGGGCCATGCCGGACATCAGGTCGGCGAGATGGTGCTGGACGTCCGGGAGTTGAGCCATGGCCGTGAAGATCTCCCGGGCGGCCAGCACCTCCGGATCGCGGGTTCCGGCCCAGTCCATCAGCAGGCTCTGGGCCCGTACGTTGCGCAGGACGGCGGCCCCGGCCGGGTGCCGTTCGTCGTGATACGTGTCGAGCAGGTCCTTCGCCGCCCAGCCGTGCACGGCGGCGGCGAGCTTCCAGCCGAGGTTGAACGCGTCCTGCATCCCGGTGTTCATGCCCTGGGCCCCGAGCGGAAGGTGGACATGGGCGGCATCGCCCGCGAGGAAGACCCGCCCGTGCCGGTACTGCCCGACCTGCCGTGAGGCATTGGTGATGCGGCGGGCGTAGCGCAGTTCGAGGAGGTGCACCCGCGTTCCGAACACGGTGCTCAGGCCGTCGCGGATGTCGTCCTCGGTGACCGGGGTCTCCCTCGGCCGCACCTGGTCCGGCCCGCCGAGGACCAGGCGCCGCAGTGGCCTGCCCCGGGGATCGGTGCCGAGCGGGAAGTGCGCGGCCCAGTGCCCGTCCTCGTTCCAGGTGTGTGACGCGCACTGCTCGATGCCGTCCAGCCGCACGTCGGCGGCGGTGATCGTCAACGTGCCCGGCTGACCGGGGAATTCGGCCCGCAGGAGTGACCGTACGGTGCTGTGGGCTCCGTCGGCGGCGACGAGGTACCGGGAGCGGAGGGTGGCGCCGTCGGCGAAGGCCGCGGTGACTCCGTCGTCGTCCTGGGCGAGGCCGACCAGTTCGTGGTCCCTGCGGGCGTGGAGGCTGTGCGCGGCGAGGTGCTGCTCGAAGAATCCCTCGATCACCACCTGCGGCACGGACCGCCACGGTAACTGGTGTCGGTCGGAGTGGTGCGGGAGCGGAACACCGGCGAAGTGGCCCGTGGTGACGGGGTGGTCCCCGGTGGCCAGCAGGGGCTCCAGCAGCCCGCGTTGGTCGAGCGCCGCCAGCGTTCGGGACTGCACGCCTCCCGCCTTGGACAGGTCGCTGCGCTGCGACAGCCTGTCGACCAGCACGGTCGACACCCCCGCCAGCAGCAGCTCGTTGGCCAGTGTCATGCCGGTCGGGCCGGCGCCGACGATGAGCACATCGGTGTCCACGGACTCTCCTCTGCCTGTGTCGATCAGGACAGAAGCCACGTTCCGCCGACCGTGCCGCCCGATCCAGGATCCGGCTCGGCCACGCCGCTATCCGACACCGTTCGACGTCGACTCGGTGGAATCCGACCACGACGCGCCGCCTCGTCGACTCGGTGCGCTGCGTGCCGGACGGCTCGGTCCGATGGTGGAGGTCAGCGCCAGCGGTTGTTGCTGGTGTGGTCGCCTGCGAGCCAGCGCGCGAGGTCGGCGTGTGCTGTGGTGCGCTGCTCGGCGTCGATCTTCGCCACGTCGGGATGGTCGACAGCGAACTCCAGGATCAGCCCGTTGGGGTCCGTGACGTACAGCGAGACGCAGAACCCGTGGTCGATCACGTGGGCGTTCGCCTCCGCATGGCCGGCCGCGGTGATGCGCTTGTGCATGGCTTCCTGGGCCTCCGCCTCGACCTTGAAGGCGATGTGGCGCAAGGGGGTGGAATTGATCTCGGTCTTGAACTCCTCCTGGTCCTTGGGGTCGGCGAACTGGAAGAAGGCGAGCGCGCTGCCGTCGGCCAGCCCGTAGAGGGCGTGACTGTAGGCGCGCTCAGCCCCGGACAGCACCTCGCGCTCGGTCCAGGTGGCCACCAGGGGCAGGCCGATCACGTCTTCGTAGAAGCTCCGGTTGGCTTCCTGGTCGTCGGTGATCCAGGCGTGGTGGTGGAGGCGGAGCGGCAGGGTCTGGCTCATGCTCATCGCGGGTCATCTCCGTTGGTCAGATGGGGTGTTGAGCCGGATATCCGGGTGGTCTCCGACACTCTGACCAGCATGCCTCCCAGTTCGGTTGAACGTTAAATCACTTTCGGCCATTGTTCGTGCGCCGGAGGCGCCGACTGCCCACCGGTCGGTCCACGAGGGGTCCGACCTGGTTCGATGCGGCACTCTTCCGCCCCGCGAGTACCTCAGTGATCACCCGTCAGGACCCACTGGACAGGCCCTAGTTGATTCCGGCCATGAATTCGGTGAAGAGACGGTTCGCCGCGGGCGAGGTGAACTGGCGCTCCAGTTCCGCACGGGCGGTCTGCTTGCGGAACTCTCCTTCGTAGGAGGCGTCACCGGCGTTGTGCATGAGGTCGGTGATCCAGGCCGCGAATGCCTGGTAGTTCCAGATGTGGCGCAGACAGGTCTCCGAGTAGCTGTCGAGCAGGCTCGAATCCTCCTTCTGCGCCTGCCTGATGACGGCACGGGCGAACACCTCGGCGTCGTGAAGAGCCAGGTGTATGCCCTTCGCGCTCATCGGCGGAACGATGTGTGCCGCGTCCCCGAGCAGGTAGAGCCTGCCGTGACTCATCGGGCTGTGGACCACGCTGCGCAGCGGCACGAGCCGCTTGTCGATGATCGGGCCGCTTGCCACCGGGGTGCCGAATCGAGCGTCCAGTTCGCTCCAGATGCGGTCGTCCGGCCACTGCGCGAGTGTGTCGTCGCTTGCGCACTGGAGGTAGAGGCGGCTGGCGTGCGCGCCGCGGGGGATCACTCCGGCGAGGCCCCGGGAGTGGATCGCCATGCCCGAGGGACGCGCAGGTACATCGGCCAGGATGCTCAGCCAGGAGTACCCGTACTCGTGCGCATGGCGCGTCAGGGCGCCGGCGGGTACGGAAGCCCTGCTGACTCCGCGGTCGCCGTCGCAGCCTGCGACGAAGTCACAGGTGAGGGCCTTCGTCGAGCCGTCGGTGTCCTGGTAGCGCACGCGGGGGCGCTCACTGTCGAGGTCGGTGAGGGCGACGTCGGCGGCCTCGTAGCGGAGGTCGCCGCCTTCGCGCAGGAAGACATTCGTGAGGTTGCGTACGAGGACCTGTTGGGGGCAGAAGACGCTCTCGCTGTCGTCGTCCTCGAAGTCGACCGGCAGCGCTTCTCCGTCGAGGAAGAAGCCGACGCCCTCGGTCTCCGCGACGGGGTTGCCCTCCAGCACTTCTTCGAGCCCCCATGCACGCAGCATGCGCACCCCGAAGGTGTCGATGGTCCCGGCGCGCTGCCGCTGCTCGACGTAGGCGCGGCTGTGCTTCTCCAGAACGATGCAGTCGACGCCGTTGCGGAGCAGGAAATTGCCGAGCGTGAGCCCTGCCACTCCGGCTCCGATGATGACGACGGCTGTGTTCTCGCTGGTCTCAACCATGTTCTGTTCCGGTTCTCTGTGCGGGCCGCTCAGGTGGTGCGGCGTCATGCACCCCACTGTGGGCCGCACAGAGATAGCCGCCAACTGGTGAATGGACAGCGAATACCGGAAACCCGCCAGCGAGCGAAGACAGCCGTCGGCCGTCAGCTGTCATGCGCCATCGGTCATCTGTCAGCCGGGGTGCTGTGCTTCGCCCTCGAGTCGTCGCGCAGGTCCGCCTGGTAGCGGCCCGGGGTCTGGCCCACGACCTCGGTGAACGCGTCGATGAAGCTGGAGGGGTTGGACCACCCGCACTCCATCGCCGTGTCGGTGACGGACATGCCGTTGGTGAGGTGGGCCAGGGCATGGTGGATGCGCAGGGTGGTGCGCCAGCGGTGGAAGCTCATGCCGAGCTCGGCGTGGAACAGACGGCTCAGGGTGCGCTCGCTCGCCCCGGCGGAGCGGCCCAGCTCGGCCAGGGTCACGGACCGGCCGGGATCGGCGTGCAGGAGGCCGGTGACGGCGCGCAGCCGGTCGTCGCGGGGTTCGGGCAGATGCAGGGACTGCTCGGGGGTCTCGGCGAGCTCGTCGACCACCACCGCGAGCAGCCGCCGGTGGGCACCGGGGCGGGACTCCTGCCGGTCGGTCAGCGCCAGCAATGCCTCGCGCAGCAGAGCGCTCACCGCGAACACGCTGGGATGCGCCACGAGCGCGTCGCACAACTCGGCCGGGACGGCGACGAGTCGGGCGTCGGTCCTGCCGTAGATGCGGTGGGAGTGCGCGAACCCGGGCGGCGTCCACGTCACCCGGTGGGCCGGGGCGACCCAGGTCCCGCGTTCGGTCGTGGTGGCCAGGGCGCCTGCTGCCGCGTACACGAGTTGGCCCTGGGGGTGGGAGTGGGGGTCGAGGTGGAATCCGTGCGGGAGCCAGCCGCCGCCGCTGGGGGTCGCGGTCCAGGGTGTCGGGGGACGGGAGGCGGGCGGCGCGGAGATCTTGGGGGAGGTCTTGGGGGAGGTCTTGGGGGACGTCCTGGAGGACGTCCTGGGGGATGGCTCAGGTGCATCCTGGCGGGATTTCGGCATCGGTCAGCAATTTACGGCCTGTGCCCCGTCGGTCCAGCTGTGGGCATCAGCCAGATGTGGGCATCAGCCGGCTTCCTCGTCGACAGAGCCCCCGTCGAGATTCCACTCCCCCGGAAGGTCCGCATCACAGAAGACGCAGACGTAGTGGTCCTCCCGCACGATGTTGCGCTCCCGGCAGGCCGGACAGCGGCGGAATACGACCTCGTGGGTGAAGAAGTCCGGGTGCCCGAGGCCGACTTGGCCGAGCGCCGCTGCCACAGCCGGCCATGACGCGGTGTCCGGGCAGTACCCGGTCGACTGATTGCTGACCTCGTCCACCCGCCAGCGCGCCCCGTCGGCACGGAAGCTCATCTCGCCCGCGCTCAGCACGTCGGCTCCGCCCGCACAGGCGACATGTTCACTGCGGCGCGGGGCCAGCCGCAGGGCCCCGTCCAGGCCGACGACGAAGGTGAACGGCTCCGCCAGTTCCTCGGCGGTCCGCGTGGCCGCCCACTGCGCGAAGTCGGTTCCCGTACGGATGCGGGCCCCGCCGTCTCCCGGACCGACGCCCGCCCTGATGTCCTCGGGCCCGATGTACCGGTATCGATGCCCGTGCCGGTACCGGTACCGGTACCGATAGCTTCGGCAGCCGCTCTCGCTCTCCCCCGACGACGTCACGGCGCCGACCACACCGCCCTCAGCCGCTCAAGTCGCCCTCGATGCTCGGCGATCCAGTCGTCGGGCGGCACCACAGGGACGCAGACCGTGACCATGGAACACGTCTCGTCCTCCACGATCACTTCCGGGCAGTCGCGCTCGCCGGCGAGCCGGATGAAGAGCGAGGCGCCACGGGACATCTCCATCCATGCGATGTCCTCTCCCGCGTCGAGCGTGTCCAGTGCGTCCGCCCATGCGTCCAACTTCCGCTCGTAGAGGACCAGATCGACACGGCCGCTCACGAACGGCGTCTCGACGACGATCTCGGCTGCCAGGCCCTCGGGCCAGTTCGGTACCGGGCCGCGGACCGCGACACGGACGCTGTTGCCCTCGTCGTCGGCGAGATGCACGAGATCCATCGGCACGAAGCCGGCCACAACTCCCCCTCCCCCTCTGCTCTTTGCCTCTGCTCTTTCCCTCTCTATGAACTGCCCGCGTGCGCAGGACGGAACGTACGCCGGTACGCCTGCGGCGTGACCCCCAGCACCGTGTGAAGGTGTTGGCGCATGGAGACGCCCGTGCCGAAGCCCGCGCGGTCGGCGACGCGGTCGACCGGCCAGTCCGTGGTCTCCAGCAGGTGGCGGGCAAGGTCGACGCGCCGGCGGATGAGCCACTGGCCGGGGCTCATGCCGACCTCGTCGCGGAAGCGGCGGGTGAAGGTGCGCACGCTGACGTTCGCGTGGGCGGCCATGTCGGCCAGGGTGACGGGCTCGCCGATGCGTTCCATGACCCAGGCTTGGGTGGGGGCGGTGCCGGGCGCCGCGGGATCGGGCACGGGGCGGCGGATGTACTGGGCCTGGCCGCCGTCGCGCCACGGCGGTACGACGCAGGAGCGGGCGACCTCGTTGGCGATGTCGCTGCCGTGGTCGCGGCGTACGACATGCAGACACAGGTCGATGCCTGCGGCCACCCCGGCCGAGGTGAGGATGTCGCCGTCGTCCACGAAAAGGACGTCGGGGTCGATGCGCGCGGTCGTGTACATGCGCTGCAGCCGGTCGGCTTCCCGCCAGTGCGTGGTGGCGGGGCGGCCGTCGAGGAGTCCGGCGGCAGCCAGTACGTACGTGCCCGTGCAGATCGCCATCACCCGGGTTCCGGGGCGGACGGCGGCCAGGGCCTGGTGCAGGGCTTCCGGCAGGTGGCCCTCGTCGCGGATGGGGCCCAGCGCGTGGGAGGGCGGGACGACCACGGTGTCGACGTCGGCCAGCAAGGACGCGTCGTGGGAAACGGTGAGCTGGTAGTCGCCTTCGGTGCGGACGGCTCCCCCGTCGACGGTGCACGTGGTCACCGAGTAGAGCTGGTGGCCCTCGGCGTCACGGGCGGCGCCGAAGATCCGTGCGGGGATGCCGAGTTCGAAGGGGACGACGCCGTCCAGGGCCAGTACGCCGACGCGGTGCATGACCCGATCCTTTCATTCCGTGGCCATCGGGCCACTACTGGGGGCCTCGCCGCTTGGACAGGCTGGGGGCGCGCCCGAAAGCACCGGGCGCAGACCACCGGACGTCACCTTCGGGATTTCCCGCGGAAGAGAGCAGTCACCGCCATGCACGACGCGCCCCCCTCCATCCCCTCCATCCCCTCCATCCCCACCATCCCCTCCACCGCCGCCTCCGCCGCCGCCGCAGTCACCATGCGCGCCATCTCCCAGGACACCGCCGGAGCACCCGACGTCCTCAAGCTCGTCGAAGTGCCGCGCCCCGTGCCGGGCCGGGGCGAGGTCCTCGTCCGCGTGCGCGCCGCAGGTGTGAACCCGGCGGACTGGAAGACACGCGCGCGGGGCGTCTTCGCCGACGGCTCCCTCCCGCCCTTCACCCTCGGCTTCGACGTCGCCGGAGTGATCGAGCAGGTGGGCGACGGTGTCACGCTCTTCCAGGTGGGCGACGAGGTGCTCGGCATGCCCCGTTTCCCGCACCCGGCGGGCGCCTACGCCGAGTACGTCACCGGCCCGGCCCGCCACTTCGCCCCCGTCCCTCCGGGCCTCACCCCCGTCCAGGCAGGCGCCCTGCCGCTCGCCGCCCTCACCGCCTGGCAGGCCCTCGTCGACACCGCGGACGTCCGGCCGGGTCAGCGGGTGCTCATCCACGCCGCCGCCGGCGGAGTCGGTCACCTGGCCGTGCAGATCGCCAAGGCCCGGGGCGCGCACGTCATCGGCACGGCCAGCGCCGCCAAGCATGAGCTGCTGCGTGCGCTGGGCGCCGACGAGCTGATCGACCACCGCGCCCAGGACGTCGCCGACGTACTCGGTGACAGCGGTGGTGCCGACGTCGTTCTGGACTGCCTCGGCGGGGCGTCCTGGGCCCGGTCCCTGCGCGTCCTGCGGCCGGGCGGGACGCTGGTCTCGATCGTGCCGCCGGACGACGCCTTCCCCGCCGAGGAGGCCAGGGCGGCAGGGGTGCGAGCGGTGTTCATGCTCGTCGAGCCCGACCAGGCGGGGCTGCGTGCGGTCACGTCCCTGGTCGAGGACGGCCGACTGCGTGTGCTCGTCGATGAGGTCTTCCCCTTGAGTGAGGCGGCCCGGGCCCACGAGCGTGGGGAGACCGGCCGGACCACCGGCAAGCTGGTCCTCTCCGTCGCCCCCTGACCTGGGCGATCCGGGCCGCGGGCAGCGTCATGAGAGCCCGTGCACGACGCTGCCCGGCGCGCTGTGAGGTGCCCGCGCGGCAGTCGAGTAAAGAGCGTTACAAGACCTTGCAAAGCCGTAAATAAGCCGCATTTAGCTTAGAAGTGTCGGAAAGCGGACGGAACACGGGTCCGCACACCGGCGAATTTCCCCCCACACCCAGCTATTCAAGGAGCACCGCCATGCGCAAGTCCCTGCGTACCGGAGTCATCGCCCTCGCGGCCACCGCCACCCTCGGCGCCTCTGCCGCCACCGCCCTGGCCTGCGAGCAGCCCACCGGCCCCGAGACCTCCACGGTCGCCAAGAAGCAGACCAAGCGCACGTACGTGAAGACCGTGAAGCTGCGCGGCGGCATGACGGCGAAGGTCTACAAGCTCTCCAAGGGCTACCAGGCCGAGATCTGGCTCGGAAAGTCGCACCTGGGCACCCTCACGGCCGTCAACAAGGCCGCGGTGACCATCAACGACGGCGTGTACGTGAAGCTGACCCCGAACGGCACGGTCACCTCCTGGCAGTCGAAGGCCCCGGCCAACAAGACGAACAAGCCGGTCAAGAAGGACCAGCGCAAGACGCACAAGGACAACAAGAACAAGGTCCGTCCCGGCAAGCCGGGCAAGCCCTCGGTGAAGCCCGAGATCTGCCCGCCGGGCCCGACCCCGGAGATCTGCCCGCCCGGCCCGGTCACCACCGACCTCACCGACCCGGCGAACACGGGTGTTCTCTGAGTCGCCGGTAACCCCTCTGCCGTGTGCCCCGGTCCCCCGCTCTCCCCGGCCTCAGTGCCGCGGGCCGGGGGCCGGGGTTTCGGCCTTGCCGCCGCCCCGCGTCACGGCGCGGGCATGGTGATGGCCTTCAACCCCGATGAGATCCACGACGGCCGTTCTCACGCTCGCGCAGCGCGGCGCGACGCGGCCGCGCGGCAGGCGCACACGTTCCTCGACGACGCCTGCCTTCTCCAATCGGGCCCACATCAACCGGTGGTTCAAGCGCACGTACGGCATCACCCCGGCGACCTACCAGCGCGCGGCCCGCTGAAAGGCTCCGTACGGTGTGAGGAACGCACAGCAAGGGGCGTGCGGTGAGCGAGGAGCGTGCGATGAAGGCGGCCCGATTCAGCCGGTTCGGGGGCCCGGAGGTCCTCGAGATCGTGGAGCTGCCCGATCCGCACCCGGGCCCCGGCCAGGTACGGATCGCGGTGCGCGCCGCCGGACTCAACCCGAGCGACTGGAAGAAGCGCGAGGGCCTCATGGACGAGCAGCTCCCGCAGACGCTGGGCTATGAGGCGGCGGGGGTCGTCGACGAGCTCGGCGAGGGCGTCGCGGACGTGGCCGTCGGGGATCGCGTGTTCGGCTTCTGCGCTCAGGAGGGCGCCCAGGCCGAGTTGGCGGTGCTGGCCCACTACGCGCCGGTCCCGCCCTCGCTCGACTTCGCCGGTGCCGCCGCGCTGCCTGCCGCCATCGAGACGTCCCTGCGCGCACTGGACCAGCTCGGTGTCGAGAGCGACAGCACCCTGCTCATCAATGGCGCCTCGGGCAGTGTCGGCAGCGCCGCGGTGCAGTTCGCCGTGGTCCGCGGCGCCCGCGTGATCGGCACCGCGAGCCCGGCCAACCATGACTACCTGCGCTCGCTGGGAGCCGAGCCCGTCGCGTACGGCGAGGGCATGGCCGAGCGGGTGCGCGCGCTCGCGCCCGACGGCGTCGACCTGGCCCTCGATGTCGCGGGGAGCGGCGTCCTGCCGGAGCTCGTCGACCTCGCCGGCGGCCCCGAACACGTCATCACGGTCGCCGACTTCGCGGGCGCGCAGCGGTACGGCGTGACGTTCAGCCGCGGAGACGCGGGCCGCGCGGTGCACGTGCTCGGCGAGATCGGCGAGCTGATCGAGTCCGGACGCTTCTCGCTCCCGGTCGCGCAGACCTTCCCGCTCAGCGAGATCGCGGAGGCGCACCGGGCCGGGGAGAGCGGTCAGGTGCGCGGGAAGCTCGTCCTGCTGGTCTGACGAGGAGAGTTCGACGTCCCAGAGCGCCTCGGTCAGGAAGTCCACGGTGACCGGGGTGCCCGCCCGCAGCAGGAGCGCGGCGAGCAGGCAGGCTGCGGCACTTGGCAGGGCCAGAGCCGGCCCGGGGCGAGGGCCCGCCAGTGCCCTTATCGTGTTGACCGCCCCCGGCAGGCAGTGCTGGAGTCGGCGCGTGGACAGCATCCCCGCCAACCGGCGGCTCTGGAACGAGATCAGCAGCGCCTACCAGCACGAGCACGACCCGCAGATCGGCGCCGCACCCCGGCTGTGGGGCATGTACTCCATCCCCGACGCACACCTGCACGCCCTGGGCGACGTCACCGGCAAGCGCGTCCTCGAACTCGGCTGCGGCGCCGGGCAGTGGTCCAGGGCGCTCGCCGCCGAGGGCGCCACCGTGGTCGGGCTCGATCTGTCCGAAGCCCAACTCGCCGCAGCGGCCCGGGCGATGGGAGCGGCCCGCTACCCGCTGGTGCAGGGCGCCGCCGAACAACTCCCCTTCGCCGCCGACAGCTTCGACCTGGTGTTCTGCGACTTCGGCGGGCTCAGCTGGGCGCCCCCGCACCTGGCCGTCCCGCAGGCCGCACGCGTCCTGGGCCGAGGCGGGCGCCTGGTGTTCAACGTCGCCAGCCCATGGTTCGAAGCCTGCTACGACGAAGCCGCCAGCCGCGTGACCACGACGCTGCAGCAGGACTACTTCGGCCTGAACACCATCGCCGAAGGCGACGGCGCGACCAGCTATCAGCTCACCTACGGCGACTGGGTCAAGGTCCTGCGCGGCGCGGGTCTCGTCATCGACGACCTCATCGAGCCGCGGCCCGAACTCGGAACACCCAACGGCTACAACGAAACCGACCCACCCGACTGGGCACACCGCTGGCCGGCGGAGCTGCTCTGGGTGACCCACAAACCGTAGGTTCCGCCGCGCCGAGACGTGCAGGCACCCCCTCACCGGACAGGCCCTAGGCTCGCGGTCATGTACTCCACGCGGATCTCCCGGCGCGTGAACGCCCCTCGCACCGCCGTCTACCGAGCCCTCGTGGACGCCGAGGCGATCGTCAAGTGGCGGGTGCCGTCCGGCATGAGCAGCCAGGTCCATGAGTTCGACGCCCGTGCAGGCGGCGCCTTCCGGATCTCGCTGACCTATGACGCACCGGGCGAGACCGGCAAGTCGGCCCCGCACACGGATACGTACCACGGCCGTTTCGCCGAGCTCGTCCCGGACGAGCGCGTGGTCGAGGTCATGGAGTTCGAGACCGACGACCCCGCGATGCGCGGCACCATGACGATGACCACGACCCTGACCGACGTCGACATCGACGGCGACGGCGGCACCGAGGTCGTCATCGTCCACGAGGGCATCCCCGACGCGATCGCCCCCGCCGACAACGAGACCGGCACCCGCATGGCGCTGGACAACCTGGCCGCCCTCGTAGAGCCGTGAGCCACGCGCACCCGGGTCAGCCGGGTCAGCCGGGTCAGCCGGGTCAGCCGGGTCAGCCGGGTCAGCCGGGTCAGCCGGGTCAGCCGAAGATGGCGGTCGGGTCACCGGTGAACCAGGTGTTGTCGATGCGCAGGTGCCGGATGACCCAGCGGTCGCCGTCGCGCACCAGGTCGACGTCGTAGGGGTTCTTCAGGAGCGCGTGCTTGGCCGGGTCGGCGACGAGGAGGTGCTGGGCCTCGACCAGGGCGGTGAGGCGTGCGGTGTCCCCGTCGATGGAGATGCGCGGGTTGGTGACCTGGTGGGTGGTGTCCACCCGGCCGGTGAACATGCCCAGGATCGTGGTGACGATGGTGTCGCGCCCGCTCATCAGCGGCGGCTTGGCGCCCCACTTGGCGGCGGCCGGACGGAAGTCCAGCTCGGCGTCGGCCGCGAAGGAGGAGGCGAACAGGTCCTTGTCCTTGAGGTCCTGGCCGAGCCCGAAGCGGTGGAGGGCGTCGATGATCTCCGTACGGTCCCGGAGTTCGGCGACGACGGCGGCGGTGTCGTGGGCGGCGGCGGTCAGGGCGCGGTCGTGGGTGACGTACATGATGTGCTCCTTGTTTCCCTGTGCGGATCAGGTAGTTCAGGTGGTTCAGGTGGGCCAGGTGGTTCAGATGTCTCTGCGGGTCGGCCGGTCACCTGGTGTTTCCGACATCTCTGATCCTGCTGGGGGCCGACAAGAGCATCAATGCGCGCCTGTGCAACGATCGTGAAGCCTCGGTTAACGATGGCCGCGGTTCCTCGGTCGACAGTGGAGTGGAAGGGTGTGGTGCGCGGATGCTGGAGCGGCACGAGCTGGAGGCGTTCCTCACGCTCGCCGAGGAGCTGCACTTCGGCCGCACCGCCGAGCGGCTGCACGTGTCCACCGCCCGGGTCAGCCAGACGGTCGCCAAACTGGAGCGACGCGTCGGCGCGCTGCTGTTCAACCGGACCAGCCGCCGCGTCGAACTGTCCCTGGTGGGGCGGCAGTTGTACGAGGAGATACGCCCGGCCTGGTCGCAGATCACCGCGGCGTTCGAGCGGGCGGTCGACTCCGGGCGCGGCCTGACCGGCGTGCTGCGGGTCGCCTTCAACGGACCGGCCGCGGGTCAACTCCTCGTCGGCGTCACGCAGTTGTTCCGTGACCGGCATCCCGACTGCGACGTCCAGATCCGTGAGGCCAACCCGTCGGACGTCCTGCCGTGGCTGCGCGCCGGTGAGGTGGATCTCGCGCTGGCCTGCCATCCGGTGCGGGAGGAGGACGTGGTCATGGGCCCGGTTCTCGTACGGGAGGCACGCATGCTCGCCGTACCGGCTGGACACTCCTTCGCTCGCCGGGCGACGCTCTCCGTCGGGGACCTGGAGCGCGTGACCGTGCTCCAGCATCCCGAAACCTCCTGTGCCCCCACGGCGATGACGGTCAACGAGCTGCTGACGCTCGTCGGCGCGGGCGAGGGGGTCGGCGTCGTCGGCGCCCACACCCGGCGCTACTTCGCCCGGCCCGACCTCGCCTATGTCCCCTTCGAGAACGCGGAGCCCGTCGAGTGGGGCCTGCTCTGGCGCTCCGACGGCGCGACGGCCCGCGTCCGCGCCTTCGGCGACGCGGCCCTTGAGGTGGCTCAGGGCTGAGGCACGGCTCGGGGACGCAGGACCATGAGGGGGCCTTCGACCGTGGCCACCATGGCGAAGGGGAAGCGGTCGAGCTCCAGACAGAGCGCGACGTCATCGGGGTGGACGCCTTGGCGCACGCCCTGCCTCAGCTCGGCGGCGGCGCGTGACTCCGCGGCGCGGCGGAGGAACTCGGTGGGGTCCGTCCCGGCCTCGGTGGTCCTCCGAGCGATGTACTGAGCACACGCCAGGTCTTCGTCGGCCCGCCCGTCTTCGCCGGTGACCACAAAGGTGACGCTGTCACCCGTGCGCGTCCGAGTCCTCGTCCTCGCCCTCAAGAGGTGGGCCGTTGCGCCCGCCACCACGAAGCTGGCGCACAGCACCAGTGACGCCTCCTTCACCGCGAGGGCACCGACCGTCCCCGCCGTCGTCTTCTGCACGACGGTCCGTCCGCCCAGATCGGCGGAGCGCAGCAGGCCGGGCGAGTTGACGGCGTCGAACCCGGGCGCGGGCGGGCCGTCCTTGAGTGCTATCCAGTCCGGGTGGCGGGCCTTGAGCGCGAGGGCTTCGTCCAGCGACTGGGCGAGAACGATCTTCTCTGCGCCTTGGGCGAAGGCCCAGGCGGCCACCGTGAAGGCGCGCATCACGTCGACGACGACTGCCACGGACGGGACTTCGGCCAGCTCTGGGATACCAAGGAAGCGAGCATTCATCCGGTCATGATCACGCATTGCCGCCCGGAGCACCCAGCAATTAATGCGCTACCGTGTTCGACTCTTGATCGTGTCCGGATGGATCTGGATCTCCCCGGACACATTCCGACAACTAGCCAGACGGGGACGACATATGAGACTCAGGCAGATAGCTCCCGCCATCGCGTCGATTGCCCTCATCGGGTCCGCCATGACCGGTGGGGTCGCCGTGGCGAGCACGCCCAAGGCCACCGGCACCACGGCCACATCCGCCTCCCCCTCCGCCGCCGAGTGCGTCTACGTCGAGGCGGCCGAGAGCGTGAAGATCCGTAAGACCAAGGCGGTGAACGGCACCGCGCTCGGTCTGCTCCCCAAGGGCTCCAAGGCGTGCTCGACCGGCTCGACCTCCGAGGGCGGTTCCTACGACCTCTGCGGTCACAAGTCCAAGACGTGGAAGCCGATCTCCTACAGGGGCATCCGCGGCTGGATCCCCTACTACTGCACGCGCGGCCTGTAGTACCCGGCCGTCCCGCATCACGCCTTCGGCTCCCGTCGGCCTCGCTCCCTCACGAGCCTTGCCGCCGACGGGAGTTGACGGGCTCCCCTTCCTCGCGCCCCACCTCCGGGCACGCGGCACCGAGCAGCGCCCCCCTTTCGACGATCTTCACGCGCGGGCGTCCCGCGAGCGCGCCCGCGGCCCGCTCGGCCCGGTCGATCGCCCGCCAGCCGTCCAGCCCGACAGCGCCCGCACGGGGCGCGGCGGGGGTCGGTGAGGCGGTCAGCCGGCCCGCCTCGAAGTCGTCGAGGAGGGCGGCCACCGTCTCCTGTGCGCAGGACTTGTTGGTGCCGATGAATCCCGTACTGCCGCGCTTGATCCAGCCCGCCACGTAGACGCCCGCCTCGACCCGGCCCCGCTCGTGCGGTACGGTTCCGGTCGCCTCGTCGAAGGGCAGTCCGGGCACGGGCTGAGCTCGATAGCCCACCGCACGCAGCACGAGCCCGGTCTCGATGGCCTCAAGGGATTCGACGCCCTCAACTCCGGCCGTGGGCACCGCCCTTACCGTGCCGTCCTCATCGGTGCGCAGCTCGTTGCGTACGACATCCAGGCCCTGCACCGCTCCCCCGCCGACGATCCGCGCAGGACTCGCCAGAAAGCGCAGGACGATGCGGCGGCGCCCCGGAACCGGTGTGCGGGCGGCGAGTTCAGCGAGGATCCGCGTCTTCGGCGTGGCCTCTGTCGCAACACCTTCTGGCCAGCCCTCCACCACGATGTCGATGTCCTCGACGGCCGCCAGGGCGATCAGTTCGGGCAGGGTGAACGACGCCTCGGCCGGGCCGCGGCGGCCGAGCACGACGACCTCGCGGATGCGGCTCGCCCGCAGGGTGGTGAGGGCGCTGTCGGAGATGTCGGTGCGGGCCAGGGTCTCGGGGTCGGTGGTCAGGATGCGGGCGACGTCCAGGGCGACGTTGCCGTTGCCGATGACGACCGCCCGTTCGCCGTCCAGGGGGTAGGTGGTGGCGCTGTGGTCGGGGTGGCCGTTGTACCAGGCGACGAAGTCGGTGGCGGAGTGGCTGCCGGGCAGGTCCTCGCCGTCGATGCCGAGGCGGCGGTCGGTGGCGGCGCCGACGGCGTAGATCACGGCGTGGTGGTCGCGCACCAGGTCCTCGTGGTGGAGGTCGCGGCCGACTTCCGTGTCGAGGCGGTACGTGAAGCCGGGCTGGCTCTCGATGGCGCGGAAGAGCCGGGTCACCTGCTTGGTGTCCTGGTGGTCGGGGGCGACCCCGGCGCGGGCGAGGCCGTAGGGGGTGGGCAGCCGGTCGTACACGGTCACGCCGACCCCGGGGTGGCGCAGCAGTTCGTCGGCGGCGAAGAGTCCGGCCGGCCCGGCGCCGACCACGGCCACCCTCAGCTCGCCGTCCCGCTTGCGGCGTCCGGCGGGGACCAGCGCCATGGGGGTGCGGTCGGCGTGCGGGGCGGTGTCGTAGTAGGCGCGGTTGAGTTCGAGGAACGGCAGCTCGGCGGGGGCCAGTTGAGTGTGCGGTTTGAGCGCGTCGACCGGGCAGGCCGTGGTGCAGGCGCCGCAGTCCACGCAGGTGCGCGGATCGACGTAGAGCATCTCGGTCTCGCCGAAGCCCGGTTCACCGGGGGCGGGGTGGATGCAGTTGACCGGGCAGGCCAGCACACACGACGCGTCGGCGCAGCACGACCGGGTGACGACGTAGGGCATGGGGAGGGGATCTCCGTTCAGGGACCGCGTTCAGGCGTTGCGCGGGGCGGGCTCGCCCCGGTAGCGGGACGGGCGGCCGTCGATGCGCAGCATCCGCCACACCCGCCGCGAGGTCCTGTTCATGAGGCCGATCTCCTCGGCGAGCATCCGTACGTCCGAGAAGAGGTCGCGCAGCAGCTTCTGGCCGTCGGGGGACTTCCAGAAGATGTCCTTGATGACCCAGTGGGGCACGCCGATCTGCGCGGCGGTCCTGCGGTCGGGGACGACGATGACGTCGCCGAGGACGCGCATGATGACCGGGAACGCCACCGACAGCGCGCCCTTGCGCGCCTTTCCGTAGCCGGGGACCTTCTGGCGCAGGAATTCGTGGGCGAAAGAGATGTGCCGCGCCTCTTCGGCGATGTGGATCTGCATCAGGCGCCGCATGAGGGGGTGGATGTCCGCGCCGCCGCGCAGGATCGCCTTCTGGACGTGGTCGATGGGCTCCTCGCCGGCGAGGACGCCGGTGAAGAAGGACTCGGGGAGCAGGGATCCGGCCAGCGGGAGGAAGCGGCTGACCACGCGGAAGGAGCGGCGTCCGCCGGGCACGTCGGCGCCCGAGCGGTTCACGAACTCCTGGAACATCTGCGTGTGGTGGCACTCCTCGGTGACCTCGTGGGTGAGGTAGCGGAACTCGGGGTTCTGGTTGCGCAGCGCGAAGAGGTAGTCCATCACCCCGCGGATGAGGACGTTCTCGAACTGCATGCCCACCTTGACGATGTTGGCGTACCGCCACAGGCCGATGCGGGTGCGGACCTCCAGGGGCTGCCTCTTGTACCAGGGGTGGGCGCCGAGCGGGTCGGCGTCCGGGAGCACCCAGCGGGGGTCTGTCGGGTCGATGGCGAAGTCGGGGTGGTCCCAGTCGATGTCGGTGAACGCGTCGAAGTGGATGTGCACCGACGCCTCGGAGAGGGTCTGCAGCCGCTCGTGGTACGCCTGTTTGCCGGTGTCGTGCAGCGTTCGCGCGCCGGTGTTCTCGTACGTGTGTGAGGTGCTCATCGTTCGTCGTCCCTCGCTCTCTCGGTCAGGCCACCTGGGTCCGGTCCTGCTGATCGCTCTCGTGGTGGGGGTCTGCGGGCTTCTCCGCGTGGTCGAAGCGGAGGACGGGGTCCGCGATGGGGGCGCGCCGCAGCGCCTTGCGGTCGCGGTAGTAGTTGTTCCAGATCCGCCACGGGTCGCGGGTGCCCTGCCGGGGCATGATCGCGTCGCCGCGGGCGATGTATCCGGAGGACAGGGACTCCGCCATGACGGACACGTCGGCGCGGTCGGCTTCCGTGGCGACGGGCGTGACCTGGGTGAGGCCCCGCCGCTCCATGTAGGTGATGAGCCTGCTCACGTAGGCGCTGGCCAGGTCGGCCTTGAGGGTCCAGGAGGCGTTGGTGTAGCCGATGACGACGGCCATGTTGGGCACGCCGTCGAGCAGCACGCCCTTGTAGAGGACGTGGTCGCGCGGGTTGATCGGGCGTCCGTCGACGGTCAGCTCCATGCCGCCGACGAGCTGGATCCGCAGGCCGGTCGCGGTGATGACGATGTCGGCGGGAATCTCCTCGCCGGACTTCACCTTGACGCCGGTCTCGGTGAACGTGTCGATGTGGTCGGTGACCACCGACGCCTTCCCTCTCTTCAGCGCGCGGAAGAGGTCGCCGCCGGGCACGACGCACAGCCGCTGGTCCCAGGGCTTGTACGTGGGCGTGAAGTGCCGCATGTCGACGTTCGGGCCGACCTGGGCCCGTACCGCGCGCAGCAGCACCCTGCGCATGAGGCGCGGGGCCTTGCGGCACGCGGCGTACAGGCCGCGCTGCATGGCGATGTTGCGAGCGCGGCCGACCCGGTAGACGAGCCCGGCCGGGACGCGCAGCTTGCGCAGGACGAGGGAGACGGGGTCGTCCTCGGGGAGCGCCAGGATGTACGTGGGTGAGCGCTGGACCATGGTGACGTGCGCGGCGTCGGCGGCCATCGCGGGGACCAGGGTGATGGCGGTGGCGCCGCTGCCGATGACGACCACGCGCTTGCCGGTGTGGTCGAGGTCCTCGGGCCAGAACTGCGGGTGGACGAGGGTGCCGCCGAAGCGGCCCTCGCCGGGGAACTCGGGGTGGTGGCCGGAGTCGTAGTCGTAGTAGCCGGTGGCGCCGAGGAGGAAGCGCGCGGTGTAGGTCTCGCTCTGGCCGGTGGCCTCGTCCAGTACCTCGACGGTCCAACGGCCGCTCTCACTGGACCAGTTGGCCCGTACGGCCCTGCGTCCGAAGCGGATGTGCTCCGAGACGCCGTGCGCATCGGCGGTGTCCTGGACGTACCGGCGGATGTCGGGGCCCGCGGCGAGCACCTTGGTGCCGCGCCAGGCCCGGAAGCGGTAGCCGAAGGTGTACATGTCCGAGTCCGAGCGCACGCCCGGGTAGCGGAACAGGTCCCAGGTGCCGCCGATCCTGGCGCGCCGCTCCAGGATCACGTACGAGGTCCTGGGGTTGCCCTTGCGCAGGTGGCAGGCGGCGCTGATGCCGGACACCCCTGCGCCGACGATCAGTACGTCGACGTCCGCATCGGCGTGCTGGTGCTTCGTTTCGGCGTGCTGGTGCTCCATGTCCGTCCCCTTTGCCGCCTGTTGCGTGCTGCCTGGTTTCCGGCGCCTGCTGCCGCTGCTTCCCGAGCCGGACTGTGCTGGGGCGCCCGCCAAGTGCCGTGTGCGGGCGCCGGGTTGGGGCCGATGGCCGGCTCCTCCTCCGTCTGTGCCCGCAATTTACCTGTGTCACTCTGTCGCAGATACTGCTCAGAATGTGACCTGCGCCACTAGCAGCTGCGACCTGGGCACCCGCTGCATGATCACGACCGCGGCGTAGGATCCTCGCCGTGGCGAAGAGGAATACGCGTACGGACGAGCGCTCGGACGGCCGGGACACGCGGTGGGACGACCATCGCGCCGAGCGCCGCGACCGGGTCCTCGCCGCCGCCCTCAACGCCATTGGCCGCGACGGGAGTTCGGTCAGCGTGGCGGCGATCGGCGACGAGGCCGGGATGCCCCGCTCGGTCGTCTACCGGATCTTCCGCGGCCGTGAGGACCTCGACGAACAGATCCGCGCCCGCATCCTCGACGACCTGATGGCTTCGCTGTCCCCGGCCCTCGACCCCAAGGGCACGATCCGCGAGGCCATCCGCCGCGCCGTCGCCACCTACGTGGGCTGGGCCGCGGAACACCCCCGCCTCCACCAGTTCCTCGGCACGGGTTCGGCCAGCCGCCAGCCCGCGAACTCGCGCGTGGTCACGGACACGCGTACGGCCATCGCCCTGCGCCTGACCCGGCTCCTGGACACCTACGCCGAGCGCCTGCTGGACGGCGCACCGGCACCCAAGGGCTTCAGCCTCGACCTCGCGTTCGGCATGGTCGGCCTGGTGGACGCGGTGGTCAACCGCTGGGTCAACCACCCCGCAGCACGCAGCTCCACCGACGACTTGACCGACTTCCTGAGCAACGCGCTGTGGGGCATGCTCTCGGGGGCCACCGCGGGTGTGGGGGTCCGTCTCGACCGGGATCAGCCGCTGACGGCGCTCTGAGAGCCCGATCCGAGGACATGGGTGGTGGAGGGGGGCCGCCCGCCATGATCGTCCAAGATGGCACGATCGGCACGTATGACGAGTCGGAACTCCACAGGACCCGCAGCGCCCTCCGCATCCATGCCCTCCGCATCCATGACGGACGAGGCCCTCCTTCTGGTCGCGGCCCGCTTCCCGCGCGCGTTGGGCGCCGTCCTCGGCGGTTCGGCCGCCCAGGGGCGTGCAACTCCCCTCAGCGACCTGGACCTTGCCGTCCTCCTCCCCCGCGACGACACCACCCGCCGTGAAGTCGTACGCCACCAGGGCCGCCTGGCCGAGCTGTTCCTCCACACCGTGGCGGACGTCGACGACGCCTTCGAACGGGAGCGCGTCCACCGCCGGGGCACCCTCGTGCACATCTACGCCCAGGGCCTGCCCCTGCTGGACCCGCACGGCGACCTGACCCGCGTACGCACGCAGGCGCGCACCGTTCTCGCGGCGGGCCCCGTCCCGCTCACCACCGCAGAGCGGGCCCGCAGCCGCTATCTGCTCACCTGCTTCATGGACGACTTGCTCGACACCCCCACGGCCGAGCGTTACGACCAACTCGCCGTGGCCGACCACACGTTGCGCGAGGCGTCCCATCTGCTGACCGCGCACCACGGCGCCTGGACGGGCATCGGCAAGTGGCTGCCGCGCAGGCTGCTGGGCGCCGATACCGCGCGAGGCACGGCTCTTCTCGAAGGGCACCGCATCGTGGCCGAGCAGGGTGATCCGGGGCCGTTGGCAGCGGCGGCGGAAGAGGTTCTGGGCCTGGTGGGCGGGCCCCTCAGAGAGGGCTACGTCCAGAAGTAGTCGGCGGCGCGGGCGTCGCGGGCCCGGCCCGTGAAGGCGCCGACGGTCTTCCGGTACTCCTCCGGGACGGCCTGGATCTCCATGGAGGAGCCGGCCCAGTCGGTGGCGAAGCCGCTGGGCTCGACGACGAGGTAGCGGATGCCGAACGACACGGTCTCGGTGGCGAGCACACGGGTGAGCCCGAAGTCGTCCTCCGGCGCCGTCTCGACCAGGGCGACGTTCGCGTACCCGGCGTTGTTGACGATCACGTCGAGGCGGCCGAAGCGGTCACAGGAAGATCTCTTCCCGGGCCTCGAAGCAGGCGATGCGCGAGCAACTCGCCGACGGCGGAATCAAGGGGCGGAACCGCGCAGGGCTCAGGGCTGGACGCGCAGCAACTCCCCTGCCCTGCGCGCCGCTTCCGCATGGCCGAAGAGCCCCGGCAGGCCGCCGGTGTGGAGCAGCACGGTGCGTTCGCCGGGGCGGATGTCGCCCTCGCGTACGGCGGCGATCAGGCCGGCGGCGGCGCGGCCGGTGTAGACGGGGTCCAGGATCACGCCCTCGGTGGCCGCGACGGTCGTGATGGCGTCCAGGACCGGCTGGTGCAGTACCGCGTACGCCTCGCCGACCTGGTCCGCGCGCACCCGCAGTTCCGCCACGGGCTGTGCGCGGCCGGTGAGTTCGCCGAGGAACGCGGCGGCCGTGGCGGTCGGGTCGGGGAGGGCGCCGACGTCGATTCCCAGGACGCGGCCGGGGCCGAGGGCGGCGAGCAGTCCGGCCATGGTGCCGCCGGACCCGAGGGCGGTGACGACGTGCCGTACGCCGGGCTGCTGGTCCAGGATCTCCCGGCCCGCCGCCAGGTAGCCGCGGGCGCCGAGCGCGCCGGAGCCGCCGAAGGGGACGAGGTAGGGGCGGGCGCCCCGGGCGCGCAGCGCCGCACAGGTCTCCTCCGCCGCCTTGGTCAACTCGGCCGCGCCCGAGGCTCCTTCGGCCCGTACGATCCGGGCTCCGAGGAGGGCGTCCAGCAGGAGGTTCCCGGCGACCGGAGGCGGGGCGGGCGCGGTGCCCGGCATCACCAGGACCGCGTCGAGGCCCGTGCGGGCGGCGGCCGCGGCGGTGAGGCGGGCGTGGTTGCTCTGCGGGCCGCCGGTGGTGACGAGGGTGTCCGCGCCCTGCGCCAGGGCGTCGGCGACCAGCCACTCCAGTTTGCGGACCTTGTTGCCGCCGCCGCCGAGGCCGGTCAGGTCGTCGCGCTTGATCCACAGGTCGTCGGCGTGCAGCCCGACGGCCTCGGCCAGGCGGGGTGCGGGCTCCATCGGCGTCGGCCACGTCGACAGCGTCAGCTTCTCGGGCATCCCTGGTCCTCCTTCTCGTATCGCGTGCCAGGAGGCACCGGGCGCGCGGCGGGGCGCACGCGTGACCGGCCAGCCTGTCACAGCCGTCGTCGGTGTCCGGTAAGCCTCAGCGGCTCGTACGTCTCAGCGGGCGCGTTCGCGCAGGTAGGCGTCCAGTTCGGCGGCGCCGGTCAGCATCGCGCGCCCGCGGGCGGACAGCCGGTCATGCCAGTCGCGCAGGGTGGCCGCCAGCGGTTCGAGGCCGCCCGCCGCCCGCACCTGGGCGAGCAGCGGTGCGATCTGCTCCAGCGGGTGGCCGCCGCGCCTGAGCTGGTGCGTCAGCCGGGTGTCGCGCACGTCGGCCTCGTCGTAGACGCGGTACCCGGTGTGCGGGTCGCGGCGCGGCCGCACGAGCCCGGCGCGCTCCCATGCGCGGAGCGTCGCCGGGCGGATGCCGAGCTCCTGCGCCAGGGGGCCGATGAACCGGCTCGCAGGACCGGTCGCCGCACCGGGCTGCTGCGCCGTGGCCGGTTCCAGTCCTTGCAGGGCGCGCTCCACAGCTTGGAGGGTCCGTCGGTCGTCGAGGAGTTGGGCGTGGCTCTCGCCGAGAAGGCGGAACGCCTCCTCGGGCCCGTCCTGGTTGACGGTCTGCATGATCGATGTCGCCGTGGGGTGGCCGTGGCCGGGGATCAGGGCGAGAAACGCGCGCAGGGCGGCGGCGTGCAGCGAGGTGTAGGTGCGGTAGCCGGTCGGGGTACGAGCGGCCACCGGGAGGATGCCTGCCTCCTCGTAATTCCTGACCGCCTGCGTGGACAGACCGTGGGCACGGGCCAGATCGACCGGCCTGAGCCGTCCCTCGCTTTGAAGCTTTTTCCCCATGCGACCGAAGATATCGCGGGAAAGTTTCCACCGGAGGTTCAACGATAGCGTTGAAGGCATGGCTACCGACATCAAGGACACCGTCGCCCACCCCGTCGAGGCCGCCGCCGTCATGGGGCTGCTCCAGGCCCGGCCCCGGCTGCTCGCCCTGGGCGAGCCCACACACGGCGAGGACTCACTGCTCAAAGTGCGCAACGACCTCTTCCGGCAGCTCGTCGAGCAGGAGGGCTACCGGACGATCACCATCGAGAGCGACTGCATGAAGGGCCTGGCCGTCGACGCCTACGTCACCTCGGGTGCGGGCACGCTCGACGAGGTCATGGAGCACGGGTTCAGCCACGGCTGGGGCGCCTCCGCGGCCAACCGCGAACTCGTGCGCTGGATGCGCGACTTCAATGTCCGCGCCGACCAGGACGGCCGGCCCGCCTCCGAGCGGCTGCGCTTCGCCGGGTTCGACGGACCGCTGGAGACCGCCGCCGCGGCGAGCCCCCGCCGGTCCCTCACCGCCCTCCACGCCCATCTCGCGGCCCACGTGGACGCGGCCCTGCTCCCCTGCACCGCGGAGACGCTCGACCGCTTGCTGGGCGACGACGACCGATGGACCCATCCTGACGCGATGATGGACCCGTCGAAGTCGGTGGGGCAGTCGCCCGAGGCGCACCAACTCCGCTTGCTGGCCGACGACTTGGGTGCACTGCTCGACATGCAGGCGCCGCACCTCGTCACGGCGGCCTCGTGGGACGACTGGGACCGGGCGCGCCTGTACGGGCGCACCGCCACCGGCCTGCTGCGCTACCACCACGCGATGGCCGACGCGGCACCGTCGCGCATGGCACGGCTGTGCGCGCTGCGGGACCTGATGATGGCCCGCAACCTCCTCGCCCTCGCCGACCGGGGCCCGGCCCTCGTCCACGCGCACAACTCCCACCTCCAGCGGGACAAGAGCTCGATGCAGATGTGGCAGGGGCGGGTGGAGTGGTGGAGCGCCGGTGCGCTGGTGAGTTCCCGGCTCGGCGCCGCGGAGTACGCCTTCGTGCCGACGGCCCTCGGCACGATCCGGCACCAGGGCGTGGACGCGCCGCCGCCGGACACCCTCGAAGGGCTCCTGTACGCGCTCCCGGACGACGAGGGCTGCGTCCTCGACGCCCGGCGGCTGGCCGCAGCCCTCACGGACCCGCCGCCGGCGCCGCGCGTGTCCCCGTGGTTCGGCTACGCCCCTTTCGATCCGGCCCACTTGGCGGCCAGTGACGGGCTCGTGTTCGTCAGGGACGTCCCGCAGCACTGACGAACACGAGCCCGTCGGGGCCGCCGCCCTCGGTGCCGTCCGCTCACCCTCTCAGGCCCCGGCCGGCCCCATCCGTCCGACCGCCGCCCGCAGCACCGCGTTGAACTCCGCCGGGAGTTCCTGGTGCGGCATGTGTCCGGTGCCCTCGATGACGTGGAGTTCGCCCTGCGGGGCGAGCGCGGCCAGGGTGCGGGAGACCGCGACGGGGATCGCGTCGAGCGGTCCGTGGACGAAGAGCGCGGGGACGGCGAGGCCGGGGAGGGTCTCGCGCAGGTCGCGCGGCGGGGTGTCGCCGATGATCTCGCGGAACAGGTCGTCGATGGCCGTGCCCGAGGCGAGCACCTGCTGGATCGTCGCGTCGACCGTCTCCCGCCCGGCCGCGGGCCCGAACCATGTCGGCACCCACTCCGCGACGGTCGCCGCGCGGTCCGACGCGAACCCGTCGAGCAGGCCGCGTATCACCTCGGTCATGCCCTCGCGCGCCCAGTGGCCGGAGCCGTCGACCGACACCACTCCCAGGACCCGTTCGGGCGCCGCGAGCGCAGCCTCCAAGGCGAAGGTCGCACCCATCGAACTGCCCACCAGGACGGGGCGGTTGAGGCCGAGTGCGTCGATGAGGGCGAGGACGTCGGCGGTGTTGCCCGCGGTCGTGTTGCCCTCGGCCGGGTGTTCCGAGCGGCCGCAGCCGCGCCAGTCCACGGTGACCACCCAGTGGTCCCGGCCCAGATCCGCCACCTGCGCCTCCCACACGCGGCCGCTGGTGCCCCAGCCGTGCAGGAAGAGCAGGGGCTGCTTTGTCTCCTGGCCGTCGCGGGGCCCGTTGTCCTCGTAGTAGATCTCGGTTCCGTTGAGCTGCGCGTACGGCATGGCCCGGCCATCCCCTTCAGACAGTTGCGACGTGGGTGATCACTGCTGTGACCCGGGAGCAGTTCACCGCGCCAACCGGCTGCGGCCAATGAGCACTTCGCTCTTACACTCATCGAGAACCGTGATGAATCACGGACGGTCAGTGGTGCGGAGAGGGTCTGCGTGGAGCTGCGGCAGGTGCACTACTTCCTCGCCGTCGCCGAGGAGTTGCACTTCGGGCGGGCCGCCGAGCGGCTGCGGATCGTGCAGCCGACGGTCAGCCAGCAGATCCGGCGCCTGGAGCGGGAGGTGGGGCTCGACCTGTTCGAGCGCACCACCCGCAGCGTCCGGCTGACGCCCGCGGGCCAGGCGTTCCTGCCGCACGCCCGCGCCCTGGTGGGGGCCGAGCGCGCGGGGCTCGCCGCGATGGCGGCCCTGCGGTCCGAGGAGGAGACGGCGCTGCGCATCGGGACGAACGTCGGGCTGGGCGTGCGGCTCGACCGGCTCCTCGACGATCTCGCCGAGCGCGCGCCGCAGCTCGCCGTGGAGCTGGTCGGCATCCCGGCGGCCGACCGGTTGCGGAAGGTGCGGGACGGGGAGCTCGATGCCGCCTTCATCCGGGGACTTGCGCGCAGCCCCGGGCTGGACCTGCTTCCCGTCTGGCGGGATCCGCTGGTCGCGGCCCTGCCCGCGAGCCATCCCCTGGCGGCCGCCGACCGGGTGGCACTGGCCGATCTGGCCGGTCTGCCGCTGCGCATCGCGCCGCGCGAGGCGAACCCTCATCTGGTCGACCTCATCGTCGGCGCCTGCCAGGGGGCGGGGTTCGAGCCGGTCATGGGGCCGGCCTTCTCCGCCTTCTCCACCGACCAGGACACCCTCGCCTCCATCGGTACGGGCAGGCCGAGTTGGACGGTGTTCTACGCCTCCAAGGCCGAGAGCGTCCCCACGTCCCGTACGGTCTTCCGCCCCTTCGCCCATCCGGTACCGACCGCGCAGACGTTCCTGGCCGTCCGGCCTTCGGCTCCCGTGCGGCGGCTCGCGGCGCTGCTCGACGCGTGCCGCGCCCAAGCCCAGTAGCTCCTCCGGCCCGTTCAGCACCGCCTGAGGCCGACGGTGCGGAGACGGGCGCGGCGGCGAGAGTACCGGCGGTTACCAGTCAAGAAGCGGCAGTGGTGAGTGCCGTGCGCGACGAGCGGCGCGGCAGGCGCGCGGAGGGAAACCCTTCGTGACGGGGGCTCAGGAGGCGGGAGGCGCTCGGGAGGCCCCTGGGCTCGGGAGGAGACGGGCCTGGGGTGCCGCCGGGAGCAGACGCGCCAGGGGTGTCGGTGGATTCGTCCTGCTCGCGCCGCCGTTGAGACGGCCGCTTCGGGCCGCACATCGCGTGACACAGAGTGATCGGCCGTGGTGAAGTCTGTGACTGGATTCACTTTGATCTTGGAAGTGCGGGCCAATCTTTCGCCCTATAACGCTGTGCTATGCCCGTTTTGTTGCCGCTGGCTAGACAGCCGAACATCTGCCAAAGTGGCGTCGCGTCGAAGATCACTTACGACCCAGCCGGCCGACATCGACTAAGGGGACAGCGCCACCAGGCGTCTGCCCGCCGCTAGTTGATGCTGCGTCAGCATGCCTGCTGTTACCACCTGTTGTGTTCCTTGGAGAGAGTGTGTACGCGTACCTCATGACGGCACCCGGTGAGATCGTTCGCTCACAGGTGCCCGACCTGAAATGCCAGTCGGATGAGGTGCTGTTGGAGACCGAAGCCGTCTCCATATGCTCCACCGACGTCTCGTACTTCAGGGGACATCTGTTTCCGGACGCCTGGCCGATCATTCCCGGACACGAGTACGTCGGCCGGGTGCTTGAGGTCGGCTCGCGCCTGAAGGGGCTGGTGGAGCCCGGCCAGCGCATCGGCTACTGGGGACAGACCGACTTCGGCGGGATGGCGGAGTACCGCGCCCTGCGCCCGCTCTTCCCGGGCCAGCTCGGCATGGAGACGAACTTCTACACCGAGCGGAACTTCTACGACGCCAACCAGGCCGCGGCGGTCATCCTCCCGGACTCGATCCCCTCCGACCTGGCGACGATCGTCGAGCCGCTCACCTCGGTGCTGCGCTCGCTCCTGATGAACCCGCCCAAGCCGGGCGACCACTGCGTGGTGCTCGGCGCCGGACCCAGCGCCCTGCTGGCCGTCCAGGTGCTCGACCGCCACCTGGGCGCGGGCTCGGTGACCGTCATCGACCGCAACGACCAGCGCATGCGCCTGGCCCAACAGCACGGCGCCATGCGGGCGTTCAACGCGGAGGGCCAGGCCGAGGAGCTCGACACCTTCGTGCACGAGCACCACGACCAGTACGCGGACTACGTCTTCGACGCCCTGCCGCACATCGACGCCCCCGAGCACGGCGGCAAGGACATCCGCGAGCTGGCGATGGGCCTGCTGCGCCCGGGCGGCACATACGTCCTGTACGGCGCCTCGATGACGCCGCAGCGCTTCAACACCTGGATGATCCTCGCCAAGGGGCTGCGGCTGCGCTCCACCCCCTTCGACGTCCGCGAGTTCCCCATGACGCGGTCGGCCCATGTGGCCTCCGTGGCCCTGCGGTTGATCGAGACGGGCCTCGTGGACGCGCGTCCCCTGGTGACGACCCGCGTGGGTCTCGGGGACGAGGCGGGCGTGCGCCAGGGCTTCACCGACTACGGCAACGGCGCCTCGATGAAGACGTCGATGCTCAGCGAGAGCGTGCTCCTCGACTACCTGGAGCGTGAGGCCGGCGTGGACGAGATCGGGGTCCCCGCTTGACCTCCGAGGTCGCGGACTTCCGCCGGGGGCCGGTGACCCGCATGGCCTATGCGGGTCTGGCCGTCTACGCCTTCGCCCTGTATCTACAGGGTCCGCTCCTGCCGCTGCTGCGCGAGGACCTGGACTTCTCGTACGCGATGATGAGCGCGCACTCCACGGTCTTCGCCGCGGGCGGCGTGCTGGTCAATGTGGCGTTCGAGCGCGTCCGGCGGCGGATCGGCTACCGCTCGGCCTTCTGGCTGTCCATCAGCGCGGTGGCGCTGGGGGCCGTGCTCATGGCGGTCGGCCCCGTGGTCGCGGTCACGCTCGTGGCCGCGGCCCTCATGGGGGTCAGCGGCGCGCTGCTGCAGACGGTGACGCTGTCGGTCCTGGCCGAGCACCACGGGCCGCTGCGCGAGCGGGCGTTGGTGGAGGCGAACGCCGCGGCCAGTGCCGCGGCGCTCGCCGCCCCGCTGGCCATCGGCGCGATGGGGATGCTGGGCGCGGACTGGCAGACCACGCTGTTCATCCCGCTGGCCGCGTTCCTCGCGGTGTACGGGGTGTTCCGGCGCGAGCCGTTCCTGTCCGGACGGACGACGGGAGCCGTCGCCGGTACCCCCGAGGACGTCGGCACGCCAGGGAACGGCCGCGCCCCACGGCTGCCCCGAAGGTTCTGGCTTGCGGGCGTCCTGTGCAGTGTCGTGGTGGGGCTCGAGTTCTGCCTGGTGCTGTACGGGTCGCCGCACCTGACCACCGGAGTCGGCATGTCGTCGGGCGCGGCGGGCACCGCCCTGAGCCTCTTCTACGGCGGCACGCTCGTGGGGCGCCTGGCCGGGAGCAGGCTGTCGGGCCGTCAGGGCGGGGCGTCCGCCCTGACCGGGTACGCGCTGGCGCTCACCGCGGTGAGCTTCACCGCCCTGTGGGCGGCCGACTCCCCCTCCCTCGCCCTGCCTTCGCTCTTCTTCGCCGGGCTCGGCGTGGCGAACCTCTTCCCACTGACCCTGTCCATGGCCGTCGCCACGGCACCCGAGCACACGGCGCGGGCCACCGCCCGGGTCCAGCTCATGGTGTCCGCGGCGATCATGGTGGCGCCGTTCCTGCTGGGCGCGCTGTCCGACCGGGTGGGCGTGGAGCGCGCGTTCACGGTCGCCGCGGTGCTCATCGGGGCCGCCGCCGCCCTCCTCGTCGTGACCAGGTTCGCGCGGGCCGAACAGACCGTCGCGGAGCCCTCCCGGGCGCAGCCCGCCCCCTCTATGGAGTCTTGACCGACATGAATGTGATGACCGCGAGGCTGGCCGCGCAGGAGGCGGCCGCCACGCTCCGGGCCAACCACCGCAGCGGATTCTCCGACGGTGCGGGACTCCCGTACTACTACACCTGTCCTTCGCCCGCGACCTATCCCTTCCAGTGGGCCTGGGACAGCAGCTACCACGCGATCGCTCTCACCCACCTCGACCCGGTACGTGCACAGCGGGAGCTCTCCTCGCTGGTGTCGGCCGTCACCACCACCGGATTCCTGCCTCACATGATGCTGTGGCAGGACGACCTGCGCCCGCAGGCGACCCGTGAATTCCGCATCGACGTGTGGGAGGAGTGGCGCTCGGTCACCATCGCTCCCCCTGTGCTCGCGCGGGCCGTCGAGCGGGTCCACGAGGCCACGGGTGACGACGTCTGGCTCCGCGAGGTCCTGCCGCCCGCCCTGCGCTTCTTCACCTGGCTGCACGAGCACCGCACCAGCCCGTCGACGGGTCTCCTGGAGATCTACCAGCCCGACGAGTCGGGCCTGGACATGAGCCCCAAGTACGACCGGGCGCTGGGAATTGACGGTGTGTCACCGAAGGGCGTCGCGGCGGCCTGGCACGGTGCCATGCGCACGCTGATCGACGGCTATTCGGGCGGGCGGCATCCGGAGAGCCCGCTGCGCCGGGCGCGGACGTTCGTGTGGAACGACGTCCTCGTCAACTCCATCTACGCCGACGGCCTCGCCGCACTGGCCCGGCTTGCGCAGCGCGCGGGACTGCCCGCCGAGGCGTCGGCCGGTCTGCTGCGCCGTTCCGAGGACGTCTGCCGCGCGCTCGTCGAGCACTGCTGGGACGAGGAGGCCGGGGCCTTCTTCGACCTCGACCTGGTGGCCGGGGAGCGGGTGCGGTCACTCACCGCGAGCTGCCTGTTCCCGATCATCAACGACTTCGTGCCGGACGACATCGCCAAGCGGATCATCGAGGAACACCTGCTCAACGAGCGGGAGTTCTGGCACCGCTATCCGGTCTCCAGCGTGGCCGCGACGGAGCCCGCCTTCGACGCCGTGTTCGCCACCGAGGCGATCTTCCGCGGGTCGAGCTGGATGAATCTGAACTGGTATCTGCACGGCGGGCTGCGCAAGCGCGGTTACGCGGAGCAGGCGCGTGAACTCGCCCTGCGCAGCGCCGAATGCGCGGCGAACGCGGGACTGCGGGAGTGCTACGGCCCCCACGACGCGGACGGGCACGGAGCCAAGTCCTTCGGCTGGAGCTCCCTCGTTCTCGATCTCCTGGCCGCCGAGGGCGTACCGCTGCTCGGAGTCGACGGCAAGCAACTCTCTTTGGAGGACTGACATGGCCAACTGGGGCTTTCTCGGGGCCGGTTCGATCGCCCAGTCCAGTCTGGGCCCGGCGGTGCACGCCGCGCAGGGCGCGACGCTGCACGCGGTCGCCGCGCGCGACGAACGGCGGGCACGCCTGCTCAAACCCACGAAGACGTACGAGAGTTATCCGGACCTGCTGGCCGACCCGGACGTCGACATCGTGTACGTGGCCCTGCACAACTCCGCCCATCGACGCTGGGTCGAAGAGGCGCTGGCCGCGGGCAAGCACGTGCTGTGCGAGAAGCCGCTGGGGCTCTCCGCCACCGAGGTCGACTCGATGATCCAGGCGGCGCACAAAGCGGACCGGTTGCTGGTCGAGGCCGCCTGGAACCGCTGGCATCCGCGCACCCGGGACATGGAAGCGCTGCTGGAGACCCGCGAGATCGGCAAGGTCGAACACGTCGCGGCCGACTTCCACGGCATCGCCCCCGACGCCGGCAACTACCGCCGTGAGCACGCCCTGGGCGGCGGCGCGCTCTACGACGTGGGCTTCTACGCGATCTCCCTGGCGCTCGCCGCCTTCGACTGGCAGGTCCCGCAGGTGCGCCGGGTCCAGCACCAGCGCTGGTCCGCGACGTCCGCGGACTCCGCCATCGCCATGACGCTCGGGTTCCCCTGCGGGGGCACCGCGGACATCGCCTGCTCCCTGCTCGGCGACCTCAAGCAGGAGTTCACCCTGCGGGGCAGCGAGGGGACCGTGCGCCTCACCGACCCCGCCTACACCGCGGGCGCCGAGCCGTGCGAGCTGGAACTCGCGCGGGCACAGGGCCCCGTGGACGTCTCGCCCTACCCCGCCACCGATCCGTACCAGTTGATGGTCGAGAACATCGACCGCGCTCTTTCCGGCAGGACCTCTTATGTCGTCCCCATCGAACAGTCCCTCCTCATCGCCCAGGTCATCGACGCGGCCCTGACGGTCATGGGGACTCCCCCGGCGAAGTGACCGACCTTCATTGGCTGATGTGAGAAAGGCTGCCCTGCGATGAAAGCTGTTGTGATGGCGGGCGGTGAGGGCTCCCGCCTTCGCCCCATGACCTGTGACCTTCCCAAGCCGCTCCTGCCGATGGCGGGGCGCCCGATCATGGAGCACGTGCTGCGCCTGCTGGCCCGGCACGGACTCGACGACACAGTGATCACTGTGCAGTTCCTCGCCCATCTGATCACCTCGCGGTTCGGCGACGGCGGCGACCTCGGCATGCGCCTGCAGTACGCGCACGAGACGACCCCCCTAGGGACGGCGGGCAGCGTCCTGAACGCCCGGGCCGAACTGCACGACGACACCTTCGTCGTCATCTCCGGCGACGCGCTCACGGACATCGACCTGAGCGAGCTCATCGCGTTCCACCGCGCCAAGGGCGCCCTGGCCACCGTATGTCTGACGCGGGTGCCCGATCCGCTGGAGTTCGGCATCACGGTGGTCGACGACGACGGCCGCGTCGAGCGCTTCCTGGAGAAGCCGACGTGGGGACAGGTCTTCACCGACACCGTCAACACCGGCATCTACGTGATGGAACCCGAGATCTTCGACTACGTCCCCACGGACGGCCCGGCCGACTGGGCCAAGGATGTCTTCCCCCGCCTGCTCGCCGAGGGGCGGCCCGTGTACGGGTACGTGGCCGAGGGCTACTGGGAGGACGTGGGCACGCACGACAGTTACGTCACGGCGCACGAGGACCTCCTCGACGGCAGGGTCCGCCTCGACCTCGGCGGATTCGAGCGGGCGCCGGGGATCCGGGTGCACCCGACGGCCCAGGTCCACCCGGACGCGGAGCTCCGGGCGCCGTGCTGCATCGGCGAGAACGCGAGCGTCGAGGCGGGCGCCGTCGTCGGCGCGCACTCCGTCATCGGCCCCGGCACCGTGGTGGCGGCGCGGGCGGTCACCGAGCGGGCGATCGTGCACGGCGGCGTCTACCTCGGCCCGTCCGCCCGGCTGCGCGGCTGCGTGGTGGGAGAGCGGACCCGGGTGCTCGGCGGAGCCCAGATCGCCGAGGGCGCGGTCGTGGGAGCGGGCTGCACGATCGGCGAACAGGCCCTCGTCGGGGGCGGCGTCCGGGTGTACCCGGAGAAGGTCGTCGAGCCGAAGTCCGCCGTCAACTCCTCCCTGATCTGGGGCTCGCGCCACCAGGCCAGCCTCTTCGGCGCCGACGGGATCGCGGGCGTCCTCAACGTGGAGATGACCGCCGACCTGATGGTCCGGCTCGCCGGCACGTATGCCGCGACCCTGCCGCAGGGCGCCCGCGTCACGGTCGCCCGCGACAGCTCGCCCGGCGCCCGCGCACTGGCCCGCGCGTTCACCGCGACCCTCCAGTGCAACGCGGTCGACGTCCTGGACATCGAGAACGTCCCGCTGCCCGTGGCCCGCCGGCAGACGTCCCGGCACAGCGCCGGCGGCGTGGTGATCCACGCCGTGCAGGGGGCGCCGGACCGGGTCCGTGTGCTGTTCCTGGACGAGCACGGGTGCGAACTGTCCCCGGCGGCCCGGCGCGCGCTCGACCGCGTCTACGCACGCCAGGAGTACCGCTCCGACCCGCACGCCGTCGGCAGCCTGCTCAGCCCCGGCGGGGTCACCGACGCGTATGTGAGCACGCTGCTGGCGGGCGTCGACACGTCCGGCATCGCCGGGGCCGGGCTGAAGGTCGTGGTGGACGCGGCGCACGACAGCGTGGCGGCGCTCCTTCCGGGGCTGCTCGGCTCCGTGGGCATCGAGTCCCTGGTCCTCACCTCCGGTCAGCAGGCCGCGCGTTCGGGCGGTGCGGAAGATGAGGATGCTGCGGGCGACACGGGCGGCGCCGAAGGCATGGGGCATGACCTCGGCTGGAACACCGTCCGGGACATGGTCACCGCGGCCGGGGCCGACTTCGGCGTACGGATCGACGCGGTGGGCGAACGCCTCGACGTCATCGACGAGTTGGGACGTCCCGTCGCCGAGGACCGGCTGCCGCTGGTCCTCCTCGACCTGCTCACCGCGGCGGAGCCCGGCGGGCTCGTCGCCCTTCCGGCGACCTACTCGCGCGGCGCCGAGCGGCTGGCCGCCGCCCGCGGCACCGAGGTGCGCCGGACCACCGACTCCGCGTACGCCCTCAGCCGCAGCGCGCGGGAGGAGAGCGTGCGGTGGGCCGCCGACGGGCGCGGCGGGTTCGTGCTGCCCGCCGTCTCCCCCACGTTCGACGCCATCGCCGCGCTGGTGCACCTGGCCGGCCTCCTTGCGCGCTCGCGGGAGCCGCTGAGCGCGGTCGTCGACCGCGCGCCCCGCCCCCACGTGCTGCACCACACCGTGCCCACGCCCTGGCAGGCGAAGGGCTCCCTGATGCGCACCCTGGCGGAGGCGCTGCCCGCGGCCGACGGCACCCGGGACACCTCCGTCACGGAAGGCGTGCGGATCGTGGAGAGCGGGACCCGCTGGGTCATGGTCGTGCCCGACCCGGCCGAACCGGTCACCCACCTCTGGGCGGAGGGCGCCGACCGCGCCGAGGCCCGGGCGGTGCTCGACCGGTGGACGGCCCACGTACGGAAGGCGCTGCAGACGCCGCCCCCGTCCGCCCCTCTCGCCGACCTCCCCCAGCCGAAGGGGACCCGGTCCACCGCCCGGGACTGGATCTTCACGCGTCCGCGCAGCGAGGAGGGACCGCAGATCAGCGACGTCACCGTGCACTGAACCGTGCACCAAGGGGTCGGCTCTGCGCCGCGCACCCCCATCCCCCACCCGCGTCCGAGGAACCCACGTCCAAGGAGTCACCGTGTCCGTCGTGCCCACCCCCCACCCCGTGGCGACGAAAGTCGATGCCGTCGTCTTCGACTGCGACGGCCTCCTGGTCGACACCGAGTCGTGCTGGACCCGCGCCGAGAAAGCGCTCTTCGAACAGCACGGGCTCGCCTTCGGCCTGGCCGAGAAGAAGATGCTCATCGGCCGGACGCCGACGGCCCTGGGCGTCATCCTCGCGCGGCACTTCGAACGCCCCGGGGACGAGGCGGCCCTGACCGCCGCGCTCCTCGGGCGGGTGCAGCAGGAGGTCGAGCAGGGGGTGGCGACGCTGCCGGGGGCGGTGGAGCTGGTCCGCGCCTGTGCCGCGCGGGTGCCCGTCGCGGTGGCCAGCAACAGTCCCCGCCCGCTGCTGCGGCTCACCTTGGAGTCCACCGGTCTGGCGGAGCTGCTGCCGGTGACGGTGTCCGTCGACGACGTGGCCGAGCCCAAGCCCGCGCCCGACATCTATCTGGCCGCGTGTGCCGCCGTGGGGGCGGTGCCCGACCGCTCGGTGGCGTTCGAGGACTCGCACACGGGCCTCGCCTCGGCTCAGGCGGCGGGGCTCGCGCCGGTCTTCGTCCCGTCGCTGCCGGACGGGGTCGGGGACACGGGCGGCGCCTGGCACCTGGACTCGCTGACCGAGCCCGCGGTGCACGAGTGGGCCGCCGCCCTGGTCACTGCGTAGGGCCGAGTGCCTCGACGTCGAAGGACACGTCCAGCGCGTACCGGCTGCTGACATAGCGGGACTCGGCGAGTTCCAGCGGCTGGTCGTACTGGTCCAGGATGAGCCGCAGTTCGACGAGGAGCGCCGTGCCGGGCGGGACGGCCAGCAGGTCGGCCTCCTCGGCGCCGGCGACGTCGGCCTTGATCGACGAGTGGCCGCGGGTGGGGATCTTGCCGAGGTCGTTGAGGGCCTCGTGCATGGAGTGGTTCGCGATGTCGGCCTCGAGCAGCGAGGTCAGGTCCGGCGGGAACACCGCGCTCTCGCGGGCGGTCGGGACGCCGTCGGCCAGGCGTATCCGGCTGATCTCGACGACGTCGACGGGCGGGAGCAGGAACAGCCGGTTCGCCTCGCTGTCCGTGGCGGGGCGCAGCGCCGCCGTGAGCACCTTGGACGAGGGTTCGCGCCCTTGCCGCCGCATCTGCTCGCTGAAGCGGACGAGGCTCTCGGTGCGCCGGTGCGGCAGCGACTCGGCGACGAAGGTGCCCCGCCCGGAGACCCGGTAGACAAGGCCCGCCGCGACCAGCCGCTGCACGGCCGACCGCGCGGTCATCCGGCTCACCTTGAACTCGGCGCACAACTCCGCGTCCGACGGCAGCAGATCGTGCGGGCGCAGCCCCGCGATACGGAGACGCAGGGCCTGCTCGATTTGGTAGTACCTGGGCGTGAAGTCGGCTTTCGTCATGCAACCCTCCGACGGTGCGAGCCGCCCCTTGTCCGGCGACCCGCCCATCATGCCGGACCCCGGAGCACGCCCCTCGCGCCGCTTCAGCCGACGCGTTCCCCCCGCTGATGCCCGCTCGTGGGCTCAGTCGTCGAGTCCGTCGTCGAGTCCGTCGTCGGGCGCGTCATCGTGGCGCTGCAGGATGCGGGTGAACTCCCCGTTCTCCACCAGGCCCACCAGCACCTCGACCATGTTGCCGATGCCGGGCTCCCGCACGATCAGTCCGTCCGGGCACCAGAAGTAGCGCCCGCCGAGCGCCTCCCCGGTGGCGGCCCACCGCCGCATCAGGGTCTCCACGTGCGCCACCGTGCAGACGGTGGCGCTCCACCGAGAGCCGTCGTTCAGCCGCACTTCGACGTCGACGGCGTCGACGGCGTCCAGGTCCTCGCCGTCGCCGGGCAGGAAGGACGCCTCGAAGTGCTCGGTCCGCACGCGGTACCAGGGGGTGTCCCAGTGCCCCGACGGCTCGGCCCCTGATGAAGAACTCATCGATGCATCCCTTCCTCAGGTGGCGAGTTCACGCTCGAGCGGCGTGCGGTAGGCGGGCGTGAAGCGGCGCTCGCCGAGGAAGGCGGCGAGCCGCTCGGCCTCGGCCTCGACGGCGGTACGCGCCTCCCGGCCCGCGTCCGTCAGCAGCCGCCAGGCCAGGGTGCCGTCGTTGCGCTGCGCCCAGCCCCCGACGATGCGGCCCTCCCACCACACGGTCGGACCGATGTTGCCCATGCGGTCGAAGAGCGCGGGCACATGGGCGGGGTCCAGGTAGAAGTCGCGGTCGCGCCGGCCCATCGGGGTGGGGTCGAGACCGGGCAGCAGGGCCGCCGAGGGCTCGGCTTCCGCGGCTGCCTCCGGCTCCAGGTCCTCGGCCCGCGCGTACCCCACGCCCTCGGCCAGGCCGACCTCCACCGCCCCCGCGCCCGCCACTGCCTTACGGGTGTCGGTGAGCGTCCAGCCCGTCCACCACTTCAGATCGGCGAGGGTGCCGGGCCCGAAGGCGGCGAGCCAGCGCCGGACCAGCTCACAGCGCGCCGACTCGGCAGACGCGTCCGGGAGTTCGGGCGCCGGGATCCAGGCGTGCTGGTTGCTGGTCCAGCCGCCGCGCCGCGCCCCGCGCACGACGCGCCCTTCGGCCGCCAGCACGAACAGCACGTCGGCCGCGACGGTGCGGCGTGACTCGTACGGCTTGCCCGGTGAGAGGACGAGCTGCCGCTCCAACCCGGGGACGGCGGTGGCCAGTTCGGCGGTGGTCGCCGCACGCTCCGCCAGCAGCGCCAGGACGTCGCGCGACACCTTCTCCAGCCACCTCTCCCCTTCCGCCCCCGACAGCCCCAACTGCCGCAGCAGGCCCTTCTTGCGTACGGCGGCGTGCGGGCGCCCGGTGGTGGCGAGCAGCACCGGGGCGAGGTCTGTCGGCACGACGAACAGGGTGCCGCGCATCGCGGTCATCCGCAGCAGTGAGTCCCGGTCGTAGAGCTCTCGCTCCACCGCCTCGGGGCGGGGGTCGGCGAGCCGGGCGGCGGCGGAGAGGTGGACGGTCGCCGGGTCGGTGGCGTGCAGCGCGACGAGGGACTCGGTGACCTCGCGCACGGTGCCTGCCCGTCGGGGGTGCGGGGGCAGGTGGCGGCGGGCCAGGAGGGCGCGGCGCTGCCGGGTGTCGAGGTGGGGGCGGGCGCGGGCGTTCATGGTCGGGGCCTCAGTGGTTCTCGGGTGGTTCTTGGGTGGTTCTCGGGTGTGGTTCTAGTTCTGGCGCTGGTGTCGGCTTTGGTTCCGGGTGGCGGGCTCGGTGGCGTCGGGCGGCAGGTGGAGGGTGTCCGGCAGGGCGGGGTTGGGGGTCAGGATGCGGCGCAGGATGCCTTCCACCTCGGCGCGGCTCGGGGGTTCGCTCGCGGCGACGGCGCGCAGGGACAGCCCGTTGGCGGCCATCACCGCGGCCCGCGCGGTGAGCGGATCGACGTACCGGCACAGGGCGTCGACACCCAGCTCGATGTACTGGTCGGCGAGCGGGCGCAGTTCCGGGCGGCGCATCGCGGCCACGTACAGCTCGGCCTCCGTGACCTGCTGCCCGCGCGAGGCGGCGTATCCGCCCATGAGGGAGTCGGCGAGGAGCACGGTGAGCTGCTCGGGGGTGAGGTGCGGGCGCTGGGCGACCCAGTCGTCCAGGTAGGCGGCATAACGCTCGACGGAGCGGCGGAGCGCGGCCTGGATCAGATCGCCCTTGCCGGCGAAGTGGTACGTGGTCGCCCCGAGCGGGACGCCGGCCTCCTCGGCCACCGCGCGGTGGGTCAGCCCTTCGATGCCGCGTGCGGCGATGATCCGCTCGGCGGCGGCGGTGACCTCCTCGACGCGCTGCTCCGGGGCGTACCGGCGTCGCTTGGCGCCGCGCTGGTCGGCCATGGCCACGTTCCTTCCGATCTCGCTTCTGCGTCCACTCCGAGGCGTGCTTCCTGAACGAATGTATCAATCATCAATGTAGCTGATGGCAGGTGAGATGGTCACACAGTGCCCGTTTTGCTGGGAAATCTGGACAACACTTCGGTACGTGTGTACTAATTGAAGTATCCCCATCCCCCACCCCCTGGAAGCCGCCATGTCCCCCACGAAGCGCACGAAGATCGCCGTCCTCGGCACCGGCGGCGGTGGCCGCGCCCACGCCGCCAAGCTGGCCGAGCTCGGCCACGAGGTCCACGTCGGCACCCGCGACGTGGATGCCACGCTGGCCCGCACCGAGCCGGACATGATGGGCAACGTCCCGTACAAGGAGTGGCTCGCCGACCACCCCGGCGTCACCCTGCTCCCCTTCGCCGAGGCCGCCGCGGCCGCCGACCGGATCGTCATCAACGGCATCGACGGCCACAACGCGGTGGCGGCCCTGACCGGCATCGCCGACGCCCTCAGCGGCAAGGTCCTCGTCGACTACGCGGTCCCCTACATCTACAACCCCGAGCTCGAGCACCCCTGGCCCACACCCTGGGGCGTCATGCCGAAGCTCGACCCCTGCGACAGCGACAGCCTCGGTGAGCAGATCCAGCGCGCCCTGCCCGGCGTGCGGGTCGTCAAGTCCTTCGTCACGCAGGAGCAGGAGACCGTCGTCGACCCGAAGGCGGTCGGCGGCGGGGACCACACCATGTTCGTGGCGGGCGAGGACGCCGACGCCAAGAAGGCCGTCACCGAGCTCCTGACGGCGTACGGCTGGAGCGACGTCCTCGACCTCGGCGGCATCGTCAGCTCGCGCGGCATGGAGATGTACGCGGGGATGCACAGCGCGATCGGCTTCGCCCTGGGCTTCGGGACGCCTTTCGGAGTCAAGGTCGTGCGCTGACGCGGGGAGCGGCAGCCCGGCCGCGTACGCCTTACGCGGAGCTCGCCTCGCAGGCGGTGCCGGCATCGCCTGCGGCGCCGGCGCCGGAATCCGCTCGCCCCCGCCGTCCCAGCGCGTCGCCGACACTGTCCCTGATCACGAAGACGCCCGACAGGCCCGCCAGCCGCAGGACCCGCCGGAAGAACGGCCGGTCGATGACAAGGGTGAGTTCGCCGTCGCGGGCCACCACGTGCCGGCGTACGCGCACCAGCAGGGACAGGCCGCTGCAGTCCATGAAGGACACCGGGCGCAGGTCGAGGACCAGGCAGGGGTACGGCTCCTGGGCGAAGTGCTCGAGCTGGGGTGACAGCCGGGTGGCGGCGAGAATGTCGAGGTCGCCCCGCACCTCGACCACCAGCGTCTCCCGATCACTGCGGACTCGCCGGGCCCGGACCCCGAACGCGGTCACTTCTTCCTCGGTCATGGCTTCCCTCTTGCGGCGCTGCGTGGTGCCTGGGGCCGGACTGTGGAGGGTGCCGCGACAGCGAAGAGGGCGAGAGAATCAGGTCTCCTGGGTGGGCGGGCGCCACCCACATCACGGTCACATGCGGGTGTCTGTGGCGTGTGCCGAGACCACCGGGGTCCAGGGCGGCGTTGTGGTGGTGCCATAGGCATACCCCGTTGCCGTACGCCGCCAACCAACCTTCCCTGGACCAGAGGAAGTTGGCGTGAAGTGAGCGTCTCACCGAGTCAGGGTTCCGAGGTCACGCCCGGAGCGGGCAGCGTCCTCGCGAGGTCCATCCGGGAGGCGATGCCCAGCTTGGTGTAGGCGTGGCTGAGGTGGAACTCGACGGTCTTGACGCTGAGGGCCAGTCTGCGGGCGATCTGGCGGTTCATCAGTCCGGTGCTGGCGAGCTGGGCGACGGTGAGTTCCTGCGGGGTGAGGTCGGCGGGAAGCTGTGCGGAGCGCCCGCAGGAGGCGAGTTCACGCTCACAGCGGGCGGTGTAGGGGGCAGCGGCCAGCTCGGTGAGGGCGCCGAGCGCGGGCAGCAGGTGCTCGGTCGCGGCGGTGCGTTTGCCGGTGCGGCGCAGGAACGCCCCGTAGTCGAGCCGGACTTGGGCCCTGGCGAACGGGTCGGGGACCGCCTCCGCGTGGTCCAGTGCTGTGCGGAACGCGGCCTCGGCTTCCCGGGGCCGCTGGCGGGCGGCCAGCAGGCAGCCGCGCAGCCGGCCCGCGGCGGCCAGGACGGAGCGCCTGCCCTGGTGGGCCGAAGGGTCCTCCAAGTCGTCGAGGAGCGCGTCGGCGCGCTCGTGGTCGCCGAGCCCGATCAGGGCCTCCGCGAGGAGGTGGCGCCAGGGAGGCACGGCTGTGGCGCCCCGCAGCGCGAGCAGGGGGCGCAGGGCGTCCGCCGCCTGGTCCAACTCGCCCCGGGCGACCGCGAGATGAGCCTGGGCCCGGGCCACGTGCGCCAGGGCCGATGCGCTGTGGTCGTGTCCGGTGCTGTCGCGGGCCGATCGGATGTGGGCGGCCGCCGTCTCCGTCTCGCCGCGCAGGGCCGGCACGAGCGCGGCGTCCGCGTAGGCCATCGGCTCCAGCCAGGCCAGTCCCGCTGCGGTGGCCACCGCAGCGGCCGACTCGAACTGGCGCAGCGCCTCGTCCCAGTGCCCGAGCCGGAGTTCGGCCTCGCCGAGCAGCAGCGCCGTCACGGTCCGCTGGGGTGCGGGGCCGCCCCGGCAGATCCGGGCCGCCGCCCGCAGGTCCGCGCGGCCGGCGTCGAGGTCGTCCGCGCGCAGCCGCAGCGCGCTCCGCCCGAGCAGCAGGTCGATGTCCCCGGCCGGCACGAGGACCGGTTCCGGCAGCCGGGCGGCGAGCGCGCCGCCCCGCTCGGCGGCGCCGGTCATCCCCAGCGCGGCCAGCTGGGCGAAGCGCGGCATCCCGCAGCTGAACGGCGCGGGCGGCAGGCCGTCGGCCCGGTCGGCCCACAGCACGGCGTCCTCGGCCCGCCCCTGGGTGAGGCACACATAGGTCAGCCGTTCCGCGATGCGTCGGGCCAGGTCCGGGTCGGTGGCGCTGTCGCAGCGCTGCCAGGCGTCGTCCAGCAGCACCTGGGCGGTGGAGGTCTCGCCCTGGACGAAGGCCAGGTGCCCCTGGGCGTAGCGCTGGGCGGCGGAGTGGGGGCCGGCCGGCAGGGTGTGGACCAGTTCGGCGGCCTCCTCCACCCGTCCGTCGTTCAGCAGGGCGTCGGCCGCCTCGACGGTGAGCCGCTCCCGCTCCCGGGCGGTGGTGGCGAGACGGGAGGCGTGTCCCGCCAAGGAGGCCCCGCTGGACCAGGAGCCGGCCAGGGCCTGCCTGCGGGCGTCGGCCGAGAGGTCGGCGACGAGCGCGGAGTCGGGGTCGCGGGCGGCCAGCATGCGGTGCCACGTCCGCCGGAACAGGTCGTCGGTGATCAGTGCGGCTCCGGCGTGCAGGGCGGCACGTCGCGCCGGGCCCAGGTGGTGGTAGACGGCGGCCCGGATCAGCGGGTGCGCGAAGACCAGTTCGGGCGGTCCGGCCGTCAGGTGTTCCTCCAACAGCTCCTGTTTGACGGCCTGTTCGACGGCCGCCATCGGGTGGTCGAGGCCGGCCAGGCGGGCCGCCTTGTGGAGCGGACTGCACGGGCCGAGCACACTGGCCGCCGCGACGAGGTCCTGCGTCGGGTGCGCGCAGTGCGCCAGGCGTCCCAGGACGAGCAGCCCGTAGGAGCGGGGTGCGGGCAGCGGGGCGTCGACGGCGGCCAGCAGCTCCGGCGGGACCTGCCGCAGCAGCGCCCTGATGTGCAGGGGGTTGCCCTCGGTGTGGGCGCGCAGCCGGGCGGCGGCGTGTCCGGGCAGCCGGGCGGGCAGGAGTCGGGCGCTGAGCGCCGCGGTCTGCTCGTCGCTCAGCCCCGGGAGCGCGAGCCGCAGGGTCTGGTCGTCCATCGCCAACCGCCGTAATCCGTCGGGGAGATGGCTGTCGGCGGGGTCCTGCACGGCCAGCAGGGTGAGCACGCGTCGGCGGCGCAGTCGGCGCAGTGCGAACGTGAGGGCCTGCAGGGACGGCAGATCCGCCCAGTGCGCGTCGTCCACGACGACCACGGCGGCGGCCCCCTCCGGGATCTCCTCCAGCAGGGTGAGGAGCCGGGCGCCCGCCCGCCAGGGCTGCTCCTGCGGGAACGGTGCCTCAACTGCCGTGGGCGCGGGGAGGAGTTGAGTGAGTACGCCGTAGGCGAGGGTCGTCTCGTTCTCCTCGCCGCTGGCCTCCGACAGGCGTACGGGCTCCGCCGTGCGCAGGAAGCGGCGGATCAGTGCCGTCTTGCCGATGCCCGGCGGGCCCTCGACGACCACCAGTTGCGCGCGGCCGCCGCGCGCCGCGCGCAGGCGTTCGTGCAGCGCCTGGAGTTGCTGCTCGCGGCCGCAGAACAGCGGGTCCGTGTCGTCGGTCGGTGGTGCGCTCCGCTGCGGCTGCTCCGGCATGGCGACATCCCCCGTGATGGTCGTCCGTGCGCTTCCTCGCTGTCTTCCCATACGGAGGGGGGCCCGGTGGCGTTCAGTCCGCGGCTCCTGGGTCACTCCCCTCGTCGGGCTCCGCCCCCGCGGCCGACCGGGGCGGCGCAGGGCGCTCCAGGAGGCGCAGCAGGTCCAGCCAGCTGCTGAACGGGACCGGCCGGGCCGCGCCTTCGACTCGGACCCGGCCGTATGCCTCGTCCCCCCGGTGGTGCAGTTCGATGAGCACGCGCATGTCCCCTCCCGACGGGCGTGCGAGGCGCGGCGGCACGGCTCAGGGCGGCAGGACCCGCACCGCGCCGGCCGGCAGGGCGGCGAGCCTGCGCTGCACGAAGAAGGTGTTCTTCGTCTGGTCCAGGCCCGGCACCGGGCCGATCCACCGCCACTTCATCCGCGCCGCGTACTCCTCGGTGAAGCGCCGCCACTCCTCCGCGCCCGGGTACCGGTGGTGGGCGTCGTGGAAGTAGACGTATGTGGAGCCGAACTCGGTGGCGTTGCCGATCGGGTTGGCGATGACGCCGGTGAGCGCGCGCGTGGCCACCGACCGTGCGGAGGAAGGGAGTTGGGGCCAGGGGCGCCGCTGCAGGTCCAGGTGGACGCGGCGCTGGCCCCGGGGGATGCCCGGCGGTGCGGGCGGGCCGAAAGTGCCGCCGGTGCGCACGAAGTCGGGCCGGTTCATGTTCCGCCTGCTCGCGCCCCAGCTCTTGAGCACCGGTTGCAGCGGCGTCGAGTAGGCCCGCAGGAAGGTGTGGAAGGTGCGGTAGTAGGGGCGGGTCAGCAGCGCGTACCGGTTGAGCATCGCCCAGATGACCGCGTGGCTGTCGGCGTCGTCGCGGCCGCCCGCCTCGCCGATGACGAACCGGGCGGTCCACTCCAGGTCCTCGGCCGTGAAGCGGTACGGCGCCGCGGCGGCCACCGCCCCGGCCCCCACCCCCACGACGGCGAGCGTGCCGAGGCGGGGCGGCCGCGCGGACTCGCGCTCGACCGCCCGCAGCACCGCCGTCCCGTCCTCGGGCGGGTCCGGCGGGGCGAACCGCACGTGCAGATACGCGTCGTGGCCCGGTCGCGGCCGGACGCCGCGCACCTCGGGGTCGTCGAAGACGATGAGGTGCACGCGCAGGATGCCGTTGCCGCGCAGCAGGTCGACCAGCTCCTGCGTCAGCTCCCTGTCGTATCCGAGTGCCCGTCGGCCCACGGCCCCCGGACGGTCGGCGGCCCCCGCACGGCCGACGTTTCCCGGACGGCCCGCGCGGCGCGGGGGCCGGATGTCCACGTCCAGGCCGAGCCGGTGCGAACGGCGTCCGGGCATCGGCCCGCCCCCGCGCGGGCCGATGCCGGTGATGTCGAGCACGGGGCCGCGGGGGTGGCGCCGTCGCCAGAGCGCCGCGACGGCCAGCAGGGCGCGGGCGGTCTCGGCCCTGCCCCAGCGGTGCTCCGGCCGTGCGGTGGCGCGGAACCCCGGTCCGTACTCGGGGAGTTGGTAGGAGATCGCCGGGTCCTTGGCAACGCCTGCCGCGACCCTGAGCAGTGACCAGGTGGCCGGGCCCAGGACGCCGTCGGCCCGTATGCCGTGTGCCGCCTGCCACTTCATGACCTCGTCGCCCAGGGCGTTCCAGTCCCATGCGGAGCGGCGGTGCGGGTTCAACGCCCGCTCGATCTCCGGCAGATGGCGCCCCCACCCCAGCGCGCGGGCGTACCCGCGGTTGGGCACGGTCGTGGTCCACAGCCGTGCCGCGCGGCGGCGCCCTGCCCCGGACGCCGGTTCGCTCACGGTGCTGCCGGGCATGGCTCACTCCCCTTCCGGCCGGGGGTGGCGGCCGGGCGGCAGCTGGGCCCGGCGTCCGTCGCGGGGCTGTTCGGGCAGCGCGCGTGGGGCCCGGGAAGCGGGCAGGCGCGGGGCGGGTTCGCCCCAGGCGGCGGGGCGCCCGTGCCGGTGGGCGACGGGATCGGCCGGGGCGATGGCCCGGTGTTCGGGGCCGGGGGAGACAGCCTGCCGCTCGGGTCCTCGGGTGACGGCGTGGCGGCCCTGCTGCTCGGCCAGGCGGCGGCGCAGGTGGACGGCGGGCATGGTGGCGTCGATCTGTGTGTCCGTGCGTTCGATGCTCAGGTCGACACCGGTCACCGAGCGGTAGGAGTGGAGGTAGCCCTGGATCTCGGAGCGCCAGTAGCGGGCCCAGTTCGCCGCCTGGGTGCGGTCGTTGACGGAGTTCCAGTTCCCGAAGCGGATGGACAGCAGCAGTTGCTCGCCGAAGCGCCCCAGGTCGCGGAAGTGGATGACGGTGTCCGGGGTCCACCCCTGCAGCCGCTTCATCGTGTCGACGCGGTCCATCCAGCGCTCCGGATAGGCGACCATCGTGCGGCCCGGCAGGAACTCCCGCATCTCCGGGCGCGCCAGGATCCACTCCTCCATCAGCATTTCCTGCCGCGCCGTCCACGGCAGATCGCCGTACTGATTGTGCTGCCCCTCGGTGAGCAGCAGATGGACGTCCTTGAGGGCGTTGAGCACCGGGAAGCCGTCCGCGATGACGGTGGTGTCGTCGTCCTCGCGGAAGAACACCGAGGTGAGGCTGAGCAGCGTGTGGAACGCCTCCAGGAACCGCGGGCGGCTGTCCACCGGCCGCAACTGCGCCTGCCCGGCGGCGAGTTGGGTGACACCGTACTGGTGGTCGTACTCGTAGGCGCGGCGCAGCGCCGACAGCCGGTTCTGTTCGTCCTGTACGTAGCCCCACATCACCTGGTTGAGGGCGCGCAGCGGGTCGATGTCGACGTGGGTCAGCGGGTCGTGGTCGCCGGGGCCGTGCAGGTTCTGGAAGCGGCGGGCCACCGCCTCGGCCGAGTCGACCAGCATGCCTTCCTCGTGCCAGTACGACCAGATCAGTTCGAGGAAGCAGGGGAAGGTGAGCTTGTCGCGCAGGATCCCGAAGCACTCGACGCCGAACTTGTCGGCGTCGGTGATGGCGAGCTCGCCGAGCTTGAGCCGGATCACGCCGAGATACGGCAGCAGGGCGAGATCCTGCTCGTCCGGGCGCCGGTCGCCGGGCGCCGCGGAGGAGATGTAGCGGCGCCAGCGCTCCTGGATGGCCCGCGCGAACGCGTCGCCGTCGGTCGCCTCCCCGTACCGCCGCCGCTCCTCCTCCAGGTCGACGCCCTCGAACGGTCCGGCCAGGTCGTCCTTGGACACCAGGACCCCGCAGCGCACGATCAGGAACACCTCGGTGGCGACCTTGAGCAGGCGGTACGCGTCCACTCCGGGGAAGGGCAGGGCGCGCAGCCCCGGCGGCTTGCGCGGTTCGCGGGCGCCGGGCAGCGGGCCGCCGCACATGATGGGGTCGATGAAGTCGGCGTACTCGTTGAAGGAGATCCGGTCGGTGCTGCGCCGGATCGCCGTCCACAGGGCCTGGTCGTCCGTGGGATCGGAACCGGCCCTGCGCAGCTGGACGTTGATGCTGTCCCCGGCTGCGATCGGCCGGCCGGTCACGGTGACGTCCGCGGCGCCCACGTCGGGCTGCGACCCGGCGGTGCGGAACGTCACCCGCGCGGTGTAGGAGCCGGGCCGCTGGTCCTCCGGCACGTCCCAGAAGGCGCGGGTGGGGTCCTGCGGATCCGAGGGGATCGGCCCGAACCCCACGACCTCCCAGTCGGCCTGGACGGCGGCGGCCGTGGTGGGCGCCGTGGTCGCCCCGGCGGTGCCGACCGGCCGCGGCGTGCCGAACAGGGAGACGCGGCCGCCCTGTTGGATCTGCTGGGGCCGTACTTCGATCGTGGCCATGACGGCCTCCTCAACGGCTCTCGTGGGTCATGGATCGGGCTGTCGGGTACGTGGATGTCGGCGCCGGGGTACGAGGTGCGGCGCACCGCGACGCGGTGTCGAGGGTTCCGGCCAGCGCCCAGTGGGTGAGCAGCTCGCCGAGCAGCCGGCTCTCCTGCTCGGGGGTGATGAGCGCGGCGGCCCTGGCCTGCCCCAGGACCGCGAGGACGAGGGTGGGCGGAGCCCCGTGCATCAGGTCGGGCCGCCGGGACCAGGCCCGGTGGCGGGCCAGCAGGATGCCCGGCGCGCGTGCGGTGCGCGGCAGCAGGTCGGCGAGCCGTGCGCCGCGCAGCGCGAGCGGCCGGTGCCCGGCGAGCAGGGACACGAACCGCGGCATCGACTGCTCGAGGGCGGCGATGAGGTCCCGCAGCTCCAGGGGAGCCCGCCGCAGCGGGTAGAGCTGCGCCCACAGGCGGCCCAGCTCCCGCCACTGCGGGTGCGGGTACAGGGCCTCGCCCAGCGCGCAGCTCAACCGCACGCGGATGTAGGGGAAGGGGTGCGGGTCGCCCGCGACCGGGGTGAACACGAGCCTGCTGGGCAGGCTCACCACCGCCATCAGGCCCAGCGTGCCGCCGATGCCCAGCTTCCCCACCGCGTACAGGTCCGCAAGCACCTCGGAGAGCGTCTGCCCCCAGTAGCGGAAGGCGGTCTGCTGCGCCGTGGTGCGGGCGCGGTGCTCGGCCTCGTACAGGACGGGGCGCAGCGAGCCGACGAGGCCGAGCGTGGCGGCGGCCAGATGGCCCACCTCGTGGGTCAGGGACGAGCCGATGCCGTAGCCGACCATGCGTTCCCGGGGTATCCGGATCAGCGACACGGGGCTGCGGCCGCCGCCGGGCAGCCGGGTGTGCACCCGCCGGATGGCCCCGCCGGGCCCCCGCGCCAGGTAGCAGACCACGGGGGACGGTTCGGCCAGCGGGGTGCCCGGGGTGACGAGGGCGTCGCGCGCCGCCACGTCGAGACCGGACAGCCACACCCCCACCGACCGCTCGCTGCGCTGGGTGACGGCCTCCTGGAAGAGGTCGAAGTGCGCGAGAACGGTGTTGAACTGCCAGCGCAGAGCCGAGAAGTGACGCTGCATCACCTCCGGCGGACGCTCGCTGCCGGGCCCGGCGAGCCAGTCGAGATAGCGCATGACCTGCGCACGCAGCCGCTCCCGCCCCGCCGCCAGATGGCGCTCGATCGCCGTCTGAGCGGCGGGGGTCAGCGCGGCGGCGGGCACCATGGTCTCGTGCAGCGCGAACGGCTTGACCCGGGCCAGCCGGGTCAGCAGGGCACGGGCCTCGCCCTCGAGCAGCGCGGCGGCCGCCGACCGCACCTCCATGACGGTCAGACCCCCAGAATGACGATCTTGCGGCCGTGGCGCACCCAACGCCCCGACGTGGCACGCCCGCCCGCATGCCCAGGGGCGCGGACACCGCCGGTCCCGCCCGGCGCCGACCCTGCCTCGGCCCGCCCCCAGACCCGCTCCCCCTCTTCCTCCGGACTCCCCGTCCCCGCCCGGGCGCTGCCGCCCTCGATGTCGCCTCCCGACCGCGACATCGAGGCGTCGGCGCCGACCGGCACCGGCGCGGGCCAGTACCAGGGCGCCGGGCGGGCGAAGACGGGGAAGCGGCGGGCCACGCCGGGCGCGTACCTGCGGGCCGCCGAGTGCACCGCCTGGCGCGCGAGGACCTGGGGTGCGGCCCTGCGCGAGCCGTGTGCGGCGTTGGCGGCAGCGGCGCCCGAGAGCCGCACGAAGCGCCGGGCGGCCTCGAACTCGTACTCCTCGGGGTCGGCCCCCGCGGCCTCCAGCTCGAAGAGATTGCTCGCCCAGGAGCCGATCTTGGAGCCGATCTGGCCGCCGACACCCGGGGCGATCACGTTGCCCAGGGCACCGCCCAGGGTGGGCAGCGCCTTCCTGGCCACGTTCTTGAGCATGCCGCCGAGCTGCCGGCCGACCGACGAACGCAGCACTCCGCCGGCCTTGTCGGCGGCGGCCCTCAGCCAGTTCCCCAGAAACTGCTCGAGCTCCTCCTCCGAGACGACCCCCATCAGCTCGGTGGCGAGCTCGGCCTCCTCTTCCTCGCTGAAGGGGCTCTCCAGCGACTCGGGGACCTCCTCCTGGCGGACGCGCCGCCCCTCCGCGCCGAATTCCTCTTCCTCCTCCCCGTACGAGCCACCCTCCTCATACGCCTCCTCGCCCGCATGCCGCTCCGCGCGGAAGGCCCGCTCCTCGTACGGGGTGTGCTCCTCGTAGGGGGTCCGCTCCTCGTACGGATCGCCCCCGCCGAAGCCGTTGATTTCGTACGGCTGCATGGTCATCAGCCCCTCTCGGCGTTGAGCCGACGTCTCCTGCCAGACCCCCCAACCAGGGCCTGGACTGAAACGCTGGCAGCGCGCCGGGCACCGTGTCGCCAGGGTCGAACCTGGGAACACCCCCTGAGCCCGCCCCTGTACCGCCGCCCCGGCCCCGGGGGCGAGGTCCGCCGACGAGAGGGGACGGCCGGTGAACAAGGGGAACAAAGGGAACAAGGTGAACAGGGCTGTGTACGAGCGGGAGTTGTACCGCTTGCAGACGGAGCTGGTGAAGCTCCAGGAGTGGGTGCGCGCCGAGGCCGCCCGCCTGGTCGTGGTCTTCGAAGGGCGGGACGCGGCGGGCAAGGGCGGCACGATCAAGCGGGTCGCCGAGCACCTCAATCCCCGGGTCGCGCGGATCGTCGCACTGCCCGCGCCGACGGAGCGCGAGCGCTCGCAGTGGTACTTCCAGCGGTACGTGGAGCACCTGCCCGCCGCCGGGGAGATCGTCCTGTTCGACCGGAGCTGGTACAACCGGGCCGGTGTGGAGCACGTGATGGGCTTCTGCACCCCGGCCGAGCACCGGCGCTTCCTCCACCAGTGCCCGATCTTCGAGCGGCTGCTGGTGGAGGACGGCGTGCTGCTGCGCAAGTACTGGTTCTCGGTGAGCGACGCGGTGCAGGAGCAGCGGTTCCGGCGGCGCCTCGACGATCCCACCCGGCGCTGGAAGCTGTCCGCGATGGACCTGGAGTCGATCACGCGCTGGGAAGCCTACTCGCGGGCGAAGGACGAGATGCTGGTGCACACCGACATCCCGGAGGCGCCCTGGTACATCGTCGAGAGCGACGACAAGCGCAGCGCACGCCTCAACATGATCGCGCACCTGCTGTCGACGCTGCTCTACCGGGACGTCCCGCCGCCCCGGCTCGGCCTTCCCGCGCGCCCGCCCGCCTCGGGCTACCGGCGCCCGCCACGGGACCTGCAGACGTATGTGCCCGATCACGCGGCGGGGCTCCGCTCCGGTTAGGGCCTGTCCGGCGGATCAGGCCGCATGATTCCGAGCTGTGCCGTCCGTCGCTGGTGAGCGGGCTGTGGTGCGTCGAGATGCAAGGCGGAGGAGGGCGACAACGCGGAGCGTTGGCAACCGACGACAACGCCGCAGATCGGCGTGGAACAGCCCGCGACCGCGGCAAGATCCGCCGGACAGGCCCTAGCTCCTCAACTCATGCTTCCTGGGCAGGTGTTGGCCTGAGTGCCGTCACGTCCCCCGGGACGCCCCGGTGCGTGCCGCCACGTCCCGGGCGATCGTCTGCGCCCACCCCGTGATCTGCCCGAAGTCGCGGAAGTCACCGCCCTTGCCGGACTTGACGATCATGCGGGCGATCCGGCCCCGCGCGGACTCGTCGAGACGGCCGCCGAAGGTGATGTGCCCCTCCGCGTCGAGCCGGTCGGCGATGCGGCGCACGCCGCGCACCGGCGGGATCTCGCGCTCGGACGCCGAGGGGTCGAGCGGGCCGCTGCTGAACAGCCACACCGGACGTTTGCGCAGCGAACGGCGGGCGCGATGGGCCAGCCTGACGGCGTCGCGGTGCCAGCGCCCCGCGTACAGCCCGCCGCCGAGCACGGCGGCGTCGTAGGCGGACAGGTCCGTGGCCGCCTCCCCCGCCGGGCACACCGTGGTGGCGCAGCCGGCCTTGTTCAGGACCTCGCCGATGTGCACGGCGATCTCCTTGGTCGAGCCGTACTTCGACCCGTAGGCGATGAGCACGCGGGGTTCCTGGTTGGCCATCGTCGTCAACCTCCCTTGGTCAAGGGTTCGTTGTCACACAGCACGACGTCACACGGCGCGGGGGCTCGACCTCCGTTCGCTCCGCCCCTTCCGCCTGCTTCCACCGTCGCCGGACCGCGCGGACTCGGCACGGGGCCGAACGTCCCGTACGGAGAGGCCGGTTCTCCTCTCCTCCCGCGGCGGCCGTGATGCCAGCGTGAGCAAGGCGGGCCCCACCGCCGAGGCCCGCCCGACCGGCCCGCCCCGAAGGAGGCGACCGTCATGGAGGGTCCGCTGATCGTGGGCGTCGACGGCTCCGAGCCGAGCCTGCAGGCCCTGGACTGGGCGACCGACGAGGCGATGCGCCGCGGCGTCGAACTACGGGTGCTGCACGCCTCGCGCTGGGAGCGGTACGAGGGCCGTCAGCCGTCTCTCGGACCGGGGCGCGGAGCGGTGCGGCAGTACGCCGGGCACATCGCCGCCCAGGCCGTCGAACACGCCCGGCGCCGTGCGCCCCAGGCCACGGTCACCAGCCGGGTGGTGCCCGACGACCCCGCTTCCGCTCTCGTCGCGGCCGCCCGCGAGGCGTCGTCGGTGGTCGTCGGCAGCCGGGGCCACGGCACGTTCGGCGGGCTGCTGCTGGGGTCGGTGAGCCTGCCGGTCGCCGCGCACGCCGCGTCACCGGTGATCGTCGTCCGCGGCAACGACAAGAACGTCCAGGGCGGCTTCGGGCAGGTCGTCCTGGGCGTTTCGATGCCTGAACGGGCGCGTGCTGCCGCCGAGTTCGCCCTGCGCGAGGCCGAGTTGCACGAGGCGTCCCTGCTGGCCGTGCGGGCCTGGCGCTGCCCTGCCCACGAGCTGCCCGACCACCCGAGCGACGACGTCGAGGCCCACCGGGTCCGCGCCGAGGACGAGCTGACCCTCGCGCTGCGGCAGCCGAGGCAGGCCCACGGCGCGGTGGCCGTGCACGCACAGCCGGAGGAGGGCCGGGCGCGCGACGTCCTGGTGGCGGCCTCCGCGCTCTGCGACCTCCTGGTCGTCGGCGCGCGACGCCGCAGGAGCGGCTTCGGCCTGCAGCTCGGCCCGGTCGGCCACGCGACGCTGCACCACTCCGCGTGCCCGGTGGCCGTGGTGCCCCACGGCTGACGGTGGTTCCCCGGCCCCGTGACCCACCCCCTCTTCCCCGTGACCCGTCCCCTCTTCCTCTTCCTCTTCCGGAGACGTCCCGATGGCGAAGGCCCTGTCCAAGCATCAGCTGGCCGCGCTCGACGCACACTGGCGCGCCGCCAACTACCTGACGGTCGGCCAGATCTATCTGCTCGGCAACCCGCTCCTGTCCGAGCCCCTGGCGCCCGAGCACATCAAGCCGCGCCTGCTCGGCCACTGGGGTACGTCGCCCGGCCTCAACCTCGTCCACACCCACCTCAACCGTGTCATCACGGAACGCGCCCTCGAGGCCCTGTGCGTCTGGGGTCCGGGCCACGGTGGCCCGGCCGTCCTCGCCAACTCCTGGCTGGAGGGCAGCTACACCCGGACCTATCCCGACGTGACCCGCGACGCGGCCGGGATGGCGCGCCTGTTCCGGCAGTTCTCCTTCCCCGGCGGCGTGCCGAGCCACGTGGCGCCCGAGACACCGGGCTCGATCCACGAGGGCGGCGAGCTCGGCTACTCCCTCGCCCATGCCTACGGCGCCGCCCTGGACAACCCGCACCTCCTGGTCGCCTGCGTCATCGGGGACGGCGAGGCGGAGACCGGACCGCTGGCGGCGTCCTGGCACGCCGACAAGTTCCTGGACCCGGTGCACGACGGCGCCGTCCTGCCGATCCTCCACCTGAACGGCTACAAGATCGCGGGCCCGACGGTCCTGTCCCGCCTCACCGAGGCCGAACTCGACGACCTGCTGCGCGGCTACGGCCACGAGCCCTTCCACGTCTCGGGCTCCGAACCCCTGCGGGTGCACCGCGAGTTCGCCCGCGTCATGGACCAGGTGCTCGACCGCATCGCCCGCATCCAGCACGTGATGCGGACCGCCCGGACCGCCCGCTCCGGCGGCCGCCCACGCTGGCCGGTCATCGTCCTGCGCACCCCCAAGGGCTGGACGGGCCCGGCGACGGTCGACGACGAACCGGTCGAGGGCACCTGGCGCGCCCACCAGGTGCCGCTCGCCGGGGTCCGCGAAACCCCCGAACATCTACGGCAGTTGGAGCGCTGGATGCGTTCCTACCGGCCCGAGGAGCTCTTCGGCGCCGACGGCCGTCCCGCCCCCCTCGTGCTGACGCACGTGCCCGACGGCACCCGCCGTCTCGGCACGAGCAGGCACGCCAACGGCGGCCTGCTCACGCGCCCCCTGCCGATCGCCCCGCTGGAACGCTTCGCCGTGCCCGTCGACAAGCCGGGCACGACCCTGCACGAACCCACCCGGGTCCTCGGCGACCTCCTGGCCCAGATCATGCGGGACACCGCGCAGCGCCGTGACTTCCGGGTGGTCGGCCCCGACGAGACGGCCTCCAACCGGCTCCAGGCCCTCTTCGACGTCACCGGACGGGCATGGCAGGCGCGGACCCTCGCGACCGACGAGCACCTGGCCCGCGACGGCCGCGTCCTGGAGGTCCTCTCCGAACACCTCTGCCAGGGCTGGCTGGAGGGCTACACGCTCACCGGCCGCCACGGGCTCTTCTCGTGCTACGAAGCCTTCGTCCACATCGTCGACTCGATGGCCAACCAGCACATCAAGTGGCTCAAGACGGCACGCCAGTTGTCCTGGCGCGCCCCGGTCCCCTCCCTCAACTATCTGCTCACGTCCCATGTGTGGCGCCAGGACCACAACGGCTTCTCGCACCAGGACCCCGGCTTCGTCGACCACGTCCTCAACAAGAGCCCCGAGGTCGTCCGCGTCTATCTGCCGCCGGACGCCAACACCCTGCTGTCCGTCGCCGAGCACGTGCTGCACAGCCGCGATTACGTCAATGTCGTCGTCGCCGGGAAACAGCCGTGCTTCGACTGGCTCTCCCTGGACGAGGCCCGCGCCCACTGCGCGCGCGGCGCGGGCGAGTGGACGTGGGCGGGCACCGACGACGGCTCCCGGGAACCGGACGTCGTGCTCGCCTGCGCCGGGGACGTGCCGACCCAGGAGGTGCTCGCCGCCGCGGGGCTGTTGCGCGCGCACCTGCCGCAGCTCGCGGTGCGCGTGGTCAACGTCGTCGACCTGACCCGCCTGCTGCCGCGCGAGGAACACCCGCACGGCATGCCGGACTTCGAGTACGACGCCCTGTTCACCACCGAACAGCCGGTGATCTTCGCGTATCACGGCTACCCCTGGCTGATCCACCGCCTCACCTACCGCCGCACCGGCCACCCCCACCTGCACGTGCGCGGCTACAAGGAGTCGGGGACGACCACCACCCCGTTCGACATGGTCGTGCGCAACGACCTCGACCGCTTCCGCCTCGTGATGGACGTCATCGACCGCGTCCCCGGACTCGGCGTGCGCGCGGCCGCCGTCCGCCAGCGCATGGCCGACGCCCGCACCCGCCACCACGCCTGGATCCGCGAGCACGGCACCGACCTGCCCGAGGTCGTGAACTGGTCCTGGGCCGGCTGACGGGTGCGGACACGGACGCGGACGCGGCGACTCCTCTTCGGCGGCGAAGAGATCTTCACCGTGTGACCGAGCGGGTCGTGCCGGGTCCCTTGACAGCCCTTCAATTAGTTCGGATCCTAGCCGAACTAATTTGCATGACCAGCTGTCAACACCTGCCCCCTTCCGGGAACTTGGGAGGAACACCTGTGCCAGCCCGCCCCAGAACGAAGGCCGTCATAGCGCTCGCCGCCTCGGCCGCGGCCCTGTTCGCCACCCTGGGCGGCGCTCCGGCGTCGTCCGCGCAGCCAGACCGGTCCGGCCAGTCGGCCGGGAAGGCCCACTCCCCCACGTACAGCATCGACATCGGCGCGAAGGGGCCATGGAGCAACCCCGACGACACCCCGGCCTCCCCCTACATCGACAAGGACGGCTCGTTCCACTACCAGTCCGCGCACGCCCTCTACAGCGCCAAGGACCCGCGTAAGTGGACCTTCTACAGCGGCAAGGACTTCGACAGCGCCACCCGGGACGCGAAGCTGAGCGACGCGGTCAACCCGGCCAACTCCCAGGACCGCAACAACGACACCACGTGGCGCTGCAACAACAGCCCCACCGGCCGTGCGGCCACGAACGCCCCCGACACCTCGCACTACGCGCAGAAGAACTACTGCGACCTGATGGGCGTGTGGGTCGATCCCGACACGGGCGACTGGTACGGCCTGGTCCACAACGAGTTCACGCCCAGCCCCTTCGGCGACGGCCTGCACTACGACGCGATCGACTACACCGTCTCCAAGGACCAGGGCAGGACCTGGGACATCAAGGACCACGTCCTCACCTCGCCGTACAGCACCGAGCGCGGCGACGACAAGGCGTTCCCCAACGAGACGTACCACTACGGCAACGGTGACGCGCGGCTGTTCGTGGACACCGCCTCGGGTTACTTCTACGTCTACTACAACTCCCGTGTGATCCCGAAGGCAGGCAGCCCGGGCGGCTGGACCGACGCCAGCCGGGCGCATGTCGCCCGCGCGCCGATGTCCGCCAAGATGGCGCCGGGCTCGTGGAAGAAGTGGTACGACGGCTCCTGGTCCCAGCCGGGGGTCGGCGGCAAGGAGAGCAACATGGAGCCGGTCGGCTCCGGCAACTCCACTGGCTACACGCCCGTCGAGCACGACTACGACCCGGCCACCAAGGGCTCGATCGCCGAGCAGCAAGCGGCCGGCGAACTGCCCGCCAAGGCCGACCTGTTGACCATGAACATCGCCTACGACGCCCATCTCGGGCTCTACATCGGCCAGCCCGAGGCCCTCAAGCAGGACAGCACCCAGCCCCAGCGCTTCTACGCCACCGACGACCTCGCCACCCAGAAGTGGCGGCTGCTCGGTGACTCCGGCACCTACACGTCGGGCTCCTGGTACCGCTGGATGCTGGACTCGGTGAACAACTCGGGCTCCACCGTCGTCGGCAAGAAGTTCCGCAGCTACTGCTCGTTCCAGTGCTCGGGCGGCGCCGACGGCGAGTACTACGAGACCACCATCAACACCAACTCCCCTGCCTCGCCCGTCACTTCGGGCACGGCCTACACCATCGGCAACGGCGGCGGCCGCGTCCTGGCTCAGCTCTCCGGCGGCACGGCCACCACCTCCCTGCCCGCCGACGACCACGCCACCCGCAGCCAGTGGGTATTCACCTCGAACGGCGACGGCTCCTACCGGATCGCCAACGCCGCCACCAAGCAGCTCCTGGGCGTGGACTCCAGCCGCGACGCGGGCCGCGCCTGGTCCGCCAAGCCGACCGTGACCGCGGCGCCCGGCAGCGGGCCCACCGTGGGCCAGCAGTGGTTCGTCATCCCGAACAAGGACGTCAACGGCAGGCCCACCGGCACCTTCCGCCTCGTCAACCGCTACAGCGGCCTGGTCATCGGCCTGTCGGGGACGCAGGGGCGCCTTGCGGAGACCACGCCGACGCGGGCCTGGACCGCTCCGGGCGGCGGCGTCGGCGGGGCCCGGACGGCGGCCGAGCAGACGCTGACGCTGACGCGCGCCGCGCGGCACTGAGCCTTAGGCCGACCCTTACGCGCCTGTATCCCGCCGACCACTGCGACGGCCGGCGGGATACAAAATCACCACGTAAACACCCAATTTTGTGCCGCTTTTCGCGGCGTCTGACTCTGTGCGCTGCACGCATGACGGGCGATGAGCGCACCCTTACGCCGGGTCCACCTACTTGGCCCCGCCATCTACCCCTCTGGCCTTGAGCATCGTGGCAACGGACCGCTCGATGTGCGAAGGATCACGATGGGAGCACGGCATGCAGCACCCGACCGGAAGAGCGCACCAAAGGCGGCTCGCCCTCGACAGTCCCGGCGCCCGGACCTCAGCGTCTCCCAGCTCGTGGGCGCGGGTTTCGGCGCTGCCGGAGGCATGACGCTCGCCTTCCAGCTGCACCTGTACGGCACGATGGCCGGCGCCATCGTCTTCTCGGTGGCGGCCACGGTGGGCGGGCCGCTCATCCAGCACGGGCTGTACCGCGCCGGTGACGGCTGCGGACGACTGGGCCGACTGCTGCGGGCCCGCCGGGCGCACCGAAGCGCCGCCACGGCGCGCGGGGCGGGCGCCGGGAGAGCACCCCGCCTCCTGGTCCCGCTGGCCGTGATGGTGCTCGCCGTCGGCACGGTCGGCGCGGCCGCCGCCACCGCCGCGCCGGGCCCGGCGGTCCTCGACCACCACCGGCCGTCCCCGGGCGGCCCGCCGTCCCGCGACCCCGGCGACCCCGCCGAGCGCGGCGGCGGCCCGGACAAGGTCACCCAGCCCCGCGCGGACGGCCGCAAGGCCAAGGCGGTGCAGCGAAGGGCGAGTTGAGCCCCCTCCCCAGCTGCCGGGCGCGAGGCCGGCTCAGTGCTTCGGGAAACCGAAGCCGTACCCCTGCTGCTTCATCCAGGGCAGCAACTGCCGCAGCGCGGCCAGGCTCTGGGAGCGGTCGCCGCCGCCGTCATGGAAGAGCACGGTCGGCCTGGCGGGCGTGAGTTGGGCCTTCACGGAGCGGACGATCCGGTCGGTGCCGGGTCTCCTCCAGTCGTCGGAGTCGACGTTCCAGCCCAGTGGACGCATGCCGTGGCCGGCGGCGGTCTTACGGCTGTACGGGTCGAAGTCGCCGCCCGGAGCGTCCACCCGCCGCGCTCTCGGCCTCGCCCTCACCGCATCGGCCGGAGTCCTCGCCCTGGTCACCGGCTGCGGTGGCGCCTCCCTCGACAGCGTGTCCTCGAAGCCCCCGGCGGCCGACGGCACCGTGCCCGCCCCGGCGGCGAACCTCACGGCCGGCACCAAGGAGACCGACGCGGCCCTGGCCCAGTACCGGACCCGGTTCACGGCGTGCCTGACCTCGAAGGCCGAGGCCCACGGCCTCACCCCCGACCTGAAGCGCCTCGTCCGCCTCGACCGCCTCAACGGCAGCGACAGCCACTCGCGGCAGAACACGTGGACCGAGCTGGTCGAGGCTCCCTGCCGGGCCGAAGTCCCCCGCCCACGGATCCAGGAGCCCACGCACACGGGCCAGGATCGACACCTCGCGCACCGCAGGGAGCTGTACCGCCGCCTGTCCCAGTAAGGGCCACAGGGGCCGAGACCGCTACCGAGGCATGGCCGCCGGGACCGCTGTCCTGGGAAGGGCCACCGGGACCGCTCGCCCCGGCGGACCGCCCCACCCGTCCGCGCACGGTTGCGCGAGCCCGCCCCCGGCCCCGTACGAGGGCCGCTACCTTCTGCGACGTGACAGCCGATTCGACATCCGATGCGACGTCCGATGGGCCGGCGAGGACGACGGCGCACCGCATGTGGCCGCTGTACGCGGCCGGGTTCACCACCGCGTTCGGCGCGCACGGCATCGCCGCCAACTTCGGCGCCGGTGACCGGGACCTGGTGGAGTCGGTGCTCTACCTCGGGGTGCTCCTCGCCTTGTACGACGGGGCCGAGGTGGTGCTCAAGCCGGTGTTCGGCACGCTCGCCGACGCGGTGGGCGCCAAGCCGGTGCTGGTGGGCGGGCTCGTCGGGTTCGCCGTCGCGTCCGCGCCCTTCGTCCTCGTACGGGATCCGGGGTGGCTGTGGGCGGCGCGCCTCGGGCAGGGGGCGGCGGCCTCGGCCTTCTCTCCGGCCGCCTCCGCGCTGGTGGCACGCCTCAATCCGGCGGCCAAGCACGGGCGTGCGTACGGGAGTTACGGCTTCTACAAGAGCATCGGTTACACGGCGGGGCCGCTGCTGGGCGGGGTGCTGGTGTGGGCCGGTGGCCTGACGCTGCTGTTCGCGGTCCTTGCCGTGCTCGCCGGGGTGGTGGCGGTGTGGGCGGTGCTCGCGGTGCCGGTGGTGGCGCCGCTGCCGAAGTCCCGCCAGACGCTCCTGGGCCTGGCCCGCCGACTCAGCGACCCTGCGTTCGTGCGTCCGGTCACGGCCCTGGCCGCCGCGACCGCCGCGCTCTCCGTCGGCGTGGGCTTCCTGCCGCTGTCGGGAGCCGCCGCCTCGCTGCCGCCCGTCGCCACCGGTGCGGCCGTCTCCGTGCTCGCCCTGTGTGCCGCCTTCACCCAGCCGCGGGCCGGGCGGGCCCTGGACGGGGGGCGGCTGAGTACCCGTACGGGGCTGGTCGTCGGGCTGCTGGTCACCGCGTGCGGGCTGGGTGCGGCGATGCTGCCCGGGGTGGGCGGGGTGCTGGCCGCGGCCGTCCTGACCGGGTGCGGCACCGGCCTGCTCACCCCGCTCGGCTTCGCCGCCCTGGCCGCCGCGACGCCGCCCGAGCGCCTCGGGCAGACCATGGGAGCGGCCGAGCTGGGCCGTGAACTCGGCGACGCGGGCGGCCCGTTGCTCGTCGCGACGGTCGCCGCGGCCGCGACGCTGACGTGGGGCTACGGCGTGCTGGCCACCGTGACGGCGCTCATGGCGCTCGTACTCCTTGGCCGGGGCACGGCACGGCTGTGATGCTGAGGCGATGAACGAAACGATCTCCTACGCATGGCGTGGCCCCCTCACCGACGACGAGATGAGCGACCTCGTGCGCTCGCACGGCGGGCACCCCGAGGCGGGCTGGTGGCCCAAGCTGCGCGAGCACAGCCTGGGTTGGGTCACCGCCCGCGACAGCCCGGGCCCGGGCGAGGGGCTCCCGGGGCCGGGCGAGGGGCTCCGGGGGCCGGGTGAGGGGCTGCTCGTCGGGTTCGTGAACGTGGCGTGGGACGGTTGTGACCACGCCTTCCTGATCGACACGAAGACGCGGGGCGCGTATCAGCGGCGCGGGATCGCCACGGCCGTCGTCCGCCTGGCCGCGGACCGTGCGCGGGCGGCTGGCTGCGAGTGGCTGCACGTCGACTTCCAACCCGCCCTGCGGTCCTTCTACTTCGAATCCTGCGGCTTCCGCCCCACCGACGCGGGGCTGATCCACCTTCCGACGACGGCGCAGGGCAGCGGGGATCACGACGGCTGAGCGGGCGCCGCGACCTCCAGGGCTGCCGCGCGCAGAGCGGAGGCCACGCGGGTGACCGCGTCGGTGGGCGACTGGGGCAGGCGGGGCGGCGGGACGGCGGGACGGCGGGACGGCGGGACGGCGGGACGGTAACAGGAGCCGCTGCTCCTGGGGCCGCCGGGCACGGGCAGGATGCGCACTCCCGGCGGGGGCGCGGGGGCACGGTGCGGCCCCGCGCGCATGCGGAGCCGCACCACGCGCGTGCGGGGCCGCACCGCGAGTGGCACGATCGAAGGGTGTCGATCATGAGCAAGCTGCAGATCAAGCCCGGCCAGAGTGTCGCGGTCCTCGGCCGGCCCGACGACGTCCGCCTCGACTTCGAGGCCGCAGCCAACCCGGCTTCGACCGACCCGTCCTCGGCCGACCCGGCTTCGGCCGACGTGGTGCTGGCCTTCGTGACCACCTCCGCCGATCTCGCCGGGACCCATGCCGAGGCGGCGCTCGCCGCCGCCCGACGCGACGCGCTCGCCTGGGTCGCGTACCCCAAGGGCGGCCAACTCGGAACGGACCTCAACCGTGACTCGCTGGCGGCCGCGCTCATCGAGCGGGGCGTGCGGCCGGTGCGGCAGATCGCCGTCGACGACACATGGTCGGCGCTGCGGTTCCGCCCGTCCGCTTAACGCCGCGTGGCCTCGCGGTCGCCAAGTGCCCCTTCGTGTCGGGCCGTTACCTGCGAGGTAATGGTCGTGAAGGATGGGTGCCGCCAAGAATGGTGATCACCGCGCCACCCGGCGCGGCTCCGAACGGGAGGGATCACCCATGGCAGCCCCCATGCCCGTACCCACGCTCACGCCCACGCGCACCGTGGCCGAGGAATTGCTGCGCATCCTCATCGACGGAGCCGACGCCATCGTGCTCGGCGAGATCCGCCAGTCGGCCCGGCCCACCGCACGCGCCTACCGCGCCCGGTTCGCCCTTCACCTCACAGTCGAGGACGGCCTGGTCACCCGCCACCACATGTACGAGGACGGTCTCGCGGTGGCCCAGGCGTTCGAGAGACGCTGAACAACTGCCGCAGCAGTGGGGGAGGTTGAGAGCCGTGACAGGGGACCGTTCAGATCCCGGCGTCCACGACACCGTCGCGCACCAGCGCCGGTGACCGCCCTCCCCGAAGAGCTCACCGATCACCATGCCAGGGAACTCCAACGGCTCACTCCTGCCCTCGAGTTGTACGCGCACCCGCCATACCTCACCCCGGTGCTCCACCAGGACGTCCGCGTGCGCACGGTCCGGCGCCTCGACGCCCAGCACGACGGGCCCGCCCTCCGGCCCGTACTCGCGAAAGGTGGCGACAAAGGGCAACTCTTGGAGCAGGAAGGCGAGATGAGCCCACCCCGGAGCCTCCGGTCGCGGCGTCCACATGATCTCGCCCCGCGCGCGGTCATCCGTCGGCACCTCACCGCCCTCGACGGTCACCAGCGCTCGCGGATCGGGCCCACCGGTGTGCCGGAACGTGAACGTGCACGCGGCCACGTCGAGGTCGGACAGCTCCATCCCCCGCGGGCCGCCCTTGAACGTCATGTCGGCCACGTCCTGCAGGAACGCGCCCACGCCCGCATCGTGAGCGTCCGACGGCAGCTCCCCATCGCCGGACAGCGGCCCGTACGAACCCACAGTAAAGGTCCCGTTCGACCGCCCCTTGCCTCGTCCCACCAACTCTCCCTCGCCCTCTCCTTCTTCCCGCTGAGGCGTACGGGCTTCAGCTCACCGTCGCCGTCCGGATCCCCAACCCGACCAGCACGGCTCCCGCCAGACGGCTCATCCGGCGCCGGAACTGCGGGGTGTCGACGGCCGTACGCGCGGCGCCCACCACCGACGTCCAGAACAGCAGCCACACCAGCACGAGCCTAGGCGACCGGCGTCGGCGTCGGCGTCGGCGTCGGCGTTGGCGTTGGCGTTGGCGTCTGCCCGATCAGTGGCAGCGCGGGGAAGGTGTGGTCCTGCCAGATCCGTCGGGAGGATTCTTCCGGGTAGGGGCAGACGGTCACGGTCGGTGTCGCGTCGAAGAGGTGGACGAGGCGCCGTTCCGTGTCGTACGAGGGCCAGCCCGGCTCGCCGTGTGCGGCGAAGGCGGTCCATGCGGTGCGCATACGCGCGGACAGGGACGCGGCCTCCGACATCCCCGAGGGTGACTCGCCGATCAGGTAGGCCGGCTGGCCCCGGTCCAGGTTGCCGAAGACCAGAGGGACGTCGAGGCCGTGGCAGGCGCCGAGTACGCCGCCCATGCCGGGGGCGGGCCAGGTCAGTTCGTAGACGTGCGTGCGCCCTCCGGCGGCCGCGCGGGACTCGGCGAGGTGGAGCGTCGGCATGCGGAACAGGCAGTCGGCGTGGACCAGTTCGTACAGCTCTTCGGGGCTCGCCGTCGGGAAGGCGTCGCGGTAGCGGCGGGCGCCGTCCGCTCCTGGGGCGAAGGTGCGCAGGGCGGCTTCGGCCTGTTCCTCGCTCACCTCGCCGAGGAGTCCGGTGAGCGCGCTGAACAGGCGGTGTTCGTCACGGGTGTGGCCCACGAGGAGGTCGACGTCCCGTGATGCGCCATCGGATCCGTCGGGTCCGTCGGAGAGCACCTGCCAGGGGGTGGCGGGCAGGATGTCACCGTCCACGACCGGCGAGAAGGGGATGGAGCGGTGCGCGGGCAGCCCCCAACGGGGCGCGTGCTGCTCCATCTTGGCGCCGAGCGTATCCCCTGCGGCGGACAGCTGCTCGGGGGCGATCTCGGACAGGACGGTCACCGTGGGCCGCCGAAGGCCCAGTTCGGCGGCGCAGGCGGCGCCGATGTCCGCGGCCAGCTCCGGTGAGAAGTACGTGCCCTGCACGCTCTGCGCGATGGCACGGTGGAAGAGCCCGGCCGCGCGGTCCATCGCCAGCAGCGCGGCGACCGATCCCCCGCCCGCCGACTGGCCGAAGACCGTGACCCGGCCGGGATCCCCGCCGAAGGCCCGTATGTTCGCGCGCACCCACTCAAGGGCGGCGACCTGGTCGAGCAGCCCCCGGTTGGCGGGAGCGCCCTCGATGTGCCCGAACCCCTCCATCCCCACGCGGTAGTTGAACGTCACGACCACGACGCCGCCGTCCCGCGACAGCCGGGCGCCGTCGTACTCGGGGAGGCCGGACGTGCCGAACACATAGGCGCCGCCCTGGATCCACACCATGACCGGAAGGCCCGCGCCCGGCTCCGGCTCGGGCGTCCAGACGTTGAGCGTCAGCCAGTCGTCGCCCGGGGTGCTGTGTGCGAGCGCGTCCATGCCGAAGGCGGCGGACTGCGGGGGCGGCGGACCGTAGGAGACGGCTTCACGCACGCCGCCCCACCCCCGTACCGCCCGGGGCGCACAGAATCGCAGCGAGCCGACCGGGGGCTCGGCGAACGGGATGCCGAGGAAGACCGCGCCCCCGCCCTCGCCTTCCCCTGCACGGCGACCGCGCAACACCCCGGCCGCCGTGCGGACTTCGGGCTGCGACCCGTATTCCTTGGACGCGGGAACGGACATGACGGCTTCCCCCAGACAGCAGAACAGCCGGACAGGCGGAGAGACGCAGAGGTGGTGACAGCCCGCAGCGAGCTGCGGGGATGCCCCCTCCGCCTCCTCCCCCGCATCATTGCGCCGCGTCCGGAGACCGTGCCAACCAATTACGGACGGCGTGAACTCCCGTCAGCGAGAGGGCCTCGTCGAGGATGGCGTAGGAGGCGTCACGGTCGTAGGTGACGCGTTCGGGGTGGCGCCGGGCGGTCGTGCATGCAGTGGGCCCGCCGCGGTACCGGCAGCTCTCCTGTCGACCCGCGAACGGGCCCTGCCACGTGCTGCGCGGCCGCATCGCTCCGCTTCGCCGCCGGTCAGCGGCACGGCCACCACCTTCGGGGGGCGGGCTCGGCCGACGCGAGGGATCTCCGCCGCTGTGGGACGACCATGGCTGCGACCTGCGGGGACGCTGTCGCATGTGAGGTGCTCGTGGGGCGCGGCGCCGCTACGCATGGGACAACTCGGCGCCTACGAGGTCAGTGCGGGGCGGCGGCGATCATCAGCGGCTCAGGTGGGCCAGGAAACCCTCCCGTACGGGATAGGGGTGTTCCGCGGGCAGGAGTTGCCGGGCGGCGTCCAACTCCCCATCCCGTACGTGGCCATGAACGGTGCGCGCGAGCGCGGTGACGTCGGTGATGGAGACCGTCCACTCGTCCGCGTAGCGGCGTGCCGCTTCACCGGTGAGGCCGAGTTGCAGGGAGCGGTGGGGCAACGGCTGGAGGCGCAGGTCGCGTTCGGGGTCCCACTGCACCCGGGCCGGCGCCTGCTTCAACTGGCGCTTCCAGGTGGCGATGTCGGGGTGCAGACCGCGCTCGTAGTGGGACAGGCAGGCGTGCTCCAGCGCCCATTCGAAGCCTTCGCGGCTGATCTCGACGGCCAGGACGGTCTCCTGGCCCTCCTTGGTGGCCCAGCCGCAGCGGTACATCATCCAGAGGAACGAGGGCTTGATCCAGGTCATCCGGTCCCGCTGCCACGTCGCCGGGAACCGGCCTGCGGTGGCCGCGGGCAGCCCGATCTCCGGCCGGTACGCCTGGTACACGGTGATCGTGGAGGGGGTATGGAGGGCGCGGATCTGGTGCTCGGGTGCTGCCATGATCACCAGCATGGGCGGACCGAGCCGATGGACGCCAGCCAATATTGTGCGGGGCAAGCGGCCTTCGCCGGGCTCGGGTTCACACGGTGTGGCCACGCGGACAACATCGGCGGCCGACGGCTTCCGAGAGAGCGCGGGAAGTTGCTTCACGACGAATCAGGCGGTCGACGGATCACTGAAGTGGTTTCCGTGGAGCGGTAGTTGAAGGCAGACATATCCTTGCACAGGGCACGTCGCCCTGCGCGCACAGTCACCGGGCTCACGGTCAAGCCTCTGCCAAGAACCCGTGGGTCAGAGGTCGGCGACGAGGAGCCGGTAGCCGACGTCGGCGGTGTCGGGCGAGAGCAACTCGGCGTGCTCCGCGTGCCGGCGGCCGGTTGCCAGGTCGTCCGCGAGCCGGCCCAGGCCAGGCCAGGCCAGGCGCGACGGTATGGCTCCCCCGTTCCTTATGCCTCCCCCGCTCCTTGCCGCCCCGGCGACCGCGACCCCAACGGGACTGCTCCCTCGCCGACTTGGGTCTCTAACGCGTCGAGTTCGGCTTCCAGTCCTGGGCGAGGAGCCCGAGGATCACCTCGTCCATGAACTCGCCGAGGACCCAGGCCGAGGAGCGCAGCACGCCCTCGCGGACGAAGCCGTTGCGCTCGGCGGAGCGCAGCATCGAGATGTTGTCCGACAGCGTCTCGATCTGCAGCCGCTGCAGGCCGCGTACGACGAATCCGTAGTAGCACAGCACCGCGACCACGTCGGTGCCGTAGCCCTTGCCTCGGGCGGCGGGCAGCAGGCCGAGGCCGATGTGCGCGGCCCTGCTGTGGTTGTCGATGCCCCACAGCGTGGCGGTGCCGACCAGCGACTCTCCCTCGAGCTCCACCACGGAGAACTGGACGAGCCCCTCCTTCGTGTCGTCCACCACGAGCCGCGGGTCCTTCGAGCCGGGCGTGATCGGCCGCCACGGCGAGCCCTCGGCCCGCGAGCCGTTGACCACGTCGTCGTAGAGCTCGGTCCGCAGTACCGGGATGTCTTCGTCGTGCCGGGCCCTGAGCCCGACCTTGTCGCCCTTCAGCATGCGAGCTTCTTATCCGAACCGGCTGACCTGCGGCAACCCAATGGGAGGCCCGTCAGAGATCCACCGGTTCCGAACTCGCCGGTGCGGCAACGGTCTTCGCGAACGTCCCGAACCGCGCCAGGTAGTGCCATACCTTCTTGAGCGCCTGGGGGTCATGGCGGCCGTCGCGCGCCGCGTCTCCGACGATGCGCGGATCAAGGACGCCGTCGACCGCGATCTGCGTCCCGAGGTCGACGTATTCCTGACCGCGATAGCCGGGATGACGGCGGAGTCCCTCGACCGTGAGGCGGAAACCCGGGTGCCATTCCACGGGGCAGCCGAGCCGCAGGGCCGCGGCCTCGACAGCCGAGCCCCGGTAGCAGGGGTCCAGCACCAGCGCCTCCACATCCCGGTCCGGCCGCACCGGCCCGTGCACCTGGGCCTCGACATAGTCGTCGAGTTCGTCCTGACGGTCGGCGAGGGCGAGCTCGATGAGCCCCATACGGGCCGCGACACCGAAGTCCGAGGGTTCGAGAAAGCTGTCCGGGTAGCAGAACGTGGTCCGCTCCAGCGTCTCGGCGGCCAGCCGGAAGTGCGCGGAGCCGAACCGCGGCGCCCCGCCGACGGGCTTGCCGCGGAAGTTCAACGCCCCATAGACGGGGCGCTCATGAGCAGGCGCTTCGTCGTACGCCCCGTTGAAGATCCGGCTCTCCCAGCGCCAGCGGTCGCCGCCGGGGTGCGCGGTCAGGCCGCCGTTGCTGGTCCCGGTGACGAACTGCGAGTGGTAGACGCCGTCCTCGGCCAGGGCGTCCAGGATCGGCTTGCCGTGCAGCAGGCGGTCCGGGTGGAAGTTGAGGGTGACCCGCAGCCCGGGGTCCATCGGCGAGCCCGACGCCAGTTCCGCGACGTGGCGAAGAGCTCGCTCCTGGGCTGTCGGGGAGGGCGCTGGGGAGGCTGCGGAGTTCATCGGCACAGTGTTCCCCAAGTCGATCAAGCGGTGCACGTGGATAACCTGTCGGTTCCGTCTGCCCAGTCGCCCCCCTTCCTGGCCTGCCCGACCTGTCTGCCCTGCCCGCCCTGTCGGCGGCGGTGAGGCAGCACACCTAAGGTGAATCGTTCCGCTCGTCAAAAGGCCCGCAAGCGGCGCGCACCTCAGCCCCGCCCCGTGAATTCGGCCCCATTTTCGAATGCGGCGCTCCCTGAATTCCCTACACCCTTCAGCCCTGCCGATCTTCCTTCAGGAATAGCATGCTGCCTGCATCGTCGGCGTGCTGGACCATGGGGGTGGGGGCGCATGGTGAACGTGTTTCTCAACGGCCTGTCAAGGCTGACCAATTCATGCCGGTGGAAGCCATTTTCCGCCGTCGCCGCGCTCGCGATCTCGGGTGTACTGGTGGCCGCCGGGTGCGGGTCGTCGAGCGACTCGGGGGGCCGGACCCCCGACGCTCCGGCCACCTCCATGGGCACGCCCGACAGTGGTGGCCCGGACGGTGGCGGGGGCTCCTCCAGCGGTTCCGGGGGCGGCGCGAACGGTGGCTCGACCAGCGGGAGTTCATCCGGCGGCGGCTCGGGCGACGGCGGTACGTCCGGCTCGTCCTCGGGCTCGTCCTCGGGCTCCACCGGCGGCGAGACCTGGGACGGCGGCCGCGGCAACGGAGGCTCCACGTGGAAGCCCGGTCACACGAGCGGCGGGCACGCCAGCACCGGCGGACACGGCGACGGAGGCCCCGGAGGTCACCGCGACAGGTCCCAAGGGCCGCCTCCCGACAAAGAGTTCTCGTGGGTTCCGTTCGGCCCCACCTCCCCCGAATGGGACGGCATCAACACCGATCACGTATACGACCTCGTACAGGCCAGGAATTGCGGCGAGGCCAAACGCTGGTACGACAACGCGGGGCCGAGGAATTGGCAGGCGAAACCTGCTGCCTGGAAGGCCCTGGAAGGACTCATCGCCGCCTGCTATGCCGTTGGCGGACAGGAAGGCGAATGGCAGAAGGTGATCGACGCGTACTCCGTCGTCAGAAACCAGCCGTCGGGAGACTGCAAGTACACAGCGGCCCGCCGCACCCTCGGCCAACTCGCCGAATTCCGGGCCGCGCACCCGGACGGGAAGGTGCGCATTCGCCCATCGGGCAACGGACTTCAGGCATGCCCGTCCACCATCACCCAGATGTCTCCCCGGCAGGCGCCGCGTGGGGCGAAGGCCGAGGTGAAGGGGACGTGGCCCAGCACCGCGACGGTGTACGTGGGCGGCGTCCAGGCCCATCTCGTCGACAACGCCAACGCCATGGACCCCGTCTGCTGCCTCAACGCCACCGTGACCTTCGAAGTCCCCTCCAGCGCGCCCACGGGCGCGGCGCGGGTCGTCCTCAAGGCCGGGGGCGTCGAGCTGGACGCGGGCGAACTCGTCGTCACCGCTTCCTGATCATGGCCGCCCCGGACGACGGCTCCTGGCTGGGCTCGCTGACGGCCCGCCTGCGGCGCCTGCGGCCCCCCGCTCCCGGTCCCTCACCCACCCCTGAGCCGGGTCCGGAACCCGAGCCCGAACCACCCCCCGATCCCACACCCACACCCACCCCTACTCCCGCTCCCACCCCCACCCCCGAGGACCCCCAGCACCCCAGCTGGATGGAACTCCTCGGCACCATCGGCTCCTTGGTGTCCCTCCTCGCGGCGGTCCTCTTCTACTTCGGGTGGGCCAGCACCGACGCGGAGACCCGCGCCCTCGGGCTGCGCGACAGCATCTTCCGCCTCTCCACCAGCGAGTACCTGCTCCGCAGCGTGGAAGCGCTCTTCCTGCCCGCCCTCCTGCTCATCGGCGCCCTGTTCGCCGCCATCGGGCTCCAGCGCTGGATCCTGACGTCTCCCGGCCGGGCCGACACCCTCGTGCGCCGCATGCGCTGGGGGTGGCTGCTCCCCGTCTCCCTCGCGCCCTTCTACACCCTCCACCCGGCCCTGTTCGAGCTGGTCCTCCCCCTCGTCACCATCCCCGGGCTGCTGGCCACCGCCTATGCCCTCACCCGCCCCGAGTCGCACGGGACCGCCCCGGAGGCCGCGTCCGGCACCGCGCGGCGTCGGCTGCGCGTGCAGGTCTGGGCGCTGGCGCTCGTCCTGTGCGTGCTGTCCCTGTTCTGGGCGGTCTCCTCGTACGCGGGGATCGTCGGCCGTGGCCGCGCCGAGAAGGCCGCGCGGGCCGTGAACACCTCCGCCTTCCCCAGCGTCGTTGTCTTCAGCAAGAAGGACCTCATGATCCGCGGGGGCGGCGCCTGCTATCAGCGCGTGCAGGCCGCGAACAGTGCGTACGCGTTCCGGTATTCGGGGCTGCGGCTGTTCTACGTCTCGGGGGACCGCGTGTACCTGGTGGACTGGAAGTGGCGCCCTTCCCAAGGCACGTTGTGGGTCGTGCGCGAGAGCGACTCGGTACGGGTCGAGTATGTGAGTGGGCCCTCGGGCCGGGAACCGGAGTGCTGAGGCCGGGAACCCTCGGGGCCCGGCCGGAGTGCGAGGCCGGGAACCGTGCAGTGCTCGCCGGAGCGCCAGGTCGCGCATCGGCCCCTGGCAGCGCGGGCAGCATCGGCGGCGGCGAGCCTGCCAGTGGCCGACATCGCAACCTCCTTTGCCTGATCTGTCCGTCGCCTCCAGCGTCTCGCCCGGGGCGCCCGCCGGGCAGGGGCCGAACGTCCTCGCGCCGGGGCCGCGAGGCTCCGCTGCTGCTGCCGCATGGCGCCCCCGTGCTGCCGCACGGCACCCCCATCGGCGTACAGCTGATTCACCGTCAGACACCTATTCAGGGCCGGTACTTGCCCATAAGCTGAGCGGCCTTCACGTCTGGGGAGGTCGCGTGAAAGGTCTCCGTGCGGTCCTTGTCTGCCTGGTGATCGCGTGCGCCGCAGTGGTGTCGCCGACCGTGGTGGGCCCGTCGGCCGCCGCCGCGACGCCGACCGTGACGCCCGCCGCGACCGTGGCGCCGGGCTGGTCGGCGCTGCCGGTGCCGCCTGCGTCCCCTCCGGTGACCGTGAAGTCTCTCGCCGCGCGCGGGCCGCGCGACGTCTGGGCGACCGGGTACGAGGGCGACGTCGGTGCACTGCGGCCGCTGCTCTACCGGTGGGACGGCCGGGCGTGGAGCCGGGACACCGGCTTCCCCGGCGCCGGTGAGCCGGGCTGGCTCGGCAAGGTGCAGTTCGTCGGCGACGAGGTGTGGATCTTCCACAACCGCGACGGGAAGGGCGAGATCCTGCGCCGGTCGGCGGGAGGGTCAGGAGAGACGGGAGGGGCAGGAGAGACAGGAGGGTGGAGTGTCATCCCGCTGCCCCAAGCCCTGTGGGTCTACCAGGACTTCGCCGCGGTACCGGGTGGAGCCTGGGTGGTCGGCGAGGACGACACCGGGCTGAAGGTGCTGCACTACGACGGCTCCGGCTGGACCACCCAGCCCATGCCGGACGGCGTCCTGTTCCTGATGGGCGTCAACGGGCGTTCCGCCACCGACGTCTGGGCCTGGGGGGACACCAGCACCGGGGCGGGGACCGTCATCCTGCGCTGGGACGGCACGGCATGGCGGGACGCGAAGGTGCCGTTGCCGTCGAACAGCAACGTGCACACGGTCCTGCTCGAACCATCCGGCCGGGTCACGATGGGCGGCAGCCAGTACACCGACGGTGTGTCCCGCACCTACCTGATGACCTGGAACGGGCACGGGAACGGGACCTGGCGCACCACCTATCCGCCGCTGGGCGACACCTATACGGAGGGCATGGTGCGCGGCCCGGACGGCGCGCTGTGGCTGCCGATGAGCAGCGACCGGGCGTTCCAGTCGAAGTACGCGCGGGTCAACGGCTCGCGCACCACGTTCTCGTACGGCCCTGAGCGCACCGGCGCGATCGAGGTCAGGCCGGACGCGCTCACGAGCACCGGGGCGTCACTGCTGTCCCTCGGGACCGTCGAGATCTACGGCTCGAAACCGAACCTCATGAGCGAGCGGCTGGGAGGCTGACCATGGCACGCAGACGCAGACTTCTCGTCGCCGCCCTCTCCTTCGCCCTGGCCGCCATGTCGGTCATCACCGTCACACCTGTCATGAGCTCGGCCGCGGCGGACACCTCGTCGTCGTCCTCGTCGTCGTCCTCGCTGTCATCCTCGTCGTCATCCCCGTCCTCGTCGTCGTCCTCGTCCTGGCAGCACGTTCCGGTCCCGGCAAAGGTGCGCCCGCAGGCCCAGCTCAGCGAGGCCGTGGCGCTCGGGCCGGACCGGGCGTGGGCGGTGGGTGCCGACGCCGTCGGCCGCCAGGCGCCGGGCTTCCCCCTGCTGCTGCGCTGGAACGGAACCGCGTGGCAGCGCCAGAAGATGCCCGGGGCCGGCTGGCAGGGAGAGCTGCTGTCCATCGCCGCCACCTCGCCGAAGGCGGCCTGGGCGGTCGGCCGCGACACGGCGGGCGGCTCCCGCGTGCTCCGCTTCGACGGCACCGCCTGGCGCGAGAGCCGGCCGCCGCGCGATGTCGTGGTGGACAAGGTCGTCGCGGGCGGCGGCGAGACCTGGCTGATCGGTGCGCGCGGCGGCGGGCAGGCGCTGCTGCGCTGGGACGGGCGCGCCTGGCAGGCCATGCCGGTGCCGCCCGGCGCCGTGTACGGCCTGCACATCCTGGCGGCCGACGACGTGTGGGCCGCGGGCGCCGCCGACTCGAGTGCGGCCGTGTCGCACTGGAACGGGCAGGCGTGGCAGCAGTCGAAGGTGGACGGGATCCCACGGTCGTCGGTGAGCAGTGTGCTGGCGGTCTCGCCGACGGAGGTGTGGGCCGGGGGCACGGGCGGGTTCATCGGCGGACCTCCGGGCCGGCCGATCCCGCCGCTGCTGGTCCGCTGGGACGGGCAGTCATGGAGCCGGGTGACCGTGCCCGCCGACTTCGGCGCGATCCACTCCCTGGCGCCCGCCGCGTCCGGCAAGCTGGGCTGGGTCTCGGTGGCCCGCTCACTGAGGTGGGCCCCGCCGGGCAGCAGCCCGCCACTGGAACCCGGGCCGGACTTCCTCGCGTGGAACGGCCAGTCGTTCGCCGAGTACGACGAACCGACGGTGGCCGGGGAGGGCGACTCCCAGGTCCTGCGCCTGGCGCCGGTGCCGGGCACGTCGACGGTGTGGTCGGTGGGGCGCGCTGCCGGTCCCGAGAGCACCTTCGCTCCGCGCATTCTGCGGTTCGACTGAGGTCACCTGCCGTGTCGGCCCCACCGCCGCATGCCGGTGCCGGCCGGCCGGCAGGAACTGATACCTGCCGGCGCATGCAGTGACCCGCCACCGATACAGGCGCCGGACATCCTTCGCAGTGGACAGCCACCCGCTGCACGCGGCGGGCAGATCCCGTCCACGTCCGCGTCCGCGGCCACAGGAAGGAACACCCCATGACCTCGCCCTCCGCGCAGTTCCCCGCACGTCACCGCATCGCGACCGCCACCCTGGCCGTCGCCGCGTTCCCCGCCCTCGCCTGCGTCTTCTTCGGGATCGGCGCCGTCACGGCGAACACCTCGTCGGGCGCCACCGGACAGCCCGCCGCCGTGCTCTCCCTCATCGCCCTGTGCCTGACCATCGGCCTGGCCGCCCTGGGCATCGCCCTCTGCAACCGCGATCGAGCGCGCACGAGCAACACCACGTCTCAGTAACGAGGTTGTCCGTGATCGTGGAGGATGCCCGCATGCCTCCTTTCCGCTTCCTCGCGACCGTCTCCGAGAACCGCCCCTTCGCCGAACTGACCGCCGTGGCCCGCCAGGCCGAGGCCGTCGGCTGTGCCACGTTCGTCTGGCCCGACCATCTCGGCGGCTACGCCCCGATCCCGCTCCTGTCGATGATCGCGGCGGCGACCGAACGGCTGCGGGTGCAGCCCTTCGTGCTCAACGTCGGTCTGCGCCACCCCGCCGTCCTGGCCCAGGAACTCGCGACGCTCGACGCGCTGTCCGGCGGGCGGCTGGAGATAGGCATCGGCGCGGGCTGGAACAAGCCCGAGCACGACGCCATCGGCCTGCCCTTCGAGACCGTCGGCAGCCGGATCAAGCAGCTCACCGAGGCGATCGCGATCCTCAAGGGCTGCTTCGCGAAAGGGGCCTTCTCCTTGGCGGGCGAGCACTACACCCTCACCGACCACGGCGACACACCCGAGCCCGCGCAGCGCCCGCACCCGCCGCTGTTCCTGGGCGGTGGCGGCAAGCGGCTGCTGACCCTGGCCGCGCGCGAGGCCCAGATCGTCGGCCTCGCCCCTCGGCTGGTACCGGGCGACCGGCCACGGCTCGAACCCCGGAGCGTGACGGCCGCGGCGACCGAGGAGAAGGTGCGGTGGATCCGGGAGGCCGCGGGCGAGCGCTTCGGCGACCTGGAGCTCAACGTCTACCCGACCGGCGGGCCCACCGTCATCACCGGCCGGCCGCTCGCCGAGGCGCGCCGCCGCGCGGATCGCATCCGTGAGCAGTCGGGTGTCGAGCTGACCGCCGAGGAGATCCTCGACTCGCCACATGTGTACATCGGCACCGTCAAGGGCCTCACCCAGAAGTTCCTGGACCTGCGGGAGCGCTTCGGCATCAGTTCGTTCCTCATCGACGATCTCGACGCGCTCGCGCCGGTCGTGGAGGAGCTCGCCGGACGGTGAGTCAGGCCAGTGAGCCGGGCCAGTCGAGGCAAAACTCGCTTGCCCAACTGCCACTCGTACGCAGAATCGGCCTGTGGAGATCTTGAAGTTCCCCGAGGCGGACACCCCGTACGACCTGCGCGCACAGGTCCTTGAGATCCAGGACCAGGCGTGGCCGCCCGCGCAGCCACGGCCCGAAGGGGACGCGACGGCCACGCACGACCCGCGGCTGCGGCCGCTGTCCCTCCTGGCGGTGGAGCGGGGCGCGGTCGTGGTGGCCGCGCTCGACATCCTCCGCAAGGAACTGGTGCATGACGGGGTGACGTATGCCGCCGGAGGGCTGAGCACCGTCGCCACGCGCCGCGAGTCCCGCGGCCGGGGGTACGGGCGGCGACTCGTGGTCGCCGCCCGCGCAGCCATGGGCGAACTCGGCCTGGACATCGGCCTGTTCACCTGCGACCGCGAGCTTCAGCCCTTCTACGAGAGCGCCGGGTGGGAGGCCGTCGACGGGGCCGTGGTCGTCGGGGGCACGGCGGACGACCCCTTCCCCAGCGATCAGCCCGGCTTCGACAAGGTCACCATGGCGGGCTCCTTCACGGTCCCGGGAGAGCGGGCGCGGGAGGCATTCCGGGGCCGTCGCATCGAGCTGCATCCCGGGAACATCGACAAACTGTGGTGAGGCAGGCTCAGTCGCCCGTCACCCCGTCGGTCCGCTCCCTCAGAACGTCGGCGTGGCCGTTGTGTCGGGGGCACACGCGAGATGGCTGAGGCCCGCGGGGTTCAGGGAGCAAGCGAGCCAGAGGGGTTCCCAGTGAAATATCACATGGCTATGTTGCGTGGCGTCACTCCGCTGTTCGACTCACTGCTCGACCAGCAGCTCACCTCATTGCTCAACTCCCCTCCCCCACACAGACATCAGGGGTTACAGCATGAAGAGATCCAAGTCCGCGATAGCCGTGGGCTTCACTGCCGCCGCACTCCTCTCCGGCACCTGGGGGTCAGGCATCGCCGGCGCCGACCCGGCCCCCGCACCCTCCACCCGCCACACCCCTCAGGCCGCCCCGGCCGCCGCCGCCAACATCTGCACCCAAGGCGCCGCGCCCTCCGGCCGGAAGGTCCCCGGACAGCTGTCCAAGGCCCAGGTGGACAAGGCCCTCGGCGGCCAGACCAAGACGCACCGTGAGGCACGCGGCTGGAAGAAGGGCGGGCACGCCCAACACCCCCTGAGGCAGCGGGAGTCGCGGGAGCCGAGCAAGGGCGTCGGCCCTGCCGAGGACATCCACCCCGCCCAGGGCACCGCCTTCCTGCAGCGCGCGGGCAACGACGGCGGCTGCGCCACCCAGAGCGTCTCCACCCGGGTCAACGTCACCGAGGGCAGCACCACCATCTACACCCCCACCCTCTACCCCGCCGGCGGCTCCTGCATCGAGCTGGTGACCGTCTACGTCCGGGGCCGGGCCTCGGTCTCCGCCTGGGACTGGTGCGAAGCCATCAACTTCCAGGCGTCCGTGCCCATCGACGAGGCGTTCCTGAAGAGGTACTCCGACGGCTCCAGCAGCCCCGCGTACTCCGGACGCGTCGTGCGCACCGACGCGTCCACCGGCACCTGGACCGCCGAGCTGTACAACCACGAGACCGGCCGGTGGGACGAGCTGTACACGAAGGGCGGGGTCACCCAGGGCCGCATGGACGGCTGGGACATCTACGAGCTCTACTCCAGCACCAACTCCCAGGGGCGCGCTTACAGTTGCGCCGCCATGGCGGGCCAGGTCTTCGAGTCCCGCGACATCTCCGTCCGCAACGGCGGCACGTGGGCCGCGGCCGCTCCCGCCAACTCCAACACCGGGTACGACCAGCCCGACGCAGCCTTCAAGTGCCCCGAGCGCACGTACCAGATGCTCAACCAGTACGACCACTGGAAGGCCGTCGGCTGACCGACGCGCCCCCCCCCACGGTCACCGCCCGCCACCGACCGCGGGCGGTGACCGCCGGGTTTTCGTCAGCCGTTCCAGGGCACTCGCGGTGCGCAATGCCAGGGGCCGGGAGTGACGACGGAGGCCGGCGGCACGGCCCGGGGAAGGGGTGTCATGGAGTGGTTGCAGAGGGCGGCGTGCCGGGATGAGGATCCCGAGCTGTTCTTTCCGGTCGGTACGAAGGGACCCGCGCTGCGGGACGTACGGGCGGCCAAGCGCATCTGCGCGCGCTGCCCGGTGCGGGGACAGTGCCTGCGCTGGGCGCTCGCCACCGGGCAGGACTCCGGGGTGTGGGGCGGGACCAGTCCGGAGGAGCGGATGATGCTGCGCCATGCGGCATGCCGGGCGGGCCCCCGGGCGTCCCGCAGCCCGAGGCCGGCCTCCTCGTCATACGGATAACCCCTGAGCCTGAGCCCCGCGCCGTTCCGCCCCCTCCCCTGAGCCCGCGCCGCGACACAATGGGCTCGGTGATCCGAGGAGGCGCGGCTATGGCCGAACGCATGGTGGATACAGGTGGCGGCGTCGAACTCTGCACCGAGGCGTTCGGTGATCCCTCCGACCCGCCCGTCCTGCTCGTCATGGGTACGGGGGCCTCGATGCTCTGGTGGGAGGAGGGCTTCTGCCGGATGCTCGCCGAGGGCGGACGGCATGTGATCCGCTACGACCACCGCGACACCGGCCGATCGATCACCCATGAGCCGGGCCACCTCGAATACACCGGCACCGACCTGGTCCGGGACGCCGTCGGTGTGCTCGACGCGCTGCGGGTCCCGGCCGCCCATGTGGTGGGGGTCTCGGCCGGAGGCGGACTCGCCCAGCGGGTCGCGCTCGAGCATGCCGATCGGGTCCTCTCGCTCGTGCTGATCAGCACGACATCCGTGGCGCCTGTGCCCGGCGACCGCGAACTGCCGCCGCCCACCGAAGAGTTCATGCACTTCGTGTCGACCGCGGAGGCCGACTGGTCCGAGACCGAGGCGGTGATCGACCACCTCGTCGCGTACGCGCGCGTCCTCGCGGGAGGCTCTCGGCCGTTCGACGAGCCCGCCGCCCGTGGCCTCGTCCGTCGTGACGTCGAGCGTGCGCACGACATCGCCGCCGCGCAGAACCACGACCTGCTCACCGACGGCGAGTCCGCACTCGCCCTCGCGCCCTTGTCGTCGATCGCCGTCCCCACACTCGTCATCCACGGGACCGCGGACCCGATGTTCCCGTTCGCGCACGCCGAGGCGCTGGCCGAAGCGATTCCCTCGGCGCGACTGCTGGCCCTGGACGGCGCAGGACACGGGGTCGACCGAGCCGACTGGGAGACGATCGTCGGCGCGATCCTCCCGCATACCGCCACCGACGGGATGTCGGCTACCAGTGGTTGACACATAAATACAAATTGGCTTCAACCGACGCCACGTGAACTAATTGCGCGAGCCGCGTACAAACGGACGAAGGCTCACAGACGCACACCACGCACGAAGGGCTCACGTGAAGATCGCGTTCCTCATCCACAACGCGTACGGGATCGGCGGCACGATCCGTTCCGCGGTGAACCTCTCGCAGGCGCTGGCCGACCGGCCGGACACCGAGGTTGAGGTGGTCAGCGTGCACCGCGTGGCCGACAGGCCGCAGCTCCCCTTCGACCCGCGGGTGCGTCTGACCTCGCTCATCGACATGCGCGAGGAGAGCCCCTCGTACGAGGGCGAGCACGAGCTCACCCGGCGGCCCAACACGATGTTCCCCGACAAGGGCGTCGACTTCGGACGGCTGCACTACACCGCGCTGCACGACGAGCGCATCACCGCGTGGCTGGCCCGTACGGACGCGGACATCGTCATCGGCACCCGGCCCATCCTCAACGGCTACCTCGCCCGGCACGGCCGCCCCGACTGCCTGCTCATCGGCCAGGAGCACCTCTCCCTCGACGCACACAGCGAGCAGCTGCGCACCGACCAGAACGCCGCCGTACGCGACCTGGACGCGTTCGTCACCGTCTCCGAGGCCGACGCCGCGCTCTACCGCGACGCCCTCTCCGACGCCGCCACCACGGTGCGGTGCATAGCCAACGCCGTCCCGGCGCCCGGCGTCGAGGCGTCCACCCTGCGCTCCAAGGTGATCGTCGCCGCCGGCCGCCTGGTCGCCGTCAAGCGCTACGACCGGCTCATCGACGCGTTCGCCGAGGTCGCGGACGACCACCCGGAGTGGACGCTGCGCATCCACGGCCGCGGCCCGGAAGAGAAGAAGCTGCGCCGGCGCATCGACGAACTCGGCCTGTACGAGCGGGCGTTCCTCATGGGTCCGGTCTCCCCCATCGAGACCGAGTGGGCCAAGGGAGCGATCGCCGCAGTCGCCTCCGACCGCGAGTCCTTCGGCATGACCATCGTCGAGGCCATGCACTGCGGCGTCCCGGTCGTCGCCACCGACTGCCCGCACGGTCCCGCCGAGATCATCACCGACGGCACCGACGGCCTCCTCGTCCCGCTCGACGGCGGCACCACGGCGTATGCCGCCGCGCTCGCCCGGCTGATGGCCGACGACGCCGAGCGGGTCCGGCTCGGTGCCGCCGCGCGCCTGCGGGCCATGGCCTACGAGCCGCGCACCATCGCCGACCACTACGTGGATCTGTTCCGGGAGTTGTACGCGGCACGCGGTACCAAGCTGCCGTCCCGGTCCTCGGCGGGCGGCCGCCCGTCCCTCCTGAGCCGACTGCGCAGCGCCGTGCGCCGCCCCACCCCCGAAGCACCGCCTGCGGCACCCCCGGCCCCCGCGCGCCCGATCGCGTACACCCGCACCTCGGACGAAGCGGCTCTCTCCGTCCGCCTCCTGTCCAGCAGCCTGCCGGACGGCGACGCCTTCGACCTCGTGGTGCGCCTGCGCAAGGACCCCAAGGGCCGCGAGATCCGCATCCCGCTGCCCGACACGGCACAGGGCACCGATCCGGTGGCGGTCCTCGACCCGGCCGGGCACGATCTGCCCGAGGGCCGCTGGGACTGCTACGTCGCCCACCGGGGCACACGCGACGCCGCCCACCGCCACCGCCTGACCTCGGCCCTGGCCGAACAGTCCCGGCTCGTCGGCCACCGCCCGGACGTCGACGACGACGGGGTGCGCGCCTGCATCCCGTACACCACCACCGACGGCTTCCTCGCCCTGCGCACGTGGCGGCGCGCCACGCACGCCGAGGTCGACGGCGTCACGGTCGACGACGAGGGCGTCGCCGTGGTGGCGAGCCTCCTCGGCCAGGACGCCGCCACGCTGTCCGGGCGGGCCCGTGTCGTCGCGGTCTCGCGCACCTCGGAGCGCTACGACTTCTCGGTGGCGGTCACCGAACTCGCCCCGGGGCGCTTCGCGTTCACGCTCCCCCACACCGAGGTGTCGGCCCGCCGCAGCGCCGAGCACGACGTGTGGGACCTGCGGCTGAAGCTGGCCTCGCCGATCGCCGCGCCCGTCCGGATCGGCCGCATCGGCGGCGACGTCGTGGACCGCAAGCGGACCGACCGCCTCCCGGCGACCCGGCTGCCGCACCCCACGCGCGAGGCGATCCGCGTACGCCCCTTCTTCACCGTCACCAACGACCTGGCGCTGAGCGCCCGCGACACCGGAACGGCCTCCTGAAAGAGCAGGTCACAGGCCAGGTCATGGGGCAGGTCATGGGGCAGGGCCACGGGAGCCGGCACAGTCGGCCGGGATAAGATCATCGCCACTGTCCGTCGTCGGGGGAAGCGAGCAACTCATGGCCATGGTGGGCCTGTTCTGGATCGCCGAGGGCGACGTGTACGTGGGCGCCAAGCCGTCCGGTCTGGCTCCCGGGGTCCGACTGACCCCCGAGGGCGTGGTCGCTCTCGGCGACAGGCAGTCCGGCCTCCACCTGTGGGAGGACGTGCACGCCCTGACGGTGGCGGACGTCCCCGTGAAGTCCCTGAAGCGGCGGGTCGGCGCGGTCACGAACCTGGCCATCGGCACCGTGAAGGAGCTGGCCGCGCCCATGAGCCACTCCCTGGCGGAGGAGGCCCCGCCGCTGATGACGGTGCGGCTGGAGTCGACCCGCGGCGACCACGAGCTGTCGGCCCACGTCGCCGCGGCCGTCGGCTACCCCCAGGCCGAGGTCGCTCTCTCCCGCGCCCTGCTCGCCCGCCTGACCGAGGGCGCCGCGACGATGTCCACGACCCTGGCGGCGATGTCGCAGTGGGGCCGCGCGCGGGAGGGCGGCTCGCCGCGCGGCGCCGAGCGGGAAGCACTGCTGCGGGAGTGGGCGGGCTGAAGCCGCCGCTCACGAACTCCCGCCACCGCCCGGCGCGGATCGGCGCCAGTCGGCCGACGGGTACAGGTCTCGATGCCCGCCGACTACTCCTGTGCCCGGTCGACCGGCGCCTCCAGCCGCGGCGCAGTCCGGCCGCGGCTGACGCGCCCTCGGCCGGCCTCCATGCAGTGCGCACCGTCCGCGTTCCGCGTCACGACCTGCGCACGCAGCCGCCGGCTGTCGGCGACCAGCTCCCGGGCGGTCCGTATCAGTTCGCGCGAGCATGCCTGGGCGAACAGCACCCGCTCCCGCCAGCCGTCCGCCCATAACTCCATGGCCATGAGGACCGGGTTCCCGTGATCCGCCCAGGTCATGTCCCCCACGATCCGGGGAGGGTGCAGCTCACAGAGGCGCCGCGGCAGCCTCGTGGCGGGGAGCTACTGAACCTGGTTGAAGCATGCAAGCTCTCTGTCCAGTTTGTTCAGGTCGCGCTGCAGTCCGAAGTCGTTCAACTTGCCTGCGGTGACGGCGGTGTGCAGATCGTCCGCAGCCATGGCGACTGCTTGGTCGATGTCGGACAGGGGGGTGGCGGCGAGGCGATGCACGCAGTCGAGGGGGCTGGGCGGGGGCGGTTCCTCGGCAGCGCCTGCAACCCCGGCACCGAGTCCGAGCGTCAGGACGGCAGCCAAGCCGGCAGTGGTGGTGAAGCGTCGCATGATGTCCCTTCCTTGCAGGTGAGCCACCCCGAGCTACCCAATCTTGCTTGCCCAAACGCCCGTTGGTCCCGGATTGACCGGAAGGTATGACGCGGGCGCACGCCTCATCTGGGGATACGGGGTTCCAGGAAGCGGAGGGTCAGCGCCGCCCCGCCGCGTCCGGATCCGCCCAGCAGGCCCGCTCGGCCTCGGCGACGGTGTCGTACACGACGCCCGCGTGGTCCATCCCCAAGGACCCCCAGGCGCTGCGGATGTCCGGCCCGCCGCTCAGGGCCAGCAGGCCGCCCCGGCCGTGCACCCGCTCCCGTGCGACCGTCAGGGCCTCCACACCGGAGCTGTGGAAGCGTCCGATGCGCGCGAAGTCGACGACGAACCAGCGGTGCCCCGTCATCGCCATCCGCAGGATCGGTTCGCACAGCAAGGGCGCGCTGGCCGCGTCGAAGTCCCCGTCGGCGTCGATCACCAGGACGCCGTGCTCGGCCCAGCGAGGCGTGAGGCGCAACGGTGCTTCTGGCATGTCACACTCCCGGTCGGTGTGACGTCACGGACGCGCCACCACGTCCTCCGCGCCTGCCCGCTCAGCTGCGGATCATGCCGTGCCGACGAGTCGGCGAGACGGGAAGGCGTGTGCGCGCCCGGCGAGCACGACCGCCAGGACCGGCAGCAGCAAGGTCAGGACGGTCCACGGGAAGGCGGCGGGGCCGAAGGAGCCGAGCAGGATGCCGCCGAGGGCCCCGCCGCCCGCGATGCACGCGTTGCAGACCGTGACGAAGAGCGCCTGGCCGGGGGCGCCCGCCACAGGCGTGATCGCTGTCTGCAGGAGGTCCCGTCCGGATGTCTGGTCCGGACAGCCTGGCGCCGCCGTATCACCAGTCAGCGACGGCGGCGGCGATCGGCGTCCGGTCGTTCTATAGACTCCCGCGATGGCCAGCGATCTCTTCCGTCTCACCGTCCTGGGGTCGGCGACGCCGTATGCGAGCGTGGACAACCCGTGCTCGGGTTATCTGGTGTCCGGCGGAGGCACCCGCGTGTGGGTGGACGCCGGCAGCGGCACGCTGGCACAGCTGCAGCGGCATGCGCGGCTCGACGAAGTGGACGCGATCTGGGTCTCCCACCTGCACGCCGACCACAGCGCCGATCTGCTCACCGCCTACTACGCGGCGCTCTTCGCCGACATCCAACTCCCCGCGCCCATCCCCCTGTTCGGACCTCCGGGCATCGCCGACCGGCTGGCCCACTTCCTGACCAACACCTCCACACGCAGCCCCGTCGAGTCGGCCTTCGCCGTCCACGAGCTGCACGACGGCCATCGGGCGCGCGTCGGCGCCCTCACCCTGACCAGCAGGTCGGTGGTGCACGGCCTGCCCGCCTTCGCCGTGCGCATCGAGACCGCGGACCGGTCGCTGGTCTACTCCGGGGACACCGCGCCGTGCGCGAGCCTCACGCAGCTCGCCGAGGGGTGTGACGTGCTGCTGTGTGAGGCCGACAGCGACCGGGCTCCGGCCGAGGGGGAGCCGGTGCACCACACGCCCGAGGACGCCGGGGCCACGGCCCGGGCGGCGGGGGCGGGTCGGTTGATCGTCACCCACGTCGGGCGTTCCCTCACACCTCAGGAGGCGGTGACGCGGGCCTCGGCCCGGTACGCGGGGCCCGTCGCCCATGCCGCGCCGGGCTCGGTCTTCGAGATCGCTCAGGGAGCCCGGCTCCACTCCGTCGTGGGTCCGGCGGCGGTGCACGACCATGCGAGCGGCGTGACCGCACAGGTGACATGACCGCACAGGTGGCATGACCGCTCAGGTGACATGACCGCACAATGGATGGCGTGGCCCCCGTTCCCCTCACCCGCCATCTCCTCCGCGCCAAGGACCTCGCGGACTCCCGCTACGCCGAGCCGCTCACCGTGGCGGACCTGGCCGCGGCCGCCGCGCTGTCCCCGGCCCACTTCAGCCGCCGCTTCAAGGCCGCGTTCGGGGAGCCGCCGCACCAGTACCTGCTGACCCGCCGCCTGGAGCGCGCCGCCGCCCTGCTGCGTGCGACCGACTGGTCGGTGGCCGCGGTCGGCGTCGCCGTCGGGCTGCGCAGCATCGGCTCCTTCACGACGAGCTTTCGCCGGATGTACGGGGCGACCCCGCAGGCGTATCGGGACGCGCACCCGCCCTCCGCACGGCATGTGCGCATCCCCCGCTGCGTGGCCATGGCCTACGGCCGGCCGCAGAACCGCACGTTTCGAGAAGACACGGCGTTCCCCGCTGCCTAGCGTCGGTCACGGAGGACCGGACAACCGGCCGCCCGCGGCGATGAGCAGTGCGGAGCAGCGAAGAGCCGCGAAGAGCAGCGAGGAGCAGCCATGACGAAGATCAAGATCGCCAACGCGCAGTTCTGGGTGCACGACCAGGACGAGGCGCTCGCCTTCTACACGACGAAGCTCGGCTGGGAGGTGCGGGCGGACGTGACGATGGAGGCGTGGAACTTCCGGTGGGTGTGTGTCGGCCCGCCCGGCGGGGAGGGCCCGGCCCTGGTCCTGATGCCGGTGCCCGGAGAGCCGATGCTGGACGGCACGAGCAGCGCGCAGCTGTCGGACCTGGTGGCCAAGGGCGCGGGCGGCACACTGTTCCTGGAGACCGACGACTGCAAGGCCGCCTACGACGAACTGTCCGCGCGCGGCGTGGAGTTCAACGACCCGCCGACGCCGCAGCCGTACGGGATCGACACGTCGTTCCGGGATCCGTCGGGCAACAACATCCGCCTCACGCAGGTGCTGGAGTTCGATCCGGAACGACACTGACGACACTGACGGCGCGGACAGCGCTTACCCAGGCGGCGGGGCGGAGCCGTCGTACGGTCGGGCAGATTCCGTCTTCCGATCACGGGTACTCCGTCGGAGGCTGGTGCACGTCGCCATGCGCACCGCCTTGTCGACCAGTGCCGCACCGGAGGGCTTCCCGCCATGACGAACGACGGCCCGCACCTGACGAAGCTCGGTCTCCCGGACGCCGTCCGGGCCTGTCTGTTCGACCTGGACGGGGTGATCACCAAGACGGCGGTCGTGCACGCCGCAGCCTGGAAGGAGACCTTCGACGCCTTCCTGCTCGGGTGGGAGGGGCCGGATTTCAGGCCCTTCGATCCGGTCGTCGAGTACGACGAGTACGTGGACGGGATGCCGCGCGCCGACGGGGTGCGTTCCTTCCTCGCCGCCCGCGGCATCGAACTGCCGGAAGGCCGGCCCGACGACACGGCGGACCTGCCGACCGTGCAGGGCCTGGCCAAGCGCAAGAACACCCTCGTCCTGGGGAAGATCCGGACCGGCGGCGTCGAGGCGTACGACGGGACGCTGCGCTACGTCGCGGCCGTACGGGCCGCGGGCCTGGTCACCGCGGTGGTCTCCGCCAGCGCCAACTGCCGTGACGTCCTGCGCGCGGTCGACGCCGAGCCCCTCTTCGACGTGCGCATCGACGGACTCGTGGCCACCGAGCGCCGGCTGCCGGGCAAGCCGCGGCCCGACACGTTCCTGGCGGCCGCGGGCGACCTCGGCGTCGAGCCCGCGCAGGCCGCGGTGTTCGAGGACGCGCTGGCCGGCATGGACGCCGGTCGCGCTGGCCGCTTCGGCTATGTCGTGGGCGTGGACCGCGGCGGGCAGGCGGACGCCCTCAAGGCCCATGGGGCGGACCGGGTGGTGGCGGACCTCGCGGAGCTCGGAGGCACGGCATGATCACCCACGCCTCGTACGGCGTCGAGCCCTGGTGTCTGCGCGAGAAGACCCTCAAACTCGACGTGCTGCCGCAGAGCGAATCCGTGTTCGCCCTGGCCAACGGCCATGTCGGCTGGCGCGGCAACCTAGATGAGGGCGAGCCGCACGGGCTGCCCGGCTCGTATCTCAACGGCGTCCACGAGACGCATGACCTGCCGTACGCGGAGGCCGGATACGGGTATCCGGAGTCCGGTCAGTCGATCATCAACGTGACGAACGGCAAGGTCATCCGCCTCCTCGTGGACGACGAGCCCTTCGATCTGCGCTACGGGCGCCTCGTGTCCCACGAGCGCGTCCTGAACCTGCGCGCGGGCGTGCTGCGCCGCACCTGTGAGTGGACGTCCCCGGCGGGCCGCACCGTGCGGGTGCGCTCGACGCGCCTGGTGTCGTTCACGCAGCGGTCGGTGGCCGCCGTCGCCTATGAGGTGGAGGCCGTCGACAGCCAGGCCCGCGTGGTGCTGCAGTCCGAGCTCGTGGCCAACGAACAACTGCCCGCCCCGGCCAAGGATCCGCGCGCCGCGTCGGTCCTCGCCGCACCGCTCGCCGCACAGGAGCACTTCGCGAAGGGGCGGCGGCTGCGCCTGGTGCACGGCACGCGGCGCAGCGGGCTGCGGGTCGGCGCGGCCGCGGACCACACGGTCGACGGCCCGGAGCGGACCCGTGCGGGCAGCGAGGCCGACGCCGACATCGCCCGTCTCACCGTCACCTCCGTCCTGGAGCCCGGCGAGCGGCTGCGCCTGGAGAAGTTCGTGGCCTACGGCTGGTCGAGTACGCGGTCCCTGCCCGCCGTCAGCGACCAGGTGGACGCGGCGCTCGCGGCGGCCGTGAACACCGGCTGGCCGGGCCTCGTGGACGAGCAGCGCAGCTATCTGGACGCCTTCTGGTCCCGGGCCGACGTCGAGGTGGACGGCGACGAGGAGATCCAGCAGGCCGTCCGCTTCGCGCTCTTCCATGTCCTGCAGGCCGGTGCGCGCGCCGAGCAGCGCGCCATCGGGGCGAAGGGCCTGACCGGCTCCGGGTACGGCGGCCACGCCTTCTGGGACACGGAGACGCTGGTCCTGCCCCTGCTGACGTACACCTCGCCGGACGCGGTCGCCGAGGCGTTGCGCTGGCGCCACTCGACGCTGCCCGCAGCACGCGAGCGGGCCGCCCAACTGGGCCTGCGGGGCGCGGCGTTCCCCTGGCGCACGATCGACGGCGCGGAGTGTTCGGCGTACTGGCCGGCCGGCACCGCCGCCTTCCACGTCAACGCCGACATCGCGGACGCGGTGGTGCGCTATGTCTGCGCCACCGGTGACAAGCGGTTCACCCGTGACACCGCGCTCGAACTCCTCGTGGAGACGGCCCGGTTGTGGCGCTCGCTCGGCCACCACGACGCGCACGGCGCGTTCCACATCGAGGGGGTGACCGGCCCGGACGAGTACAGCGCGGTGGTCGACGACAACACGTACACGAACCTCATGGCCCGCTCCAACCTCCTCGCGGCGGCCGATCTCGTCGGGAGACACCCCGAGGAAGCAGCCGAGCTGGGGGCCGACGCCGAGGAGAGCGCGTCGTGGCGGGACGCCGCGGAGGCCATGCACATCCCCTACAACCCCGATCTCGAAGTGCACGAGCAGCACGCCGGGTTCACCCGCCACCAGCGCTGGGACTTCGCGGCCACCCGCCCCGACCAGTACCCGCTGATGCTGCACTTCCCCTACTTCGACCTCTACCGCGAGCAGGTCGTCAAGCAGGCGGATCTGGTGCTCGCGATGTACACGTGCGCCGACTACTTCGACGAGGAGCACCAGGAGCGCAACTTCGTCTACTACGAGCCGCTCACCGTGCGCGACTCCTCCCTGTCCGCCTGCGGCCAGGCCGTCATCGCGGCCCGCACCGGCCATCTCGCCCTCGCCTACGACTACTTGGTGGAGTCGGCCCTGATGGACCTGGACGACCTGGAGAACAACACGCGCGACGGCCTGCACATCGCCTCCCTGGCCGGGACCTGGACGGCCCTGGTCGCCGGCTTCGGCGGCATGCGCCGCTGCGCGGACACCCTGGAGTTCACGCCCCGCCTCCCGGAGAAGCTCAGCCGCATCGGCTTCAACCTGCAGGTGCGCGGCCGGTGTCTGCGCGTGGAGATACGCGCGACGGCGGTCACCTACACGCTGCTGACCGGCCCGGAACTGGCGATCAAACATTACGGGGAGTCGCTCGCCCTCTCCCCCGACGCGTCCCGCAGCCGCGAGATCCCCGACCTCAAGCCCCTGCCCGCCCCGGACCAGCCGCCGCACCGCAGGCCGAACGCCGCGGGCCGCTGAGGCCCGGGCACCCCGGGGTGACCTCCTCCCGGCGGTTCGGGTGGGCTGACCGGCCACAGGGGTGCCGATCCCCCAACTCCCCGTCCTACGCTGAGGTATGGCTCGCACCGGCCGCCTTCGCCACGTGTTTCCCGCCGCTTTCGCCACCGTCGCGATGACGGGGACGCTCACGGCCGTCGTCGCGTGCGACGGTGGGTCACCCACTCCGACCCCGTCCTCGACCACCGCGGGCACCACAGCCTGTGGGTCAGGTTCACGGAACCCCAGCAGACCGGGAGTGGCGGAATTCAAGGGGACGGGTCACCACGCCGGCCTGTGGGCGCTGTTGATCGGAGCGTCGGAGATCCGGCACGGGCAGGACGTCAAAATCCTCTGGCGGATGACCGGCACCGGCCCCCTCACGCTGCGCGCCGTCAGCCCCGGCCATGCCGCAGTGACCCCGAACTGGGGCCCGGAACAGCACAGTTCGACCACCTGGCACCGCCCCGGGGCCGAATGGGGCACGGGGTGGACCTTCCCCTCCCCCGGCTGCTGGACGGTCAAGGCGACCCGCGGCCGCAGCGGTGACGGTGAGGTGAGCTTCAAGGTCGCCTGAGTGGTCCACCGACTCCCACACCGAGCAGTCATGGGCGAAGACAACACGGCGGAGATCAAAGTCGGCCGGCCGATCCAGCCAGGGGCAATAGGGCGGCAGTGGCTGATCCACCCCGTGGTGTGCGGCCTGCCGGGCCAGGTGCTCCCCGGGAGGCCATCGTCACCGAGCTGCGCTGCGCCGCGCGGGGCGGGGCGGGGCGGTCTGCGATCAGCAGAATCTCTGCTCACAGAGCCCTTCCCAGCGTCCCCTTCCCAACGTTCCCTTCCCAGCCCTTCCCAGCCCGTCTCAACCCAGCCCAGCCCGGCCCAGCTCAACGCAGCGCATAGCCGCCGTCCGGATAGATAGTGGAGCCGGTCATGTAGGCGTTGGTGAAGAGGAAGAGCACGGCGTCGGCGACATCCGACTCGGAGCCCGCACGGTGCAACAGGGTTGCCTCGCGCCACTGTTCGGCGGCCGGCTCCCGCACCTCGGCCGGGCGCCCGTTCCACAGGTTGCCGTCGACCATGCCGGGCGAGACCACGTTGACGCGGACCGGCGCCAGCTCGGCCGCGAGTCCACGGCCCAGCCCTTCGACGGCGGCGTTGCAGGCGACATACGCGGGCGCGGCCCCGACGGGCCGTACGCTCGCGGCGCCCGACATCAAGACCACCGAGCCGTCCCGGGAGAGCTTGGGCGCGGCGTGCTTGACCGCGTAGTACTGGCCCCAGAACTTGGAGACGAAGGGGCTCTCCGCGTCCTCGTCGCTCAGCTCGAGCATCGCTCCGGTCCGGTAGGAGGCGGCCGGCGTGAAGAGGTGGTCGATGCGGTCCAGCGGCGCGAAGAACTGAGCTGTCGACGCCTTGTCGGTCGTGTCGACCGTGGCCCAACTCGCCTGCTCCCCCAGCTCCTTGGCCGCCTCCTCCAGCCGGTCCGCGCTACGGCCGCCGATGACGACACGGGCACCGGCCGCCACCGCCTTGCGGGCGACCTCCAGGCCCATGCCGGAGCCGCCGCCGATGATGACGACGGTGCGGTCGGCGAGTGCGGTGAACCGGCCGGGAGCGGCTGCGGAGTTGGCGCTGGCAGTCATGGGAGCCCTTCATCGGTGGTGCCCTTACGAGAGCGCCAACCATGGGTCGGCCTGCTGGATTCCCCCCAGCCTGCCCGGCGGCCCCCGGCACCCGGGCCCCGGCACCCGGGCCCGAGCCGCCCCGTTCCATGGGGCGGCCGGGGGTCGCACACCCACATCGCTGTGACAGTGATCACTCCACGCCATCGCGCCCCGCGCATGCCCGCAATGCCCCCAACCCCGCCGCGATCACGTCCTGTTCGGCACTTCCTCTGCGCACGCAGGTATGGATGCGCCGGGCGGGAGGAGGAGTGCCGCGCACCGGAAGCCGTACCAGTGACGGCTGCCCGGCGACGGGGGCGGCGGCTGCGACGGGGACGAGGCGCGGCACCAGGCAGACGCCGAGGCCGTGGCCGATGAGAGCCAGAACCGCCTGCCATTCGTCCGCCTGGTGCACGATGCGCGGGCTGAATCCGGCCAGGGCACACGCCGCGCGCATGAGGCGGCTCTGGTCGTGGTGGGGCGCTATCCAGTCCTCGTGCGCTGCCGCCGACAGATCGACGGACTCCTCAGCGGCAAGCGCGTGCTGTGCGGGAACGACCAGATCCAGGACGTCGTCGAGCAGCGGCTCCAGGTGGTAGCGGGCGTCGTCGCTGCTCGGGCTGCCCGGCAAGGGGGTCACCAGGGCGATGTCCACGCGGTCCGCGAGGAACTTCTCGTAGCAGGAGCGGGTGTCCGCCTCCTCGACAGTGACGCGCAACGGCGGGGTGGCCGCGCCGAGTTGAGCAGCGACAGGAGCAAGCAGCGGACCGACGCTGGTGGCGAAGCCGGCCAGGCGCAGCGTCCGGTGCGTCTGCGCGCCGTGCCGGGACAGCTCGGCGCGCGCCTGCTCCCACTGGGTGCAGAGCCTGTCCGCGTGCGTGAGCAGCGTGCGCCCCGCAGTGGTCAGGCGCAGGCGGCGGCCATCGGGTTCGAGCAGGTCCACACCGGTCTGGCGGGCGAGCTGGCGGAGCTGCTGGGAGACGGCGGACGGCGACAGGTTCAGCGCTCGCGCCGCCGCCGTCACCGTGCCCTGATCGTTCAGGACCCGGAAGGTCTGCAAGAGGACGAGGTCAACCATGCGGCCATACAACACAGTTCCGTGCCGAATTTTGCGATGGACGTGCACATTCGCCTGACCGAGCCTGGGGACATGACTGACTGCGACGCACGATCCGACCACCCGTCTCCGCCCCGTGCCGCCCACCCAGGTCCGGATCGCGCCAACCGCCCGAGCCCGGATCGCGCCAACCGCCCATGTCCTGCCTGTGGTTGGCCCGTGGGCGAGTGCGAGGACATCGTCTCCCGCCATCCGGTGTCCGACGGCACCATCGTCTACGCCCGGTGTGTGTGCGGTCTGCTGCGCGTCTGGCACCGGCCTCCCCCGTCGGCCACGTCTCCGGCGCGGCTGCTCATCGCGGGCGACGATCAGGCGGCGCCTGCCGGTACGGCCACCAGGGTGCAAGGGCGCACACAGTGAACCGGACGGGCATCGGCCTTGGCCGACCGCGCCTGTCCGCCCCGGCCCCGCTGCTCGTCCTGACGAGCGTCATCAGCGTCCAAACCGGTCAGGCCCTGGGCAAGCGCCTGATGGAAACGGTGGGCGGGCCCCTGGGCGCGGTCGGCTTACGTCTGCTGCTGGCCGCCGTCATGTTGCTCGTGCTCTGGCGGCCGCGCCAGGTGCCCCGGGAGCGAGGGAGCCGCGTGCTGATCCTCGCTCTGGGCACGGCGATCGCCGGCATGAACCTCGTCTACGTCGCGATGGACCACCTGCCCTTGGGCGTGGCGATGACCATCCAGCTCACCGGCCCGCAGGTGGTCGCCCTCCTGGCCGCCCGCCGCGCACGCGATGCCGCCTGGGCTCTGTTCGCGGCGGCGGGCATCGCCTGCTTCCTGCTTCCCGGGTCCTCGGCCTCGGGCTCCCTGTCCCCGACGGGGCTGTTGTTCGCCATGGCGTCCGCGGTGTCGATGGGCGGCTATCTCGTGCTGAGCCGGCGCACCGGTGCACGCATGTCCGGCGGCCGGCCCCTGGCGCTCGCCGTGCTCTGGGCCGCGCTGCTGACGCTGCCCTTCGCCCTGGCGGACAGCGGAACCAGACTCGCCCATCCCTCCGCCCTGCCCCTCGGACTTGCGGTGGCCCTGCTGTCCGCGGCCCTGCCCTACTCCCTGGAACTGACCGCCCTGCGCCGGCTGCCGGTGCGTGTCGTGGGAGTCCTGCAGAGCCTGGAGCCCGTCGCGGCGGCCCTCGCCGGCCTGCTGCTCCTGCACGAGCAGCTCGCCCCGCTGCAGTGGCTGGGCATCGCACTGATCAGCGCGGCATCGGCAGGGACGGTCACCACACAACCCCGGCACCAGCCGTCGCCGAACGCATCCGGCGCGTAGGGCCCTCCCCGCAGAACTACGCGCATGACGTGATTCCGTCACCGCCGGACACCGCGACAGTGGAGTGGATACGTGAGCGCACGGCCACCCGCGCCCTGCGCGGCCACCCGCCACAGACCTGGCCCCCGGCCCCGGCCCCAACTGCCCCGATTCCGAGGAACGTTGAGCACACCATCACAGAAGGCCATAGCTCTCACCACGCTTGTCTGCAGTGACTGCGGGCTCCTGCGCCAGTACGTCGCCGACGACGCGAAGAGCCGCAAGCACCTGGCGCGCGCCCTGATCCGCCCTTCGGACGGGCCCTACTGAACCCTTCCCACCACCGGTAGGGCGACGCCGGAGATGACCTCCGGCCACGCCGAGCTTCAAGATCACACCGATAGGTGTGGTCCACAACGACCGGAGCCTCGTGAGCCGGCCATGGCGGAGCCACTTATGTCGCCGAGACGGGCGAAGAGGGACAATCAAGGCGGAAAGGCTCTGGAGGCTCCATGGCGCAGACCCGCTTCGCCCCCGATCGAGGGCTCACCTCACGCATGGTCACGACCATGTTCTTCATCGGACTGCTCTATGTGGTGGTCGTGGGCGTGCTCATCGTCATGCTCAAGGGCGCTTGGATGGTGATCCTGCTGTTCTCGGGCGCCCTGTTCATCGGACAGTTCTGGTTCAGCGACCGGATCGCCGCGTTCAGCATGGGCGCGCGCGAGGTCACCCCCGAGCAGGCCCCGGAGCTGCACGGCGCGGTGGACCGGCTGTGCGCACTCGCCGACATGCCCAAGCCGCGCGTCGCCATCGCCGAGTCGGACGTGCCCAATGCCTTCGCGACCGGCCGCAATCAGAAGAACTCGATGGTGTGCGCCACGACCGGGCTGCTGCGCCGCCTGGAGCCCGAGGAGCTGGAGGGGGTGCTCGCCCATGAGCTGTCGCACGTCGCGCACCGCGATGTGGCGGTGATGACCATCGCCTCGTTCCTTGGCGTGCTGGCCGGCCTGATCACGCGGTCCGCGCTGTGGAGCGGCATGAGCCGCGGCAACCGGGACAACAACGCGGCCGTGGCGGTCCTGGTGGTCACCGCCGTCAGCGCGGTCGTCTACGCCATCAGCTTCCTGCTCACGCGGCTTCTGTCGCGCTACCGCGAGCTGTCCGCCGACCGGGCCGCCGCGATCCTCACCGGCAAGCCGTCGGCGCTCGCCTCGGCGCTGACCAAGGTGACCGGGCAGATGGCGCAGATCCCGACCCGTGACCTGCGCAAGGCGGAGCCGTTCAACGCGTTCTTCTTCGCCCCCGCCTTCAACAAGGAGAGCGCCGGCCGGCTGCTGTCCTCGCACCCGACGCTGGAGCAGCGCCTCGACCAGCTGGGCCGCATCTCCGCCCAGCTCGGCCGGCCGTGACGAAGGGGAGGAGCAGGTAGCGCATGGGATTCCTCGACGCCATTCTCGGGCGGAGCAAGCCGGTCCGCCCCGACCTCGACCAGCTCTTCGCCCTGCCTTCGGCGGCCGTCACCCTGCAGGCGGCGGCCGGTTTCGTGCCGACGGGCCGCGGCTCGGTCTGCTTCGCGAGCGTCGAGGGCGGCGCCTTCGCCCGCATCGAACAGGACATACGTGAACTGCTCGATGCCCCGGTCGAGTTCAGCCAGGACGAGCACGGCTACACCTGGCTGCTCGCCCGCCACTCCCCCGACGATGTCGTCGGCCTGGTCAACGACCTGCACGCGGTCAACACGACACTGGAGGAGAGCGGGTTCGGGCCGCACCTGCTGTGCTCCCTGATCGGCTTCCGGGAGGCGCAGGGCGACCGGCAGCGCGCGATGGCGCTGGTCTATCTCTACAAGCGCGGCACCTTCTACCCCTTCGCCCCCAAGGCCACAGAGACCGAGAAGCGGGACAACACGCTGGAGCTGGAGATGCGCGCGACGCTCGGCGACGACCTGAACGTCGAGAAGGACCTCACCCGCTGGTTCCCGGTCTGGGGTGCCCCCGGGCTGTGAGCTTGCCGTGAGCGTCAGTCCCAGAAGCCGTCGTGCACCGCACGGGCCTCGGCGAGGTCGACCGGGCCGAGGACCGGCAGGTCCCGCTGACCGGCCTTGAAGACCTCGCGGCAGGGCAGGGCCATGGTGGGGTTCTCGTCGTTGGCGCCGGTCAGGGCGAGGAGCTCGTCCTCGCCCAGGGCGTAGACGACGCGGCCGATGTTGCCCCAGTAGATGGCGCCGGAGCACATCGCGCACGGCTCGGTGCTGGTGTAGAGGGAGCAGGTGCGCAGGAAGTCGGGGTCGTACGTGGCGGTGGCGAGGCGGACCAGGTTGGTCTCGGCGTGACCGGTGGCGTCGCGTTCGGTGGTGACGCTGTTCTCCGCTTCCAGGAGGATCTCGCCGTCGGGCCCGGCGAGGAGGGCGCCGAAGGGGTGGTTGCCGGCTTCGCGGGAGCGGCGGGCGACGGCGACGGCGGTGTGCAGCAGCTCGATGTCGGCGGCGGAGGGGGTGCTCGTGCTCTTGCTGGTGCTCGTGCTGATGGGGGCGTCGGCCATGCCTGGGCTCCTTCGTGGTGCGGGTGATGCGCGTGCTGGGGGTGGTGCGCGTGGTGCACTCGTGTCAGTGTCGTCTGCTCCCGGTCAGTGTCGTCTGCTGCCGGGCGGGGTGTATCCAGGGGGTGCGCGTCCCAGTGAAGGGTTGTGACGAGTCGCGATGAGTTTCTCCCTCCCCCGGAGTCTCACCATCGATATGGACCACACGGCACACGGCACCACAGGAGGAACAGATGACTCAGTTGCTGAGGGTGCAGAACTTCAACGTCTCCAGTGACGGCTTCGGGGCAGGTGAGGACCAGACGTTCGAGAGGCCCTTCGGCCACATGGATCCCGGGCGGCTGTTCGCCTGGGCCGGTGCCACGGCGAGCTGGCCCATGCGTACCGACCCCGGGGGCAGCCGGGGCCTGGACGACTACTTCACGCGGGACTACGCGCGCAACATCGGCGCCGAGATCATGGGCCGCAACAAGTTCGGGCCGCAGCGCGGGCCTTGGCAGGACCACGAGTGGCGCGGCTGGTGGGGGGACGAACCCCCCTTCCGTACGCCGGTGTTCGTGATGACCCACCACAAGCGGCCCTCGTTCACGCTCTCCGACACCACGTTCCACTTCACCGACGACGATCCGGCCACGGTCCTGGAGCGGGCCCGCGAGGCGGCGCAGGGCAAGGATGTGCGGCTCGGCGGTGGAGCGACCACGATCCGGGAGTTCCTCGACGCCGACCTGGTGGACACCCTGCATGTGGTGGTCTCGCCGATCAAGGCCGGTTCCGGCGTACGGCTCTGGGAGTCGCCCGACGAGCTGCGCGACCGGTTCCACCTGGACGTGGTGCCGAGTCCGAGCGGGGTGACGCACCACCTGTTCTGGCGGAAGTAGGCACAGCAGCAACTACCCGGGCAGGGCGGCCGGTCGGCCGCCCTGCCCGGGCTTGCGGGCCACCCCGCCGAAGCAGTCGACCCCCTCGGCCGCACTGACCCGGCCGGGCCGCCACCGCGCCACGGACACCAGGCCGGGCTCCATCAGCTCCAGGCCGTCGAAGAAGCGCGTGAGCTGCGGCGTGGTGCGGTTGGTGCGGGGGTTGTCCGAGGTGCGGTTCCACTGTTTGACCATCGCGCGCATCGCCTCGGGGTGGTAGACCTCCGTGCTGTCGCAGAAGACGAGGTAACTCCCCGCCGCCAGCGCGCCCTTGAGCTGGTCGACGATCGCGTAGGCGCGCTCGTCGGGGATATGGGCGGAGATGCCGAGCAGCATCAGAGCGACGGGCTGGGCGAAGTCCAGCGTTCTGGCCGCGCCCCGCACGATGGCCTCGGGGGCGCGCAGGTCGGCGTCGATGTAGTCGGTGGCACCCTCCGGAGCACTGGTGAGCAGGGCCTCGGCGTGCGCGAGCACGATGGGGTCGTGGTCGACGTACACGATCCGCGCCTCGGGGACTATGGCCTGGGCGACCTCGTGAGTGTTGCTCGCGGTGGGCAGCCCGGTGCCGACGTCGAGGAACTGCCGGATGCCGGCCTGCCCGGCCAGGAAGGTCACCGCGCGCACGAGAAACGCCCGCTGGGCGCGGGCGATGTCGACGATCTCCGGGTTCACCTCGCGGATCTGGTCGCCGACCTGCCGGTCCACCTCGTAGCAGTCCTTGCCGCCCAGCCAGTAGTTCCAGATCCGGGCCGAGTGCGGAACGTTCCTGCTGATCGGCGGGCCGTCGTGAGGCATGCGGGCTCTCCCAGAGTTGACCAAGGGGCTCGACACGATAGCGGCGTCCCGTACGGGCGCAGAGCCGTGCAGTGTTTGTATACCGTCCGGCCGACGGGGCGCGCAGTGCGTGCCGAAATTGAGGCCCTCACAGGGTAGATAGCGCCGGGTCGTCGCTGTACTCTCACTCGAAACCCGCGCTTGGTATACCAAGCGGCGACCGTCAGTGCGGCGGTACACCGCGCTGCCCGCAGCACCCCCACTCCCCAACTCCCCACCGCAGAGTCAGCTTTCCGCATCCTGGACCTTTGGGAGCGCCCTATGGCCGCCGTACAAGACCAGACAGCAGCGAACGCGGCCGACGACGGCCCCGCGACCAGCTCCGGGCTCTACAGCCGTGACCTCGCTCCCACCAAGAAGGAGGGGCGGCGCTGGAGCGCGTACAACGTCTTCACGCTGTGGGGCAACGACGTGCACAGCCTGGGCAACTACGCCTTCGCCATCGGCCTGTTCGCGCTCGGGCTCAGCGTGTGGCACATCCTGCTGGCCTTCGCCGTCGCCTCCGTACTGCTCTTCCTGCTGCTGACGCTCTCGGGATACATGGGGCACAAGACGGGCGTGCCGTTCCCGGTGATGAGCCGCATCGCCTTCGGGATCAAGGGGGCGCAGATCCCGGCCGTCGTCCGCGGACTCGTGGCCATCGCCTGGTTCGGGATCCAGACCTATCTGGCGTCCTCCGTGCTCAGCACGCTCGCCAAGGCGATATCCCCCGGCCTGAGCGGCCTCGACGACAACTCCGTCCTCGGGCTCTCCACGCTGGGCTGGATCACCTTCCTCGCCCTGTGGGCCGTGCAGGTCCTCATCGTCAGCTACGGCATGGAGCTGATCCGCAAGTACATGGCGTTCGCGGCGCCGACCATCCTGATCACCATGTGCGCCCTGGCGATCTGGATGTTCCTACGGGCCGACGGCTCCATCGCCCTGTCCACGGGGCACGCGCCGACCGGCTGGGACATGTGGGGCGAGGTCCTCAAGAGCGCCGCCCTGTGGGTCGTCATCTACGGCACCTTCGTGCTGAACTTCTGCGACTTCACGCGCTCGGCCAAGAGCCGCACCGCGATCGTGCGCGGCAACCTCCTCGGCATCCCGCTGAACATGCTGTTCTTCGCCGGGATCGTGGTCGTGCTCAGCGGCGCCCAGTTCAAGCTGAACGGCGAGATCCTCACCAGCCCCGAGGACGTCGTGCGCACGATCCCCAACCTCTTCCTGCTGACCGTGGCCTCGCTCGCCCTCATCGCCCTGACGATCGCCGTGAACCTCATGGCCAACTTCGTGGCGCCCATCTACGCCCTGGTCAACCTCTTCCCGCGCACCCTGACCTTCCGCCGCGCCGGACTGGTGAGCGCCGTCATCGGCCTGGTCATCCTGCCGTGGAACCTCTACGACAACCCCACCGTGGTCAACTACTTCCTCGGCGGCCTCGGCGCCCTGCTCGGCCCCGTCTTCGGCGTCGTGATGGCCGACTACTGGCTGATCCGCAAGACCCGCGTGAACGTGCCCGCTCTCTACACCGACGACCGGCAGGGCGAGTACTTCTACCGGCGCGGGGTGAATCTCCGGGCCATCGCCTCCTTCGTGCCGGCCGCCGCCGTCGCGGTCGTCGTCGCCCTGGCCCCCTTCTTCGACGCCCTCTCCGGCTTCTCCTGGTTCATCGGCGCGGCCCTCTCCGCCGTGACCTACCTGGCCGTCTCCGACCGCCGCCCGCCCCTCCACGACGTCGACGGCGAGTCCATCGCCGTGGCCTCCGACTGACCGCACCCCTCCCCCCCTCGCCCCCTCGCCCCCTCGCCCCCTCGTCCCCTCTCTCCCTCCCCCGCTCCTCGCCCCACCCCGCACGAAAGGCCCGGCTGCCATGCGCATCCTCGTCGTCAACGTCAACACCACCGCCGCGATCACCGAGAGCATCGGTGCGCAGGCCGCGAGCGCAGCCTGTGAGGGGACCGAAATCGTGCCGCTCACCCCGGAGTTCGGGGCCGAGTCCATCGAGGGGAACTACGAGAGCTACCTGGCCGCGGTCGCGGTGATGGAGACGGTCCGCTCCTACCCGCACCCCTTCGACGCCGTCATCCAGGCCGGATACGGCGAGCACGGCCGCGAGGGGCTCCAGGAGCTCCTGGACGTCCCGGTCGTCGACATCACCGAGGCCGCCGCCAGCACCGCGCAGTTCCTCGGACACTCGTACGCCGTGGTGACCACGCTCGACCGCACGGTGCCGCTCATCGAGGACCGCCTCAAGCTCGCGGGCCTCTCGGACCGCTGTGCGTCGGTACGGGCCAGCGGACTGGCCGTCCTGGACCTGGAGCGGGACCCGGACGCCGCCGTCGAGGCGATCGTGGACCAGGCCGTGCGCGCCGTCGAGGACGACAAGGCCGAGGTCGTCTGCCTGGGCTGCGGCGGCATGGCCGGGCTCGCCGAGCGGGTCGTGGAGCGCACCGGGGTCCCCGTCGTGGACGGCGTCACGGCGGCGGTGACCATCGCCGAGTCCCTGGTCCGCCTGGGGCTTTCGACCTCGAAGGTGCGCACGTACGCGACGCCGCGCCGCAAGGTCTTCGCCAACTGGCCGCCACACCAAGGGAGTTGACCAGCCTCTTGGTCTATACCAGCAACACCCGTCCCCGTATCCTCGTCCTTGGCCAGCAGCACCCCTCCCCCACTCAGGCCATCGCCGCCTCCAGGAGGATCACGGTGTCATCACGCATACGCACCAGAAGCTCGGCGACCATCGGCGCCCTCTGCCTCGTCGCCTCCCTCGCCTCCCTCTCCCTGACCAGCGCGTCCGCCGACGAATCCGCCGCCGCGCCCCAGGCGGCGCCGAAGGTCGCACTCACCAAGGTGGCCACGGGCCAGAACCCCATCGCGGGCACCGCGGGCCCCGGCGGCAAGGTCTGGATCGCCGAACGCGCGGGAACCGTACGGGTCCTGGGCGCCGAGGGACTCGGCGAGCCCGTCCTCGACATCACCAAGGAGACCACCACCGACGGCGAACGCGGACTGCTGGGCATCGCGTTCGACAAGAAGTTCGCGCACTTCTACATCTCGTTCACGAACCTCGAAGGCACCAGCACCATCGACGAGTTCGCGATGCGGCACGGCAAGATCCAGCCGGACACCCGGCGCACCGTCCTCACCCAGACGCAGCCCTACTCCAACCACAACGGCGGCGACATCAAGTTCGGCCCCGACGGCTACCTCTACATCGCGTTCGGCGACGGCGGCTCGGGCGGTGACCCGCACGGCAACGGGCAGAACCTCGACACCCAGCTCGGCAAGCTCCTGCGGATCGACCCGCGCGGCGGCAAGCCGTACGCGATCCCCAAGGACAACCCCTTCGTCAAGGACCCCAAGGCCAAGGACGAGATCTGGGCGTACGGGCTGCGCAACCCGTGGCGGTTCTCCTTCGACTCGGGCACCGGCGACCTGCTGATCGGTGACGTGGGCCAGAGCGCCTGGGAGGAGATCGACTGGGCCTCGGCGCGCAGCAAGGGCGGCGAGAACTACGGCTGGTCCCGGATGGAGGGCACCCACCCCTTCCGCGACAACACCGAGCCCGCGAACCACGTGCGGCCGGTCCACGAGTACGACCGCACCGGCCTGGGCTGCTCGGTGACCGGCGGCTTCGTCTACCGGGGCACGGCGATCCCCGACCTCAAGGGCCAGTACGTGTACAGCGACTACTGCGACGGCACGATCCGCTCCCTGGAGATGAAGAACGGCAAGGTGACCGGCGCCAACGACCTCGGGGCCAACGGCGGCGAGGTCGTCTCGTTCGTACAGGGCTGCACGGGCGAGCTGTACGTGCTCGACATCGGCGGCACCATCTCCCGCATCGACCGCGCCTAGCCGGACACGGCCCGGCGCGAGCGGCCCCCACCGGCGGCGGCCGGTGGGGGCGGTATCTCTTTCGGCCTCGATCAGCTCGCGGTGGGGGCGCCCGCCACGCGGCGTTCGCCGCCGTTGCGCTCCTGCCACAGCCGGTAGACCTCGACCGCCGAGTCCTCGGGCGCGTGCCGCATGGGCAGGCGGCGCTCGTACCAGGGCTTGGCGAACTCGCCGTAGAACGTGTCGAGTTCGAAGTACGCGCGGTCGTCGACGTAGTGCGGCTCGTACGCCTCGCGGGTGGTCAGGAAGACGACCTCGGCCGGCGAGCAGTAGTACAGCGCACCCAGGCACATCGGGCACGGCAGGGCCAGGATGTAGATGGTGGCGCCGGTCAGGTGCTCGGTGCCGAGCCTGGCGCACGCCTCGCGGATGGCGAGGATCTCCGCGTGCGCGGTGGGGTCGTTGGTCTGGGCGACCTGGTTGGGGCTCTCGGCCAGGATCTCGCCGTCCTGGACGATGACGGTCGCGAAGGGACGTCCGCCGTCGAGAACGTTGCGGCGGGCGAGGTCGATGGTGTGCTGCGCGAAGTCCATCAGGGTCTCCGAACTCTGCTGAAGAGTGTGAGGGGGCGTCAGAAAGGCTTGGTCGGCAGGTACTTGCCGTCCAGAGTGATCACGGCCCGCTCTCCGCCCTCGGGGTCGGCGACCTTCTTGACGTCCAGCTTGAAGTTGATCGCGCTGATGATGCCGTCGCCGAACTGCTCGTGGACCAGGGCCTTGAGGGTGGTCCCGTAGACCTGGAGCATTTCGTAGAAGCGGTAGATCGTCGGGTCCGTGGGGATGCCGCCGGGGATCGAGCCGCGGGTCGGGATCGTCTGCAGCAGGACCACGGCGTCGTCGTCGAGCTCCAGGAGCTCCGCGACCGCGCGGGCCGACTCCGCGGGCAGCGCGTGCTGGCCCAGGACGGCGGCGGTGACGAAGGCCGGGGAGAGCCCGGCCGCGTCGGCGATCTGCTGCCAGGTGAGGTCCTTGCGGGTCTTGGCGGCCACGGCCTCGACGGCGAGGTTCTGGCGGGCGGTGGGGTCGAACTGGGCGTGGGACATGGGGAGTTCTCCTCAGGGACAGGGGATGGAGGTGCGGGCGGAGTGCCCGGTGGTCAGACGGCCGGGGAGGCGGCCTCGGCGGTCGCGTCCAGGACCTCGACGCCGCCGGTGGCGATGTCGAAGACCCAGCCGCGCAGGGTGACGCGCTCCTGCGCCAGGGCCCGGGCGACCGACGGATGCGTGGCCAGGTTGGCCAGCTGCGCGCGGACGTTCTCCCGTACGAGGGCGCGTACGTCCCCGGCCGCTGCGGTGCGGGCACGGGAGGCGTCGGCGTGGCGCAGCCAGTCGGCGACCGCCGGGGCGGCGGTCAGATCGTGGCCCTCGGCCAGCGCCGTCATCGCGCCGCACACGGAGTGTCCGCACACCACGATGTCGGTGACGCCGAGCACGGCGACGGCGTACTCGATGCCCGCCGCCACGCCCTCGGCCCCGGGCGTATAGGCGGGCACGAGGTTGCCGGTGGTGCGGATGACGAACAGCTCGCCCGGCTCACTGCCGGTGATCAGCTCCGGGACGACCCGGGCGTCGCTGCAGCCGATGAACAGCGTGTGCGGCGCGTGCCGCGAGGCCAGCGTGGCGAACAGTCCCGCCTTGGCCGGGAAGACGTCGCGCTGGAACCGTGTGACGCCCTGGCGGAGGTCTCGCATGGGGCCTTCCTTTCGCTTGCTGTGGCGGCTTGCCGCCGGTGCTGTTTGGTAGCCACCGGCACTGTCCGGTTTCCGCCAGTACTGTCCGGCTGACTTCTCCACCATGGATGACCTGGCACTATAGCGTCCAATACGCAGTCGGCATGCCTCCTATCGATGACATCTATAGGCGATCTATAGTCGAGGGCATGGCCCTGGAACTGCGTCACCTGCGCTATCTCCTCGCCGTGGCCGACCACGGCACGTTCACCCGCGCCGCCGAGGAGCTGCACGTCTCGCAGCCCACGCTGTCGCACCAGGTCAAGCAGCTGGAGCGGACCCTGCACACCCAGCTCCTCGACCGCACCGGGCGCACCGTGCGGCTCACCGACGCCGGTGCCGCCTACGTCGAGCACGCCCGGCGCGCGCTGCGGGACCTGGCGGCCGCCGAGCGGTCGCTGCACGACGTGCGGGACCTCTCGCACGGGCAGTTGCGGCTCGCGGCGACACCCACCTTCACCGCGTACCTGATCGGCCCGCTCACCGCCGCTTTCCACACCCGGCACCCCGGCATCGCCCTGACCGTCCGGGAGATGCCGCAGGACCGCATCGAGTCCGGGCTGCTCGCCGACGAGCTCGACCTGGGGATCGGCTTCGCGGGCCCGCATCCGCCGACCATCGAGGCGGCACCCCTGTTCACGGAGGCGCTCAGCCTCGTCGTCGGCTCCCCCGGCACCGCGGCGGACCACGCCTCCGGCGCTACCGGCCCGCTCTCGGTCGACGACGTGGACCGCCATCAACTCGCCCTGCTCAGCGGGGACTTCGCCACACGCCGGCACATCGACGCCTACTTCACGCGGCACCGCGCGAGCCCGCGCATCGCCGTCGAGGCCAACTCGGTCCACGCCCTCATCGACATCGTGCAGCGCACCCCGCTCGCCACGGTCCTGCCCGACGCCATCACGCACGACCACCCCCACCTCTCCCCCGTCCAGCTGCACCCGGCCCTGCCCACCCGCACGACCACGCTCCTCACCCGCGCCGACGCGTACCGCAGCGCCGCCGCCCGGGCCTTCGTCCGGCTGCTGCGGGAGCTGGTCGGGGAGCGCGGGTACGAGCTGGCGCCGGGCCCGGACGGCGACTGACACCTCGTATACAAAACACGGTGAAGACGAGGATGGAGGTGGACGGCAGCCCAAGCCACACCCCGAGCGGATCTAGATTTGGTATACAAACGGAGGTGCCGCTTCACCAGCCCGCCACCTCACAGGAGGCTCCCGTGCCCCACCCCACCGCCACCTCCGTCGTCTTCCGCGACGTCCGCCCGCTGGGAGGCGAGCCCACCGACCTGTATGTCGTCGACGGACTGATCTCCGACACGGCCGACCAGAACGCGCCGACGGAGACCGTGGACTGCGGCGGGAAGCTGGCGCTGCCCTCGCTCGTGGACGCGCACATCCACCCGGACAAGACCAGTTGGGGCGAGAAGTGGGTCTCGCGGCGGCCCGCGCCCGGCGGCATCGCCGACTACGCCGCGCAGGACGTGGAGTTGAGCCGGAGCCTCGCGACGCCGGTCGCCGAGCGCGCACACCGGCTGCTCGCCCACGCCGCCGCGCAGGGCACCCGCGGCATGCGCGCCCAGGTGGACGTGGCTCCGGCGTACGGCCTCGAGGGGCTCGAGGGCGTGAACGCCGCGCGCTACGCGCTGCGCGGGGTGGCCGACGTGCAGATCGTCGCGTTTCCGCAGCACGGGGTGCGTCGGTCGCCGGGCACGGCCGAGCTCCTGGAGGAGGCGGCGCGCACCGGCCTGATCGACTTCGTCGGCGGCATCGACCCGATGGGCTTCGACGCCGACCCGGACCACCCGACGGCCCAGCTCGACACGGTCTTCGGGATCGCCGAGCGGCACGGCGTGGGCGTGGACATCCATCTGCACGACCAGGGCGAGACGGGCCTCGTGCCGCTCAGGGAAATCGCCGCCCGCACCCGTGCGTCGGGGCTGGGCGGCAAGGTCACGGTCAGCCACGCGTTCTGCGTGCCGGGGGTGCAGGGTGCCGAATTCGACCGGCTGGCACAGGAGTTGGGCGAGGCGGGGGTCTCGCTGACGACGGTGGCGCCGGACAGCACGCGGGTCCTGCCGTTCGCGCGGCTGCGCGGGCACGGCGTACGGGTCGGGATCGGCTCGGACGGGGTGCGCGACGCATGGAGCCCGTACGGGAACGCCGACATGCTCTACCGCGCCCATCTCCTCGGCTACTTGGTCGACGCCCGCCTCGACGAGGAGCTGGAGGACTGCTACCTGACGGCCGCCCACGACGGCGCGGCCCTGCTCGGCCTCCCGCCCGCCGACCTCGAGCCGGGCTCCCCCGCGGACTTCCTGCTGGTGGACGGCGAGTGCCTGGCGCAGGTCGTGGTCGACATGCCGCGGCGCGACGTCGTGGTGCGGGGCGGGCGGGTCGTGGCGCGGGACGGGCGACTTGTGGGTGCGTGACCTGTGGGTGAGCGACGCGGGGGTGGGTGCGTGGAGCGGGCCGCACGTCGCCGGGTCCCCGGGGGTCACCCGGTGTCGCCCGTCCTTGAGCGCGCCGTCGCCCGCCTCAGCGGAAGCGGACCGTCACCTTGCGGGTCTTGGTGTTCCAGGTCAGGGTGCCGCCCTCGAAGGTCTGCCGCACACCTTCCTTGACCTTCGTCTCGTCGGAGGTGGGGAAGCCGAGGCGGCCACGCTCGTAGCGCTGCTTGCCGTACTCCTTGAGGAAGGCGCCCCACACCGGGTGGGTGCCACGGTGCGTGGACGCGTACAGGACGCCGCCCTCGAAGCGCTAGTACAGGCCGCCCTTGACGGTCTTGCCCGCGTCGCCGAGCGCGCACTTGAGCCGCCCGCGGTCACCGCCCAGCTGCTGCCACCTGGCACCCAGCGAGCCCTGCGGGGTCGTGCGGCAGTCGGCCTTGATGAACTTGGCCGTCAGCGTGCGGGCCTTGTCCATGGTCACGGTGCGCTCCGGCGCGTGCGGCCAGGAGGACTCCTTGCCGTCCAGGACCCACCTCTCGAAGGTGTAGCCGGGCTTGGGCCAGGCGGTGACCGTGACCTCGGTGCCCGGCCGGTACGGTCCCCAGAGACTGGGGGCCAGGGTGCCGCCGTCGCCGGGGGACACGCCGAGAGCCAGCGCGTGACGGGTCAACTGGCCCTGCCGCTTGCGTACTTGGCGATGGCGTGGGCGGTGAGCTTGAGCGCGTCGGCGCCGCGGTTGTGGGTGTCGCCGGTCTTCTGGCCCTGCCAGGCAACGCCGTCGATGTTGGAGAAGCGCGGCATCGTGGCACACCATCGCGCACAGGCGGAGTCGTACCCCATGATGTCGTGCCAGCGCTGGTCCTGGGTGATGTAGCCGGTGTTGAACGGGTACTTCCGGCTGGGGCTCTCCTTCTGCGCCTTCATCGTCCTGCGGTCGTGGTGCAGACCGAAGAGGTGGCCCAGCTCGTGGCTGACCGTGTGGTCGACGATGCCGCCGTACTGGGAGGCGGCATAGGCGTACGGGCTGTGGTCCGGGCCGAGGATGTCCTCGGGCTGTGCGTAGCTGGCGATGCCCGCGACGTTGTGGACGCCGGTGACGAGCATGACCAGGTCGGCACCGTGCGTCGCGCGCAGCTGCTGCGCACGCTTGCCGATCGAGTCGACGCCGCGCTCGGCGAGGTCCTGCACCCCGCCGACCTCCTCACTGTCCTTGTGCCATGTGCCCCAGCGGTCCTTGAAGGGCTTGTAGCCGCGGTAGCCGGTCAACTCCTCGGCGGCCACGGCGTCGACGCGGGCCGGGACGCCGCTGCCGGCGAGCGCCCTGTTCAACAGCCGCTCCGCGTTCTCGGCGGACAGCCGCACCGCGTCCTTGTCGTCCGCGTAGTCCTTACGGGCCATGCCGGCGGCCTTGGGGGTGTAGGCGAAGGCGACGTCGACCTGTGCGGGGTCCTTCCAGGTGGCCTGGCGGGGTGCGGCCGACGGGGCGCGCGAGGCCGAGCGGGGGTGGTCCGGACGCGGCCGGACGTCCGAGCCGGTGCGGGCCGGCAGCTTGGCGGTGTCGATCTCCTCGAACACGGTCCGGCCGTCGCCCTCGTCTGCGGGGTGGGCCACGTAGCGGTAGCGGCCCAGGTCGGCCTGTCCGGTCAGCGCCACCGGCCCGCCGCCGCAGGCATGCGTGACGTACAGCTGCACGGTCTGCTCGGGCCGGCCCTCGGCGTGGCCGCTCCAGGCGATGGAGCCTTCGCCGTCGTCGTAGGACTCGTCGGCGACCGCGTGCATGCCGACGTCGTACGGGTAGGTGATCAGGTCCAGCTCGTCGGGGAGGTGGTCGCGCTCCGGAGCGCACAGGGGCTCGAAGTTCGCGGCGGTCACGGTGATCGTGGTGGTGCGGACCACCCAGGGGCGGTCGGGGTCGGGTCCCGCTGCCGCGGCGGCGCCGGGGGCGGCGAGCAGCGGCGCGGTGAGACAGACGGCCAGGGCGGGCAGCCCCGGACGGGACAGACGCTTCATGTGAGCCTTTCGCGGTCCGGACTCCTCGGAATCCCGGAATCCCGGAGTTCCGGAATCACGTAATCCCGGAACCCTCGAATTCCTCGAAGTCGTCGCGACGGCACCTGCTTTTCACCCACCCGCGGGGTCCCACTCCGCTCCGACGGAGTACCTGGTCCGGATGGTCGCCCGGCGTCCCGGCAACCCGCCTCAGATCAGCTCTTCGGCGAGGAGATCCATGAGCAGGCCGTCCTGCCACCGGCCCGTACGGTGGTCGCGCCCGTACGCACGCATCACTCCCACCGGCTTGAAGCCGACCTTGCCATAGCTGCGGATCGCCGCGGTGTTGGCGGCCGCGGGATCGATGACCAGCCGGTGATGGCCGCGCTCGGTCACCAGCCAGCGGGCCAGCGTGCGCACGGCGTCGGTGCCGAGCCCCTTCCCGTGCTGCCGAGCCGTCAGGAAGATGTCGATGCCGGCGTGCCGGAACTCCGGGTCGGTCTCCTCCTCGAACTGAATCGCTCCGACGACTTCGCCCTCGGCGACCACGGCGAGCATGTCCTCGTAGTCCTCCGGAGGTGACCACCACGCCGCGACCTCCGGTTCGCGGACGATCCTGTCGAGCACCTCGCTGTCGCCGCTCGTCGCAGAACGCAGTACGACCTTGTCGCCGCGCAGTTCCATGCCCCCGGGCCTACTCTTCCTCGACCAGGGACCGCAGCGCCCCGAGCCTGCTGTCCCGTACGTGGATCAGGGTCATCGCCCCGGCGGTGTCGGGGTCGCCGGAGGCGATGTCGGCGTACATGCGGTGGTGCTGTGCGCGCATGGTGTCGGGCTCGTCGTTCAGGCCGAACAACAGGCGCAGCTGCCAGGCGAGTTGGTCCATGGTGCGGGTGAGCAGCGGGTTGCCCGCGAGGGTGACGACCGTGGCGTGGAAGTCGGCGTTCACGCCCGCCTCCGCCGTCGGCTCGCCGCGCTCCGCGGCCCGGTCCGCCTGGTCCAGGGCGTCCCGCAGGAGCGCCATCTCCGCCGGTTCGTCCGGCGCGCACGCGGCGACCCGGCGGGCCGCGAGCCGGGACGCCTGGACGGCGAGGGGCTCCCACACCTCGTACAGGTGCTCCACGTCGGCGCGCTCCAGGCGGCGCACCCGCATGCCACTGTGCGGCAGGAGCTCGAGGAGGCCCTCGGCGGCCAGGGCGCGCAGGGCCTCGCGCACCGGGACGCGGGACATGGCGAGTTCCTCGGCGACCTCGCGTTCGACGATGCGGGAGCCCTGCGGGTAGCGGCCGGTGACGATGCGCTCGCGGACGGCGTCGCGCGCCTGCTCGCTCAGCGGCGTCCGGCCGGGGGTGTCCGTCACGTGTGTCGCCTCTCGGACCGGGTCGTACGGTGCCCCGTCACGATACGTGGCCGGAGGGCGACCCGGTCGAGCGGCGGTGCTCAGTGGCCGCCGCGGTGCAGCCGCTCACCGTAGTGGGCCTCGAGGGTGGCGTTGCGCTCGAAGCCGCCGGGGAGGTTCGCGGAGATGTAGACGGGCGGCTCGTGGCCCTCGGCCGACAGCAGCGCGACGGCCTCGGCGACCACCATCTGCACCAGCAGGGTCGACGTGACGGTGGAGACGCCGCAGGCGGCCGCGCCGCCCGGCACGGGCAGGATCGCGTCACCGGGCGGCGCGCAGTTGTCGAGCACCGCGTCGGCGAGGTCGGCGAGGCGGTGCCCGCTGGGGTGCAGGGCGGGGACGGACCGGGTGTGTTCCATCGAGGTGAGCGCGATGAGGGGGTGCCCCTTCTCCTTCACCAGGAGCGCCATGTCGACGATGGAGTTGTTGACGCCGGAGTTCGAGATGACGACGAACAGGTCCCGAGGGCGCGGCGTGCTCAACTCGTAGAGCCGCTGGGCGAGTCCGGGGCGGCGCTCCAGGAGCGGGTCGGCGAGCACCGAGCGGTCCTCGCCGCCGCGCAGTACGAGGTCGGCGAGGCCGACGCGGGTCGTCGGGACCAGGCCGCCGGCCCGCCCGGAGATCTCCAGTGCCGTCGCCTGGGAGTGGCCGGTGCCGAAGGCGTGGATGACGCCGTCGGCGGCGACGCAGTCGGCGAACAGGCGGGCCGTGGCGGCCACCGCGTCCTTGTTGGTCTCCACGGCGCGGTCGATCGTCGTGCGTACCTGGTCGGCCAACTCGGCGGCGCTCAGCTGGGGTTGTCCGGGGTGCCGTGATTCCGTCACGAGGACCGACCTCTCTCGGGTGGGTGATTCGCTGATTCATCTATCTCTATGCAGTCTGAAACAATGAATCAGTGGCGAGGGTGCGTCAAGAGGCGCGCGAGGGCCAGGGCGCCCGCCCCGCCGTCCCGGACCGCGGCGACGCGCAGCCCCATCGCCTCCGCACGTGCGGTCACCCGGGCCCGGAGCGGTCCGCCCGGTCCGGCGAGGCCCCCGGTCATGGCGAGCAGTTCGCCGGGGCCCGGCTCCAACGCGCCGATGCTGGCCGCCAGTTCGTCGGCGGCCGCGTCCAGCAGGGCGTGCGCCGACGCGTCGCCCTCGTCGGCCGCCGCGGCCACGAGCGGGCTCAGCGAGGCGAGGGTGACGGGGGGATGTGAGTAGGCCCAGGTGGCGATCCGGTTGCGCATCCGGCCGCGTTCCGCCCAGGAGGCGGGAGGTGCGGCGGCGGGGGTTCCCGGCGCCACCGTCTCAAGTATGCGGCGGGTCAAGGCAGTCCACGGTCCGCGTCCGTCCGCCGCGCGCAGCGTGGTCCGCACCGCCTCGCGCCCCAGCCAGAAGGCGCTGCCCGCGTCCCCCAGCAGCCAGCCGTCGCCGTCGACGCACCGCACGCGCCGCCGTCCCGTCACCCGGGCCGCGATCGCTCCGGTGCCCGCGATGAGGATGAGTCCGTCGGCGGGGGCGCCGGGCGCCGAGGCGAGCACGATGTCGGCGTCGCCGTAGACCGCGACGCGTGCGCCGTCGATGCCGGTGACGGCGAGCGCCTCGGACACGGCGGCGGCGACCGCCCCGTGTCCGCCGCCGTCCGGCTCGCCCTCGTCCCCGCTTCCCGCGAACCCGCCCGCGACGGCGGCCACTTGGCCGCGCAGCGCGCCGGGCACGGCGGCATCCAGCGCCGCCGCCAGATTCCGTACGAGCTCGGGGCGCGGCACGCTCAGCGCGTTGCCGGGTCCGCCGTGGCCGGAGCCGAGCTCGCGGCCGGCGGCGTCGCCGAGGTAGGCGCGGATGCGGGTGCCACCGGCGTCGAGGCCGACGACGAAGGGTGGTTGGAGGGATTCAGCCATGAGTCCGCATGGTGATTGATAGATTCACTCCCGGACAAGACCCGGACGCACTCCTCGTGCCCGCACGACCTCACACAACCTCGCACGGCCCCTCACCACCCCGCACCACCCCTGCAGCCACCCGCACCAGCCGCACCAGCCGCACCCTGAGACGAGTCCCCCATGGCCCCCGCCCTCATCACCGCCCACATCCGCGCCGAACTCCCGCGCATGACCGGATCGTTGCGGAAGGTCGGCGAGGCGGTCCTCGCGGACCCCGACGCCGTGTGCCGTGCCTCGGCCGCCGACCTGGGCCGACGGGCGGGCACCTCCCAGGCGGCGGTCACCCGCTTCTGCCGCCTGCTCGGCCTCGACTCCTACCAGCAGCTGCTCCTCGAACTCGCCAAGGAGCAGGGCCGCAGCGACCGCGCGGACAGCCGCCCGCTGGGCCCGGACATCGGGCCCGACGACGACCTGGAGCACGTCATCGCCGTGGTCGCGGGCGCCGACCTGCAGGCGCTGCGCCGCACCGCCGACAGCCTGGACCGCACCGCCCTGGAGGGCGCCGCGCAGGCCCTCGCCAAGGCCCGCCGCATCGACATCTACGGCGTGGGCGGCTCCGGCATCCTCGCCCGCGAGGCGGAGGCCCACCTCTTCGGCATCGGCTGCGCCGCCCGCGGCTGGACCGAGGTGCACGCGGCCGAGACGTCCGCGGCGCTGCTCACGCCCGCCGACGCCGTCCTGGCCGTCTCCCACTCGGGCAGCACCCGCGAGGTCCTCGGCCCGCTGCGCCAGGCCGCCGCCCGGGGCGCCACCACGATCTCGCTGACCGGTGACGCCCGTTCACCCGTCGCGCGGGCCGCCGCGTTCCACCTCTCCTCCACGACGGCGGAGACCAGCTTCCGCCGCGGCAGCTTCGGCACCCGCCACTCGGCCCTGCTGATCCTGGACTGCCTGTACGCGCGCGTCGCCCAGCTCACGTACGAACGCGCGACGGCGTCCATCGCGCTGACGTCGCACATCACCCCGGACCACGCGGTGCGCACGCGCCGTTGAACGGTGTGCGCCGGCCACGGTGCGTCCCGCCGCAGTGCGTGCCTGCCGCCTCCCGCGACGACAGCACGCGCCCGTCAGGCGGCGCTCACCTGCAGGGACTCGATGTCGTCCCACCCATGAGCCACAAGCCGTTCCTGCAGGCCGAGTTCGCTGGTGGCGCGCACGCACAGGTGCTGGGGCGGGACCAGGCGTCGGGCGAGGACGACGAGGGTCTCCAGGATGGCGTTGGAGACGTACTCGACCCGCGTGAGATCAACGGTGATCTCGTCCGCGTTGCGGCTGTGTTCGGCCACGACGACGGCCAGCGGCGCCCTGTGAACGCCGATGACCTCGCCGTACAAGCGCACGCCGGCGGTGTCATGAAGGGGGGTGATCAGGAGGAGCTCGTCCATGAAGACGTCACGCATCAGGGGTCCTGAAAGCCGCGCACCACTGCCACATGCCGATAGAGGGGAGCCATTCACGCAGAGTCACAGCGGTGCCGATGAAGCGGGTGCACAGTCCCGCGAAGGTTGCCGCTGGCGTAGGGGCCCTCCTTGGGCCCGAGTGATCGCCGGAACCACATCGCCGCGCTGACGGCGGTACGTATCCCACGGACTGCTTCGCAGATTACTCCTGCATTTTCCAACCGGATAGTCCGTCACGGCGCGGCAACGCCGGGTTCTCCGGAGCGACTTGACTCCCTGCGAGCATCCGGGCACCCGTTGCCGCACAGACCACTGCGAGACGGGCGAGAGCCGCGCACGGTCAGCCGCTCTCGTGTCCGTGCCCTCCGGACACGCTCTAGCCCAGCGTGCGGGCCCGCTCGACGACCTCGGCCGGGGCCTTGGCCAACGAGCCGGTGTCGAAGGGAGGTTGCGGGTCGTACTCGGTGTAGAGCTGGATCGCCTGGGCTGTCACCTCGTCGGTGAGCAGGGCGGACAGCCGTACGGCCATGTCGATGCCGGAGGAGACCCCGGCCGAGGTGATCACCCGGTCCTGCCGGACGATCCGCTCCGGGGTGTAGACGGCACCGTACGACTCCAGTTGGGCGGCCGCGTCCCAGTGCGTGGTGGCCGTCAGGCCCTTCAGCAGGCCGGCCGCGCCGAGTACCAGGGAGCCGGTGCAGACCGAGGTGGTGAAGCGGGTGCCGGCATGGATCCGCCGCACCCATTCCAGGAAGTCGGTGTCGTCCACCATGGCCAGGAAGCTGCCGCCGCCCGGGATCAGCAGGACGTCGCACCGCTCCACATCGGCGTAGGCGGCCGGGACGTGCACCGGCAGGGACCCCAACACGTCCTGCACCAGGCCCGGTTCGGCCGTGACGAACCGCACGGTGGCCCCGGGCACGTACGCAAGGATCTCGTACGGCCCGATCGCGTCGAGCGGCTCGAAGCGGTCGAAGAGCGGGATCACTATGTCCATGTGCCGCAGGATAGCCGCGGACACGCTCGGGCGATTCGTTCCACGGCCCGAGCGCCTTCCTAGCGGTAGACCGTCGTGATCCGCTCTTCGCTGAGGTTTCCGGTGCCGTTTCGCTGGTAGGCGATGGTCCACGCGGCATGTGCGGTGCGCGGGTTCCCGAAGAGCTTTCCGTCGGGGCAGCTGTAGTTCATGCGCCCGGCGGAGTTGGTGAAGGTGCCGCCCGATACGAAGCGGCATCGCTGACCGTCGGCGAGGGCGATCGTCAGGTAGAACGTCTCGCCCTCCCCGGGGTCGGACGTGTTCCCGGCGGGCAATGGCCTCTCGTTGTGCAGGCCGATCATCCGGCGGCCGGAACCGTCCTGGTCGCACAGGAGCCAGGTGCCGTCCCCGGCCGAGAAGCAGGGGTCGAGAATCCCGCCGTCGGAGCTGCACCTCCAGGCGTCAGAACGGTCGAGGATCAAGGATCCCGTCCAACAGCTGCCGCTCTCCTGCCGGGTGACTCTGACGCCCGTCGCGGGTTTCGGGTCGTCGACGGTGTCCCAGGGTTCGAGGGTGACGATCCGGGTGGCGGCGGGCGTGTCCGGCACGTCTGGCGCCGGAGCGTCCCTGGCGGATCCCTTGCCGTACCCGGTACCGGTCGTGTCGGCGTCGTCGGCGTCGGTGGACGACGTCTGTTCGGCGTGGTCGTCGCGCCACTGCACGGCCTGGCCCGCCGCGAAGAGGCCCGCGAGTACCACGAGCACCGTGAGCGGCCGTCGCCATCGCCGCACTGCGGCCGACCGTCGTCCGCGCTCACCGGCCTGCCCGGTGGGCGCGGCGGGCGCGGTGTGCCCGGTGGGCTCGTCCGGGCTCCGGGGCCGGTCCGGCTCCAGTTGCCTCGTCCGCGGTGGTCCGGGCGGCACCTGTGGCGTCGGGCTGCCGGGCTGGTGCAGGGGCGTGGTCGAAGCCCAGGCGGCCGACAAGGTCGGTGGGATCGGCGGGGCCGGCGGAATCGGCGGGGCCGGTATCAAGCCGTCGATCATCTCCACCAGTTGGGCGGCTGACGGCCGTTCGGCGGGGTCCTTGGCCACGGCCGCCCACAGGGCTCCGCCGAGTCCTGGCGGCACACCGTCGAGGTCCGGGTCATCGTGCAGGATGCGATACGTCACCGCCTCGGCCGGGCCCGTGCCGAACGGCGGGCGCCCGGTCGCGGCACGCGCAACGGTCAGCGCCCACGCGAACACGTCCGAAGCCGGCCCCGGGATGCCCCGGACCTGCTCGGGCGCCATGTAGCCGGGAGTGCCGACCACCGCCCCGGTACGGGTCAGCACCGTGGCGTCGGCGAGCTGGGCGATCCCGAAATCTATGACCTTGATGCCGTCGGCCCCCATGAGCACGTTCGACGGTTTCAAGTCGCGGAACGCGGCATCGTCGGCGAACTACGGACGCATGACCTTCAAGGCCAACGGGCGGTCGTGCGCGGGGTGTTCGGCGAGGTGTCGGCTGGACACCGTACCGGCATGGAAGATCGCTGCATACGCCCCGCCGGCCGGGCGGGGACGGCCGGCTACGCCGACGGCGGGGGCAGGGCGACGGTGACGATCAGGCCGCCGTCTTCGGGAGGTCCGGGGGCGGCATGGAGGTGGCCGTTGTGTGCGGTCACGATGGAGCGGACGATCGACAGGCCGAGGCCGGCGCCGGTTCCCGTGCGGTCGCGTCCCGCACCCCGCCGGAAGGGTTCGAACAGGCCCGGAACGGTGTCTTCGGTGAGGACCGGCCCCGTGTTGGACACGGTGAGCGTGCCTCGGGGAGTCACGGACACCCGTACGACCGCGTCGTGTTCCCTGTTGTAGGCGAAGGCGTTCGCGAGGAGGTTCGCGGTGAGGCGGCTCAGCAGCGTCCGGTTTCCCAGGACGGGACAGGGGGCCGTGGACACCTCGAGCCGCGCTGTGGCCCCTTCGTCATACGCCGCGCATTCCTCCCGCACGATGTCAGCCAGGTCCATCGGCTCGAGCTCGTCGAGTCCGCGTTCACTGCGCGCGAGGACCAGGAGTCCTTCGATCAGTCGCTCGCTGTGCCGGTTCGACGCGAGCAACAGCTCCTTGGTGCGCTCCAGTTCCGCCGCCGGTGGCGTGGGCGGGCCCAGGCCCAGCTGGATCGCCGCTCGCTGAGTGGTCAGCGGTGTGCGCAGTTCGTGCGAGGCGTTCGCGATGAAGCGGCGTTGGCTGTCGAAGGCCCGCTCAAGGCGCTCGAGGAGTCCGTCCAGGGTGTCGCCGAGCTCTTTGAGTTCGTCATCCGGGCCTGCGGCGGCGATGCGCTCGTGCAGATTGCGTTCCGAGATCTGCTGGGCCCGCGCCGTCATCGCGTCGACCGGGCGCAGCACCCGGCCCGCCGTCCACCGGCCGACCGCGATCGCGACCGCCACCATCACGGCCAGGCCCAGCACCGACCACAGCAGCAGTTCCTTGGAGGCCGCCTGGCTGACCTCCAGGGAGACGACAGAGGCCACCGAGTCCGGCTGCGTGGTGGCGGCCGGGTCCGGGACCACGGTGATCTGATCGCCCGCGGCGATGTCCCGCGCGCGGGCCTTGATGCCGCGCCCGGCCAGGACGTTGATCCCGGTGAGCAGCACCGCCGCGAGGGCCAGGAAGAGAGCGCCGAAGATCAGCGCGATACGGGTGCGGACGGTCACAGCCGGTACCCCACGCCCTGCACGGTGTGGATGACGGGCGGTTCCCCGAGCGCGGCCCGCAGCTTGCTCATGGTGACCCGGACCGCGGTGGTGAAGGGGTCCGCGTGCGCGTCCCAGGCCCGCTCCAGAAGTTCCTCCGCGCTCACCACACCCCCGTCCGCCTGCAGCAGGATCCGCAGCACATCGAACTGCTTGACGGACAGCGCCAGTTGCCGCCCGTCGCGCGACACCGTCCGCCGCACCGTGTCCAGGCGGATGCCGGACCGCTCCATGACGGGCGGGGCGGCGGGCGCGCTGCGTCGCCCCAAGGCGCGTACCCGGGCGACGAGTTCGGGGAACTCGAAGGGCTTGGGCAGATAGTCGTCGGCGCCCAGGTCGAGGCCCGCCACCCGGTCCTCCGTCGTCGAGGCCGCCGTGAGCATCAGGATCCGGGTCCGGCCCCCGGAAGCCGCCAGCTCCCGGGCGACGTCGTCCCCGTGGACCAGGGGCAGGTCCCGGTCCAGGACCACGACGTCGTACGCGTACAGGCTCAGGTGGTCCTGCGCGGCGGCTCCGCTGTGGACCGTGTCCACCGCGCACCCGGCCCGGCGCAGGCCCGCGGCGATCAGCTCCGCCAGGTCCTCCGCGTCCTCGGCCACCAGCACCCGCACGGTCCGCTCTCCTCACCGTCGTACCCGCTCCGCCCGACCCGCAGCGGTCTCATTCGCTCTGTCCCTCGTCCCACTGTGTCCGCAGCCGTCGCCATCCGCGCTGCGAGTGCCCCCACCCTGCTGACCCGGCAGGGCGGCGGGGCCGCGATCCGAGGACCGGGCCCCGCCGTCCGCGGCGCTGTGTTTCCGCTACCGCCCGTGCCGCGTCGACAGGTCCTTGTCGCCGACGGTCACCGTGACCTTGCCGCCGGTCTCCTTGGCCACCTGCTCCGGGCTCACCCGCTTGCCGGTCTTCTGGTCCACCACCTGGACACCCGGCTTCTTCCCGTGGTGCCTCGCCTTCGACGACTTGTCCTTGTTGCCGACCGTCACCGTGACCTTTCCGCCGGTCTCCTTGGCCAGCTGCTCCGGGCTCACCTGCTTGCCCGTCTTCTGATTCACCACCCGGACGTTCGGGTGGTCGGCCTTGCCTTCAGGGGCGGCGTTTGCCGCGGCGGCGCCGAAGAGGGAGAGTCCCAGTGCCGCGATTCCGGTGCCTGCGAACGTCATCGCCTTGATCTTTCGCATGATGTGCATTCCTTCAGTCGGTGCGGACAGCCCGTGCGGTCCGCCGTAATTCATGTGTAGCGAGTGGCACGTTTCGCAGATGTTTCACCTGGCTATTCACCTCGCCGGTGGTGGCGGCCACTCGGCCCGAATCGCCGCCCGGCGCCTATGCGCCATCCACCCGCCTACGGAGGAGCGGAGAGCTCGAATATCCCCTCCGTTGCCGGGCTGAATAAGCCGCTCGGGAGGTGCTCGGGATCTGCTCGGGAGGAGCGCAGGGGAATTGAGAAGACCTATGCCGCCAACCGTTACATTGCTTAGCCATTACCTAAACGTTGCCTTCGTAACGTGGTGTCCACACCGCGCCGGACCTTCGACCTCCCCCGTCTCCGGCGTCTTCCCCCACGATTTGCGAGGTGTCCACTCATGACTACGTCCCGTCACTCCCGTCACGCCCGCCGCCGCAACCTGCGCACCGCGACGATCGCCGCGGGCGTTCTGGCCGGCATCACGCTGCCGGTCGGTGCCGCGTTCGCGGATGCGTCGGCCGTTCCCTCGCCGCCCACCTCGGTCTCTCAGCCGGGTATGGACGCCAATGCCAATGCCGATGCCAATGACGGTGGCGGTGGCGATGCCCATGTCGGTGGCGACTGGAAGCCGGACGGCGACAAGCCCACCGCCCCGCCCACCGCCCCGCCCACCGACGTCGACAACGGCGGAAAGCCCGACGACAACCGACGCAAGCCCGACGGCAATGGCGGTACGACGGATGTGGACAACGGCAACCGCCAGGAGATGAAGCGGGAGGCGGCCGGGTCGAAGCAACTGCCCGGCGGCTATGTCGCCCACTTGTACAAGCACGTCAATTCGGGTCCGACCACCGAAGACAAGGTCAAGGGCTGGGAGGCGGAGGTCCACCGGGTCAAGGGCGGCGGTCTCGCCACGACGCTGAAGGCGTTCGGCAACTCGGCTTCGGCGAAGGCGGACGGCTACACCTTCACCCTCACCGCTTCCGGCCAGGTCTCCTCCTGGAAGAACGAGACGTCCGGCGACAAGCCCGACAGGCCCGACAGGCCGCAGGACCAGGTGAAGACCAAGACCGTCAAGCTGAAGGACGGAGGCACCGCGAAGATCAACTGGATTCTCGGCACTCCGCGCGCCGAACTCCTCAGCTCCTCCGGCAAGTCCCAGGGCGCCCTGGAGCGTCCCGGCGCCACCAAGACGCTGGCCTCCGGCCTGAAGGTCACCCTCCAGCACGGCGGCGATCTGAAGCAGGAGTGGACCGGCACCAAGCCCAAGCCCAAGCCCGAGGAGCGCTACGTCAGCCTCTGGGACGGCGGCATGGCCAAGGTCTCCAAGAACAAGAACGGCGTCTGGAAGGCGTCCCTCCACGACCGCAAGGACACCTACTCCGTCACCATCGACGCGCGGTCCAAGCCCTCCGCCGTCCTCAAGTCCGGCCTGAAGGTGAGCATTTCCCAGGACGGCAAGATCGCGCAGCAGTGGACCAAGAACAAGCCCAAGCCCAAGCCCAAGCCGGACGGCGATCGGCACGACTACGACATCCGTACCGTCAAGCTCAAGGACGGCGGCAAGGCGGTCGTCTCCAAGGCACGCAACGGCGAGTACGGCGCCCAGCTCTTCGACAAGGGCGGCAACGTCGGCCCCAACCTGGACTCCAGTAAGCGCACGGTGACGCTGAAGTCCGGCCTGAAGGTCACTCTCACCAAGTCCGGCAAGATCCTCCAGGAGTGGACCGGCACCACCACCGGCACCACTGGCACCACCGGTACCGGCACTGGCACCGACACCGGCACGACCGGAGGCAAGGACCAGCAGATCCCCAAGGGCGGCGTGAAGGCGGGAGCCGAAGGCGCCGAGTCCGACGGCACCGCGCTCCTGGCCGCAGGCGGTGGCGCCGCGGCCGCGGCAGCCGCCGGCCTCGGGTTCACGATGCTGCGCCGCGGACGCCGACAGGGCGGACAGCACTGACGCACCGTCACCACGCGGTCGAGAGTTGATCGAGCGGGGCTGTCCGGAAGAGATCCTCCGGGCAGCCCCGCCCCTCTCGCGTGCTCGACGCCAAGTACGCGACAAGTACGCGACAAGTACGCAACAGGGGCTGAGAGCAGGGAATCCCATGACACCAGAACGCCCCATGCCGCCGCAGGCGCGCTCGCGACGCCGTTCCCGTGTGCTGCAAGGAGTCCTGGGCTGTGCCGGTGCTCTGCTCCTGGCCGGCTGTGGCGGGCAGCAGGGCCTGGCCAGTCTCGGTGCGCACGAGCAGGTGACCGCCCCCCGCGTGCTGTGGCCCGACCATCAGCCCCCGCCGCCGGGCGGGCAGCCGGGCCAACCGGTCCGTGTGCCCGGTGTCCCGGTCCCTCCGGGTGGCGATCTGCGCAAGGCCGATGCCCTGGCCGTGGTCAAGGCCGACTTCGCGGCGTCGGCGGGAAAGGTCACCGGGCGCGGCCGCGAGCAGGACCCGCGCGCCACCCGGGCGCTCGCGACCTGCGAAGGCAGCGCGTGCCCGGTGCGGGAGCCGATGTTCCACAACCTCACCGGATCCGGTCCGCCCGAACTCATCGTGGCCGTGGACATCGACGGGCGCCTCAGCGAGCTGCGTGTGTACACCGTCAAGGACGGTGCGGTCGTCCGCGTCCTCGCCCGCCGCGCGGTCGTCCTCGGCGTCGAGGTCGCCGCCGGGCACCTGACGGTGCGCGAGCCGAGCTCCAACCCCGATCAGGTCAGCGTCTCCGACTACGCCTGGAACGGTGCGGTGATGAGCCTGTGGGATCTCAGCCTCGACGACTGCGGCGACAGCAGATGTCAGGGCACATCCGCCACCACTCCCCCCGCACGGCCCGAGAGCGAGGATCGATGACCCGCGTCCGCGCCGCTCTGGCCCGGCTGCTCCCCGCCCGATGCCGCTCCTTGCGCTGGAAGATCGCCGCGACGGTGACCGCGGTGTCCTGCACGGCGGCGGCCGTGCTGGGTGTCACCGTCCACGACGTCGTCTCCCGGCACGCCGTCGGCGCTGTCCGGGCCGAAGCCGCCGCCTCACTGGGCCGCGCCCTGTCGGCCTACGCCTACGGCGGCTCCCTGAACAACAGTCGCGCCCTGCTCGACCCGGCCGAACTGCCGGCAGAGCTACGGGCGTTGGCGCTGCGAGGGGACCACGGCAGCATGCCGGGTACCTACCGTGGCGAAGACGTGATGTGGGCGGCGGCCCCCGCCGACGACCACGTCGTGGCCGCCCAGGTCCCCTACGACGACACCCTGCGCTATCTGGCGGCCATGGACACCGCCATCTTCGGCGCCGCCCTGCTGGCCGCCGGCGCGGTCACCTGCGCCGGCCTGCTCATCGCCCGCCGCATCAGCCGACGCCTCGACGCCACGGCCGCCGTCGCCCGCAGGATCTCCGAGGGCGACTTGGACGCACGCACCCGCGTGGCGCCGGAGCGCGACGGCGCACAGAGCGGTGACGAGGTGGCCGCGGTCGCCACGGCCCTGGACACCATGGCCTCCTCCCTGCGGGAGCGGCTGCTCACGGAACAGCGGTTCACCGCGGACGTGGCCCACGAACTGCGCACCCCGCTCACCGGCTGCCTCGCCGCGGCCGGCCTGCTGCCCGAGGGCCGCCCCAAAGAGATGATCAACGACCGGCTCCAGGCACTGCACCGACTGACCGAGGACCTCCTGGAGATCTCCCGGCTGGACAGCGGCGGCGAACAACCGGAACTGTCCTCGTGCCAACTGGGCCCCGCCGTCGCACAGTTCGTGCGCGCGACCGGCCTGGACACCACCGTGCGCGTGCACGCCGATGCCACGGTCCGGACCGACCGGCGCCGCCTGGAGCGCGTCCTGGCCAACCTGGTGGTCAACGCCCACCGCCACGGCCGTCCGCCCGTCGTCGTGACCGTGGACGGCCCGCACATCACCGTGCGCGACCACGGCCCCGGCTACCCCCGCGCCATCCTCGACCACGGCGCCCAGCGCTTCCTCACCGGCGCCCCGGACCGAGCGGGCGGCCACGGCCTGGGACTGACCATCGCCTCCGGACACGCCCACGTCCTCGGCCTCACTCTCACACTGCGCAACGCTCCCGACGGCGGCGCCATCGCCACGTTGCGGCTCCCCGCCGAAGTGGCGGGAGGCGAGGCGCCCACCACCGCGAGCGGCGCGCTCGGCCGGGCACACCCCCTTCGTTGCGGGAGTTGACACCTGCGGCCCTGTCCTACTTCCTGAGCCAGACGGACACCTGCTTGGTCCGCACGTCATAGGTCAGCGCACCGCCCTCGAAGCGCTGGCGGACCGCTTTGCCGCCCCAGATCCTCTGCTCGTCGGTGGTGGGATAGCCGAGGCGCCCGCGCTCCCAGCCGAGCTTGCCGTACTCACTGCGGAAGGCACCCCATACCGGGTGCGCGCCCGTCGTGCGCGACCAGTACAGGGAGCCGCCCTGGAAGTACTGGAGGGTGCCGCCCTTGAGTCTCCGCTCCGCTGCCTCGGGGCACTTCAGGCGGCCCTTGGCCCCGCGCAGGTCCCGCCACTTCTTGGCGAAGGCGCTCGTGACGGGATGGGCGCAGGACATCTCGAAGCGGGCGGTGAGGGAGTGCGCGGAGTTCATCAGGAGCGACATGTCCGGTGTCGTGTTCGCGTGCGGCTGTCCGTCCAAGTCCCAGCCGCTGAAGGCGTAGCCGGGCCTCGCCGCGGCCTTGACCACGACGCGGGTGCCCGTGCGGTAGGGGCCCCAGACGAGGGGGCGCACGGTGCCGCCGGCCTTCGGGGACGTGTCGAGGGTCAGCTCCTGGCGTGGGCGCGGCTTCTTGGGGGTGCGGTAGTCCTGGACGAGGTAGGCGGTCTGCCGCAGCACCCGGGTCTGGTCGTTGTTGCGGTCGCCGAGCGGCTGGCCGTGCCAGCGGTGGATGCGATTGGCGTAGTAGTACGCGATGGGGCAGGTCTTGTTGCCCTGCTCGCAGTTCCACTCGTAGGCCATGATCGTGGCCCACTTCTGGTCCGGGGTGATCCAGCCCGGGTTGTACGGGTACTTGGTGCTCGGCGACCCGGAGCCTGCCTGGTCGTGCTTCAGCGTCCAACGGTCGTGGGCGAGCGCGAGGTTGTGGCCCACCTCGTGGCTGAACGTCTGCAGGAAGATGGAGTCGTAGCTGATCACGGCGTTCGCGGAATCGTCGGCCGTGGCCTGGCCCGGGGCGTCGGAACCGTTGCTGATGCCGCTGTTGCCCGTGTGCCCCGTGACGAGGACGGCCAGGTCGGCAGCCTGCCGGTCACGTTCCTCGGCGACCTGGGCGCCGAGGTGCTTGTCCTTCGGGTTCTCGAGCAGATTGAGCATGGCGCCGTCGTCCAACTCGACGTCCTGTTGGGCCCCCTTGGGCTTCTTGGCGTCGACGGGGACCTTCCAGCCCTTGAAGGACTTGACCTCCAGCGTGTCCACGACGTCGACCCGCGCCTTGACCTCACTGTCCGACAGGGCCCGGTTCATGCGTGTCTCGGCGGTACGGGCGGAGGCGGCCACGGATCTGAACTGCTTGTCGCCACGGGCCATCGCGGCGGCCTTCGGGGTGTAGACGAGCAGGACGTCGACCACGGCGGGCTTGGAGCGGTCGGGTTTCGTCCTGCCGCGCGGTCCCGGTGTCGCGCCGTCGACGTCCGATGGCCGGCCGGGGTCGGTGCCGTCCTCGGCGGGCCGGCCGGGGTCGGTGTCGTCACTCGTGCGGCGCGGCAGCTTCGCGAGGTCCCACTGCTCGAAGCGGGCCGTGCCGGGGTGGCCGGGATCGGGCTCGACGTGGAAGTAGCCGCGCGGCCCCAAGTCCGCGTATCCCTCAAGGTAGATGGGCCCCTTGCCGTCGCAGGCATGGGTCACCTGTACGTGCACCGAGTGCTCGGGGGCGTCCGCCTCATGACCGTCCCAGACGATGGTGCCCTGCTGGTCGTCGTCGGACTGGTCCTCCACCACACGCGCCTGCACCTCGTAGGGGAAGACGCTGAGGGTCGTGGCCGCGGGCGGCCCCGCGTCGGGCCGGTCGCACAGGTAGGAGAAGTGCTCGCGGCGCAGCTCGACCGTGGTCGAACGCACCACCCACGGATCCCCCGGGTCCGCCGCGGGCCGGGCGGACGCGGGCACGGCCGAGCCAGTGGTCAGAAGCAGGACGGTCATCACGGAGCCTGCCGTCAAGGACAAGCGACGCATCAGGGCGGCCTCTCTTCGGGGAGTACGGAGCTTGGGAGCTCGGAACGGTGAGCGGGGAGAGTGCGCCGGGAGGGTGGCGATCTCTCTCCACCAGGGACCACCCGCTCACCGCGCCCCACCCGACGGGCGCGCCCGCACGCCCGCGAGGTTCACCCAGGTGCAAGAGGCACGGGCCGCCAATGGCCCACGTCGGGACAGGCCCGGCGACGGCTTCTACCAGCACCAGCACGAGGCACCCGGCACCTGCGCCGACCCGTCAGCGATCCGCCTGCACGTCGCCGATCGTGGACGACGACGTGATGGGGTCCCGATGCGCGAAGTCGCCCGGCGGGATGCCCGGGTGGTGGCCGTCCCTGGGGGGCGGGACCGTGGCGCCGTCCGGGGAGGCGCCCAGGGTCAGGCGGGAGACGATGCGGTAGCGGTCGCCGCGGTAGATCGAGTGGCAGTACTCCACCGGGCGGCCCTCGGTGTCCGTGGTGAGGCGTTCGAAGAGGAGGGCGGGGGACAGTTCGGGCACGTCGAGCGGTTCGGCCTCGGCCCGGGTGACGACGGTCGGTTCGATGGCCTGGACCGCCTCGTGGACCCGTACGCCGTGGTGTTCGCGCAGGTGCTCGTACAGATCGCCGCTCTCCAGCTCCTCGGCGGACAGCTCGGGCACCAGCGTCGCCGGGATGTGCAGATGCTCGATGGCCATGGGCGCCCCGTCGACGAGGCGCAGCCGCGCGATGTAGACGATCTCCGCGGCGGGCGAGACGCGCAGCTTTCGGCCGACGCGGGCCCCGGCCGGGACGGTGGTGAACTCCAGGAGGCGGCTCGACCAGGTGCCGCCCGCCAGGGGCGCCGTGAGCGTCTCCCGGCCGGAGACCAGCTCCTGGGTGATCTTCGCCGGGGCGACGAACATGCCCCGGCCGTGTTCGCGGATCAGCACCCCGGACGCGACCAGTTCGTCGACCGCGGCGCGCAACGTCGGCCGGGAGACGCCCAGTTCGGCGCAGAGGGTGCGCTCGGAGGGGATCGGGTCGCCGGGGCTGCGTGACTCGACGAGCTCCAGTATGACGTCGCGGACCCGCTCCCGCTTCAGAACCGCCCCGGGCGCCTGAGTGTCCATGTACCGGCCTTCCTTCCCCGAACCCCGAATCCCCGTATCCACGAATCTCCACGAATCGCTGCCTGACCAGTCTGCCATGAGGTGGCACCAAGAGGCCGCTGGTCAAGCATAGTTGTGCCACTGGTCAGCCCTGGCCGAGCACCGGAACCCCGTAACTCCCGCTGTTGCACAGGGACTTGACGGTCCCACTGGTCCATGCCACTTTCTTCCACCACCAACAGATTAGGTAACCAGTTGGTGCCTACTGGTCAGGTAGGTGGGTCTCTTCTCACAGAGGTGAACTGTGAAGTTCCGCTTGCTCGCCGGTGTTTCCGCGCTCGCCCTGACAGCCGGGCTCGGCGCCTGTGGCTCCTCGGACGGCTCCGGGGGGTCGAAGGGCGGCCGTACCACGATCGATGTGTGGCTGATGCGCGACAGCGTGTCGGCGTCGTTCCAGAAGGAGTTCGTGAAGGGCTTCGAGAAGGCCCACCCGGACATCAGGGCGAAGGTCCAGATCCAGGAGTGGGACGGCATCGGGCAGAAGGTCACGGCCGCCCTCGCCAGCAAGGACGCGCCCGACGTCATCGAGGTCGGCAACACCCAGGTCGCCCAGTTCGCACAGAGCGGCGGCGTCGCCGACCTCAGCGACAAGGTGGCTGAGCTCGACGGCAAGGACTGGCTCAAGGGGCTGGCCGAGCCGGGGGCCTACGAGGGCAAGCAGTACGGGGTCCCCTACTACGCGGCGAACCGCGTGGTCATCTACCGCACCGACCTGTTCGAGAAAGCCGGGGTCGACGCGAAAGCCATCAAGACCCGCAAGCAGTGGATCACCGCCACCGAGAAGCTCAACGAGGGCGGCAGCGACGGGGTCCAGGGCATCTATCTGCCCGGGCAGCTGTGGTATGCCCTGGCCGGGTTCATCTGGGACGAGGGCGGCGACCTCGCCACCGAGTCGGGCGGCCGGTGGAAGGGCACCCTGGACACCCCCGAGGCGCTCCGCGGCATGGAGTTCTACAAGGAGCTCCAGGCGCTGGGCAAGGGACCCAAGGACTCCGACGAGGACGACCCGCCACAGGCCGACGTCATGGCCAAGGGCAACGTCGCCCAGGTCATCGCCACGCCCGGCGGCGCCGAAGTGATCACCGAGGCGAACCCGGACCTCGAGGGAAAGCTCGGCTTCTTCCCGATCCCCGGCAAGGCCGGCGCGAAGCCGGGGGCGGTCTTCACCGGTGGCTCCGACCTGATCATCCCCGCGGCCTCCGGCAAGCAGGACGCCGCGCTCACCTTCATCAAGGAGCTCACCGGCGACACCTGGCAGAAGAAGCTGGCGGCCGCGATGAGCTACGTGCCCAACCGGACGACCCTGGCCGGCGCCGTCTCCGGCGACCCGGGCGCCTCGGCGATGGCGGTGGGCGCCGCCAAGAACAGCCACGCCACCCCGAACACACCGGGCTGGGCCGCCGTCGAGGCGGAGAACCCGATCAAGGACTACATGACGGCGGTCATCACGGGCGGCGATGCCAGGAGTGAGGCGGCCAAGGCGTCCGCGGCCGTCACCCGGGCCATGAAGAGCGGTTCCTGAACCACCGTCACCCCGTGGAGAGGAGGACCACCATGCCGGTCGCCCGGGAACCCATGGAGAGGAGAACCACCGTGCCGGCCACCCGGGAACGGACCGCACCCCGGAAGATCCCCGTCCCGCCGACGGCGGGGCCGCTCGCCAAGAGCCGCCGCCGGCCCCGTCCACCCCGCCCGCCCCTTCGACGGCGCGACAGCCTCTGGCCGTACGCCCTCATCGCCCCCGCGGTCCTCGGCACCCTGTATCTGCTCCTCTATCCGCTGATCCGCGCCGTGGTCATCTCCCTCCAGGACTTCGGTCTGCGCCAACTCATCCTGGGCGACGCAGAGTTCGTCGGGCTCGACAACTACCGGACCCTGCTCGGCGACCCCCGCTTCTGGGAGACCGTGCGGCGCACGTTCCTCTTCATGGGCGTCAACGTCGTTCTGATCATGGTGATCTCGACGCTGGTCGCGCTGATGACCGAGCGGCTCGGCCGGTTCGGGCGGACCGTCGTGCTCAGCGCGCTGGTGCTCGCCTGGGCGATGCCGGTGGTCGCGGCCACGACCGTCTTCCAGTGGCTGTTCCACTCCGAATTCGGCATCGTCAACTGGGCGTTGAAGGGGCTCGGATTCTCCTCCTTCGACCGCTACCCCTGGTTCGCCCACGGGACGGCGTCGTTCGCCATCCTCGTGCTGCTCATCGTCTGGCAGTCCGTGCCGTTCGCCGCGATCACCCTCTACTCGGCACTCAGCACCGTCCCGGCCGAGCTGTACGAGTCGGCACGGCTCGACGGCGCCGGGGCCCGGCGGATCTTCCGCTCCGTCACCTTCCCGATGATCCGGCCGATCTTCATGCTGGTCGTCTCGCTCGAAGTGATCTGGACCTTCAAGGCGTTCGTGCAGATCTGGGTGCTGACCCGCGGCGGCCCCGGCGACGCCACCACGATCCTGCCGGTGTACGCCGTGCAGTCCGCGCTCTCCGCCCAGCACTACGACCTCGGCGCGGCCGCGTCGATGGTGACCGTGGTGCTGATGTCCGGGGTCCTGGTCGCGTACTTCCGTCAGATGCTGCGTCAGGAGGCCGAGCAGTGACTGTTCTGTCAGGGGACCGTGCGGTGCCCCGCTCCCGGACTCGCCGGATGCGTGGCATGCATCGGACACGTCGCATGCATCGGATACGCCGGTTGCCGCTCAACGCGGCCGCCACACTCACCGTCCTGATCTGCCTCTTCCCCGTGTACTGGATGATCGCCACGGCCTTCAAGCCGACCAGGGACATCCAGTCGGCCAACCCTCGACTCATCCCGCACACCTGGACGTTGGCCCACTTCCGCGCGGCCGTCGACGCAGACGGATTCGCGCTCTTCTGGCGCAACAGCATCCTGGTGACCGGGAGCGCGGTGCTGCTCGCCCTGGTCGTCGCGCTCGGGGCCGCGTTCGCCGTGGCCCGGATGCGGTGGCGCGGGCGGCGGCAGTTCATGCTGATGGTCTTCATCGCGCAGATGGCGCCCTGGGAGTCGCTGATCATCCCGATCTACATCATCTCCCGCGACACCGGCATGCTCGACCGGCTGCCCACCCTCACCCTCGTGTACTTCATGATCACGCTGCCGTTCACCATCGTGGTCCTGCGCGGCTTCATCGCCACCATCCCGCCCGAGCTGGAGGAGTCGGCGCAGGTCGACGGCTGCACCCGGACCGGCGCCTTCCGCCGCATCGCCTTCCCGCTGCTCGCGCCGGGCCTGATGGCGACCTCGCTGTTCGGCTACATCACAGCCTGGAACGAGTTCGCCTACGCCAACTTCCTGATCATCAAGCAGCAGGACAGCCGCACGCTCCCGGTCTGGCTCTCCTCCTTCCAGAACACGTTCGGCACGGACTGGGGCGCCACCATGGCCGCCTCCACCCTCTTCGCGCTCCCCGCCCTCGCCATCTTTCTGCTGCTGCAGCGCCATGTGACGTCGGGGCTGGCGGCGGGCGCCGTCAAGGGCTAGGTCGTGTCCGCAAAGTCATGGCAGCCAGAGTCGCAGGCAGGCGAGGGTGACCATGGCTTGGTAGTGGGTGGCTCGTTTGTCGAAGCGGGTG